>JBKOWS010000102.1:0-18163 GCA_046724565.1 Actinomycetota bacterium | reverse complement strand
CAAAGTCCGGCGGCTCGGCGAGGATGTCCGGCCCGAGCCGCCGCGCGACACCGCGGTCGAGCTCCAGCACCGCACCGTTGAACATCGCGCCGACGTACTCCTCGCCGCGCAGGACGAGCCACGGCTGCCCGAAGATCTGCGCGTCGCGCGGAAAGACGCGCCAGCGTCCCTTCAGGCGCAGGTGGCTGCGGACGACGACTCCGCCTTCGAAGTGGAGCAAGAGGTTCTTGCCGATCGCCTCGACAGCTTCGAGCCGCTTCCCGTCGAGACGCGGCGCGAGCTGTTTCACCGCAGCGCGCGGATGCGGGGTCTCGACCTCGAGCTCCTGCCCGACCAGCACTTGCAGTCGGCGCGCGGCGCGATGAAGCGCGTCCCCTTCGGGCATGCTCCAAGCGTATGTCGCGCCGCCTTCGTGCCGTGGCTGCCGGAGCCGCCGCCGCGGTCATATGGGGCTTACAGGAGCCGCTCGACCGGCGCGTGTTCGGGTGCGATTACTCGGACGTGGAGTTCCTCGGCCGTGGACGACGCTCGGTTGGCTTCGTCGTGCACGCGGCGAACGGTGCGCTCTTCGGCGTCTTGTTCGACCTGGTTCGGCAGCGCGTGGATCTGGATCAGCGGCGGTTGGCGATTGGGCTCGCGCTGGCGGAGCACATGGCGTTCTGGCCGTTGATCGTCGTCGTCGACCGCGCCCTGCTCACGAGCCCGAGCGCGTTCGCGCAGTCGACCTACCGCCACGCGCTCTTCGGCATCCTCCTCGGCCGGCTCGCCTAGGAGGCGCGCAGCACTGCCCGGCGCGGTCCCGCGAGGAAGCCGGCCTCGAGCAGCAGCGGCATGATCTCCGTCTCGCCGACCGGTTCGCCGTCGAAGCGCTCGACTGCAAGACGGGTCTTCCCGCCGCGCCGCTTCACGTCTTCGACCAACGCGGCAAGCGCAACGCGCAGCCATCCTTCCTCCGGCTCTCGCAAAGGGACGAGCGAACGACCGCCGCGTTCGACGAAGAGCGCCGGCTCGCCGCCGATCAGGACCACTCGCGCACCTGCAACGCGCGCGGCGCGCGCACCTGCGCGCTTCGGCCAGGGCAGAGCAGCGCCGTACGGCTGGGCTGGATCGGCCGCAGGCAGGACAAGCGGCTCCGGATCCTCGTCCTCGCGTGGACGCAATTCGCGCAGACGCTCCACCGCTCCGGGCACCGCAAACTGCGCGCCGCCGAGTCCCTCGACGAAGTAGCCGCGGCGGCAGACGCCGAGCGTCTCGAGCGCACGGAGCTCGCCGTACACCGCGCTGTAGCCGCCGGGAACACCTTCGCCACGCACGCCGTCACGCGTCACGATGCCTTGCCGTTCGAGCAGCAACTCGGCAAGGGCGCGCGGATCCGGTCGACCGGTGAACAACCGGTCGGTGAGTGACCAGCGTCCCTGCGTCGCAGTGATCCCCGCCGAACGTTGGCGCGAGAAGCGACGCGGGCGTCCGCGCTGCGGACGAGGCGACTGATAGCGGCGTCCCGCGCGCAGGGGCGTCCAGGCGTCGTTCGTCACCTCGCCCGCCCAGACGAGATCCCACAACGCCGGCAGCGCTACCTCGGGCTCGAGACCGGTCGCGACGACCAGGTCGTACCAGAACTCTGCGCTGCGGCCGAGGGCCTCGCGGATCCGGTCGTGCGCCTCGTCTTCCGGGCGCGGTGCTGCGGCCGGACGGCCGAGCACGGGCGCGTCCTCGCGGAAGTACACCGCCACCCGATCCAGCCCGGCGCCGACCCAGACGAGCTCGCCCGACGCGCAGAGCTGGTCGAGCTGGCTCGGGTTGAAACCGGGAACGCGCCGCGGCAGCACCTCGGACTCCCAGAGCGACACCGGCAACGAGAGTCCCTGCAGCGGAACGAGCGCTTCACGCAACGTGGCGCGCCGGTCGATCCCGTGCCAGTGCGGCAGAAAGCGGCCGAACGCGGCCTGCTCCGCCGGCTCGACCTCCTTGCGCAGCGCCGCGAGCGATGCGCGCCGCAGTCGCCGCAACACGTCGGGATCGCACCATTCGCGCTCCGTCCCACCCGGGCGCAGCTCGCCGCGCACGAGCTTCTCCTCCCGTTCGAACTCGTGCAGCAACGGCTCGACGTCGCGGCCGAAGCGCTGGTTGGCCTGCGCAGTCGTGAACGGCCCGCGCCCACGTGCGTAGCGGAGGACAAGCTGCTCGAGCGACTCGGGCCCACCCTCGAGGAACACCTCGGGCAGCCCGCCCGGAGGCATGGCGCCGAGCGCGTCCCGGTAACGGCCCGCATCCTCCGCGGCGATGAGGCGCTGCTCGCCCGCGAAGCGCACGAGCAGGGCGCGCCGCTCGCGGAGCAGGGTCTGGGCAAAGCCCTCGTCGTATTCGCCTTCGCGCAGGTCGCCGCGCAGGCGCAGCAGATCGTGCAGCTGATCAGCATTTCGCGGCGAGCCGCGGAGCTGGGCCTCGACCTCCTCGACCGCACCTTCGTCGAGCAGGTCGCGGAGCTCCTCCTGTCCGAGCAGCTCGCGGAGAAGGTCGCGGTCGAGCGACAACGCCTGAGCGCGCCGCTCCGCGGGAGGCGTGTCGTCCTCGTACATGTAGGTCGCGATGTAGTCGAAGAGGAGCGCGGCCGAATACGGCGAGGCCGTTGGTGTCTCGACGTCGACCAGGTCGAGCTCGCGGGTGCGCAGTCCGGTGAGCAACCGCTTCAGCGACGGCAGGTCGAAGACGTCCTGCAAGCACTCCCGGTAGGTCTCGAGGATGACCGGGAACGAGCCGTAGCGGCGCGCGACCTGAAGGAGTCCCTGCGCCTTGAGACGTTGCTGCCACAACGGCGTGCGCTGATCCGGTCGCCGCCGCGGGATCAGCAGCGCCCGCGCGGCGTTCTCGCGGAAGCGCGCGCCGAAGAGCGCGCTCTGTCCGACCTCCTGCACGACCAGTTCCTCAACATCGTCCGGTGAGATGACGATGTCGTCGATCGGCGGCGGAGCGTCCGCATCCGGCAGGTGCAACGCGATCCCGTCGTCCGACCAGATGGACTGCACCTCGAGCCCGAGCGAGTCGCGGAGACGGGCAGCCAGCGCCAGCGCCCACGGTGCGTGAACGCGCGCACCGAAGGGCGTCAGGATGCAGAGCCGCCAGTCCCCGATCTCGTCGCGGAACCGTTCGACGACGATGGTGCGATCCGACGGAACCGCTCGGGTGGCCGCAGCTTGCTCGTTCAGGAACGTGAGCAGGTTGTTCGCGGCACGCTCGTCGAGTCGGTGCTCTTCGGTCAGGCGTTTGACCGCGACTTCGTGGCTCTGAGCCACAAGCTCACGCGACGTCCTCCCGATCGCCTGGCCGAGCTCGAACGGGCGGCCCACTCCTTCGCCCTTCCAGAACGGCACCGCGCCTGGCACCCCCGGCGCCGGGGAGACGAGCACGCGGTCGCGCGTGATCTCCTCGATCCGCCAGGTCGAGGCGCCGAGCAGGAATGTCTGACCCGCGCGAGCCTCGTAGACCATCTCCTCGTCCAGCTCGCCGACGCGGCCGCCGCCATCCACCAGGTGAACGCCGAACAGGCCGCGGTCGGGGATCGTCCCGGCGTTCGTGACGGCCAACCGGCGAACGCCGCTGCGTCCGCGGATCACACCCGCCGTGCGATCCCAGACGATGCGCGGACGCAGCTCCGCGAACTCGTCCGAGGGATACCTGCCGGCGAGCATGTCGAGCACGTTCTCGAGCTGCGTGCGCGAGAGCTCTGCGAACGGATACGCGCCGCGGACGAGCTCGTGCAGGTCGTCGACCGAAATCTCCTCCTCGGCGGCAATGGCGACGATCTGCTGCGCGAGCACGTCGAGCGGATTGCGAGGAATGACCGTCTCCTCGATCTCGCCGCCGAGCATGCGCTTGACCACGACAGCGGACTCGAGCAGGTCGGCGCGGAACTTCGGGAAGATGCGGCCCTTCGAGACCGCTCCCAGCTCATGTCCGGCGCGCCCCACGCGCTGCAAGCCGCGGGCGACGGACTTCGGCGACTCCACCTGGATGACGAGGTCGACCGCGCCCATGTCGATGCCGAGCTCGAGCGAAGAGGTGGCGACGAGACACGGAATTTCTCCGGCCTTCAGCAGCTCCTCGATCTCGACCCGCTGCTCCCGCGCGATCGAGCCGTGGTGCGCCCGGGCAATCTCCCGCGGCGTCGCTTGCGATGCCGCCGAAGAGGCCGTGCCGGCTTCGCCGGCGCGGCCGTTCGTCGCCGCGAGCTCGTTCAGCCGAAGCGCAAGTCGCTCGGCGAGGCGCCGGTTGTTGACGAAGACGATCGTCGAGCGATGCGCCTCGACGAGCTCGAGGATCTTGGGATAGATCGAGGGCCAGATCGAGCTCTGCGACCCCTCGGCGAAGACGCCTTCCGAGTCGGAGCCTGGCTCGCGCATGTCCTCCACTGGGACCACCACTTCGAGGTCGAGCTCCTTGGCGGCGCCGGCGTCGACGAGCTGGATGTCGCGAGCGCCGGAGACAAAGCGGCCGATCTCCTCCATGGGTCGCTGGGTCGCCGAGAGACCGATACGTTGGAACGGCTGCTCGACGAGCCGCTCGAGCCGCTCCACCGACAGCGCGAGGTGCGCGCCACGCTTCGTGCCCGCGACGGCGTGCACCTCGTCGAGGATCAGCGTGCGAACTCCCTTCATGTTCTCGCGCGCGCGCGAGGTGAGCAGGAGGTAGAGCGACTCAGGGGTGGTGATGAGGATGTCCGGCGGGTTGCGCAGCATGGCCGCCCGCTCCTTCTGCGGCGTGTCGCCTGTGCGGACGGCGATCCGGAGATCCGAATGCAGTCCGGCGATCGGGCCACGAAGGTTCCGCTCGATGTCGTAGTTCAGCGCCTTGAGCGGCGAGACGTAGATGAGCCGCAGGCCCTGTCCGGGCTCGGGGTTGAGCCGGTCGATTCCGTAAAGGAAGGCGGCGAGGGTCTTACCCGAACCGGTCGGAGCCTGAATCAGAGTGTGCTGCCCGCTCGCGATCGCGGGCCAGCCCAGCCTCTGAGCCGGGGTCGGCTCGCCGAACGCCTGCTCGAACCAGGCGCGTGTCTCAGGACCGAAGACAGAGAGAGGGTCCACCCCTCCAGCCTAGTCCCGTTCTACTTGCCTCCGTAGACGAAATAGAGCGTCAGAGCGATTGCGAGCAGGATCACGAAGATCACGAGGAGAAACAGCGTGATGCCGCCGATCGCGATCAGTGGCGTGCGCGGGCTCTCACCCTTTGCCGCCTCTTCTTCGAGCGCTTTCGCGGTCTCGACGGGGTGCTCGACCGCGTGGACGACGTCCTTCGCCTTGTCGCCGGGATGCACCATAGGACCTTTGTACCCCCTGGATGATTGGCTACGCGCGTGCACTATGACTCGCTGGTGCTCGGCGGTGGCTCGGCCGGCTGCGTGCTCGCCGCCAGGCTCAGCGAGGACGAGGGCAGAACCGTGTGTCTGGTCGAGGCGGGGCCGGATTACGGGCCCCTCGCCGCCTGGCCCGCGGAGCTGCGCGATCCGGGCGGCATTCCCGAAGGGCACCAATGGGATCCCGACGAAAGTCCATTCTCGCCGCTGCGCGCGAAAGTACTCGGAGGTTGCTCCGCCCACAACGCCTGCCTGCTCGTATGGGACGAGGAGCTGACCGAGCTCGAGCACTTCCGTCAGCGCGCGCTCGAGACCATCGCTCCTGAGCCGTTCTTTTTCACGGACGAGCAGCTGACCCCGTGGTTCGCGGGCGTCGCCGAGGCGACCCGCGCACGGGGCATGGACGTGAGAACCGGACCGTTCAACATCCGTGACGGAGTCCGCTGGAACGCGGCGTTCGCGTATCTCGGGCCGGCGCGACGGCGCGCCAACTTGACCATCCGTGCGAATGCGTTGGCCGAGCGAATCGTCATCGAGGACGAGCGCGCGGTCGGCGCCATCGTCGATGGGGACAGGATGGAGGCCGACGTCGTCGTACTGTCGGCAGGCACGATCGGCTCGCCGACGATCTTGCTCCGCAGCGGCTTAACGATTGAAGGCGTGGGCGAGAACCTGCAGGACCACGTCACGGCGAAGCTCGTGTTCGAGACGAGCGACGCGCTGCGGAGCGAGGTTGCGATGCCGTTCGCGAACGGGATCGTGACGACGCCAGATCTGCATCTGCTCCCGGTTCAGGATCGCTTTGGCGAGCGCGCACACATCACCGTCGCCCTGTTGCGCCCTGACTCGCGCGGTCGGGTACGGCCCGGCAAGGTCGACCACAGCCTCCTGTCGGATCAGCGCGACCGCGAAGCGTTGGAGGATGCGCTGGCGCTCGTGCGCGAGCTCGCCGGGCACGAAACGCTGCGCACGCTCGGCCGCCCGCTGACGGCGTCGATCGACGGGACGGTCGGCATCTACTTCCATCCCGTCGGAACCTGCGCGATGGGCACCGTCGTCGACGAGGATTTTCGCGTGCGCGGCTTCGAGAACCTCTACGTGTGCGACGCCTCAGTGTTCGCGACCATCCCGCGCGCGAACACGCATTTGCCGACATTGGCCCTCGCCGAGAAACTAGGATCGCAACTGTGACGAGCGCGCTCCACTTCACCGGAAACAACGAAGCCGACGCACTGCTCGCGCAGGAGCCCATGGCGCTGCTCATCGGATTCGCGCTCGATCAGCAGGTGACGGTGCCGACTGCGTTCTCCGGGCCGCTGAAGATCAAGCAGCGTGTCGGCACGCTCGATGCGCACACGCTGGCAACGACGGATCTCGAGCCCGTTTTCCGAGAAAAGCCGGCGGTGCATCGCTTCCCCGGAACCATGGCGAAGCGGGTGCAAGATCTCGCTGCGGTCGTCGACGAGGACTACGGCGGACACGCCGAGCGCATCTGGAACGAGGCCTCCGACGGCGCCGATCTGCGGAAGCGCATCTCGTCGCTGCCGGGCTTCGGGGACATGAAGATCAAGTCGCTCGGCGCAGTCCTTGCGAAGCGCTTCGACGTCGCCGTTGCACAGGACCTCGTCCCGAATCATCCGACGCTGGGCGACGTCGATTCCCCGCAGGCGCTCGAGGACTACCAGGCGAAGAAGCGCGCGCACAAGAGAGCCCGTCGAGAGTCGGCCTGAGAGGCGCGCCTGTGGCGGGCCACTGCCGGTGGGACAGAACCGGGCGGCTCCACCGCCACTTCAGCCGGTCGAGCAGCTTCCGGTGCTTCCGCACCGCCGCGAGCTCCGTCACGAGCCCAAGATCGCATGCGTAAGAGGACGGTAGTAACGTTCCGGCCGAAGCTCGGACGGCGCGGAAATCCTCGCTTTCGGGAACATCCAGGCCGGCCGCTCGACACCTCGCCCGTGGCGAGGTCGATCACGGAGCGACCCGCCTGCGCGTAGACGATGCCGACGCCCGGGACGATGAAGTGACGCTGGTTGCCGGTCGCGACGAGCGTGTTCGTTGCGACGTCAAAGTAGACGCTGGCCGGAATGCGGGACGAGATCGCTTTGCCGTTCGCCGAGTAGGTCTCGAGAAAATGGATCCGACGCGCGAAACTGACGTACTGCGAACCGGACGAGTCGAGGTGGTCAGCCGAGGTCGAGGCGTTGATCGCGTACGCGACAGGACCAGCCGCCCTGGCAGCTCATGAGGTAGGAGCTGCCCGCCCCTGTCGGGGCGGGCGCTCGTGGTAGCTCAGGACACTTTGGCGAAGAACGCGTCTTCGCCGTGTCCGCAACGGCTGCCGAAGCAGGCCTGCTCGCGGAGGTCGGTCCAGTACGCGGCCACACCGCCGGACGGCAAGGCCGCGATGTTTGAGTAGTCGCCGATGAAGGTTGTTGCGAACGGGAAGCCCGCGTTCACAGTGCGTGCAAACCAGCGGTCACCGGTCGTGGGATCCGACGACACGGTCGAGACCTTGCTCGTCGTGAAGGCGAGCGTGCCTGCCCCCGTCTCGTTGGCCAGCGAGTAGTCGTACTTGTGATTCGCGGCGTCGTACTGCCGGTCGAACAGCCCGATCCGCAGGATGCCGGCGGTGTCATAGGCGCCCCACGGCATCCATTGGTCGCCCGCCAACGTCACCGCGACTGGCGCGGACCACGTCCGGCCCCGGTCGAACGACTGGCTCACGATGACGTCGGAGTTCGTCACAGCTGTATATGGGTTGGCTGCGACGGGGTGCGGCGTGTTGCGCATGTCCGACCAGACGACGGCGAGGTGCGCCGCGTTGGTCGGGTCGGCGGCGATGTTGCCGGCGGCCCACGTCCGGAACAGGCTGTCCTGATACGTCTGCCGCCCGAACGCGATCGGGTAGTCGGCGAAGCCGTCTATCGTCGTCGCGACCTTGAACGGCCCGGCAATCCGAGCGCCGGTGGTCGGGCTGAGCTCGACGACCTCGTAGTCGTCGCGCCCCGTCGTCCGGTCCGTCGTGTTGAGGAACGCTGCGTAGATCCGGCCGTCCGCCGCGACCGTCGGCACGGAGACGAACGCCTGGTCGAGGCTGCCCGAGATCACCTGTGGGGTTGACCAGGTGGCGCCGCCGTCGTGGGTGACGGAGCTGAAGATGCGGCCGACCGTGAAGGACCCTTTCTGCGCGAGTGGGAAATCGCCGTACGTCACGATTGCGTTGCCGTTGCCCCACGCGGCGATGTACTCCTTGTCGAGCAGGTCGCCGACGCTGCGGAAGTTGCCACTCCCGGTTGCGACCCGTACGGACGACCACGTCTTGCCGCCGTCGCCCGAGTTTGCGACGAGGACGTCTGGGTTCTGAGCGTTGGTCGGCCCGACGAACCGGAAGCCGAGCGTTGCGTAGTAGGCGTGACCCGCCGCGTCGAACGCGACGGAGGGGTCACCGGTCGCCTGGTACGCCGAGTTGAAGATGATCGGGTACGTGGACCACGTCTGGCCGCCGTCGGACGTGACGTGCGCGCGCGAGAGAACCGTCTCGCTGAGATGGCCTCCTGGGTTCAGGCTCAGCTGGTAGTCGTTGTCGCCGCCAAGGATGTTCTGCGTGTTCGTCGGGTTGACCGCGATCGAGGTCTCATTGTGCGGGCCGATTCCAAACCCGCTTGCGCCTTCGCAGTCGGTGTTGACGTTGGCCCCAGTCTGGGTGCCTGTCGTGCAGATCGCCGTCCCGGCCTTGACGGGCGGCCCCGTGCCGAACACTGCGTCGGTGACGGGCGCCGGCGCGTCGAGCACGTTGTGCGTGAAGTCGACGGGCTGCGGGTCGTCGGCGAGCGCGGCCGCAACGCCGATTCCGAGGGCGACCGCAGCCGCTGCGATGATCACCGCCGCATGCGTGCGGTGACGTGCATTCGATCGTTTCATGCTCTCCCCTCTCTTGCTTTCGTACGCCCCAGAGGAAGTATCCCCCTGCACGGCTACTCGTGCTTCGCCGACGGATTCAAGAGCCGATTGTCGGTGGTTTGCGGGGACACTTCGACCTTGAGCGCCGTAGCGCAGGCGGCCGGTCCAGCTCCTCCACGACGTCCACCAGCTCGAGCCCCGCGCGTCGGCACACGCGCTCGATCGACTCCCGCTGGAGCTGGGGCGAGAGGAACGAGTCGCCGCCGGGAGCCGACGACGCTGACCCGGACGTACCCGATGGCGTTGTCGCTCATGCGACCTCGATTCTGGCGTGACGCGTCCATCGGTAGTCGCAGAAAAAGGGCGTACAAGGCGAGCCTGCGGGCGAAGCAGCAGGTCTGAGCGTCCTCGGCGCGTCTGACTACGGCGCGTTAGACATCGCATAATCGCCGAATGGCCCATGCGGTCATTCCGGCTCTTCTGCGATTCGACAGTGGTGCAGAATTTGCGTTCCAGGCGGGCACGCCCATCACATACGCCGACAGCGATGTCGCACCGATCGTCGAGCGATTCTGCTCGAAAGTCACACGACGTACCGGACTTCGCGTCACATTCGTCGTTGGCGACTCGAGAGCAGCCGTCCCGTCGATCGCCGTCGACATCGCCAGCGATGACGAACTCGACCGGCTTCCCGCGCCGCTCGGCATCTCGCCGGAGGGCGACGAAGCTCCCGACGAACGATACTCGCTGACGGCGATCGACATCGGATCGCCTTACGGGCGGCAGAACCCGTCGGTGTCGCACGGGCCCTGACCACGCTTCTCCAACTGGTGACCGCCCGGCGAGGCCGCGACATTCGGCTGCCGGGTTCGCGCGTCTTCGACGCCCCCTCGATATGCGTGGCGCGGTCTCTCGCTCGACCTCGCCCGCACGTTCTTCGCTCCGGACGAGGTTCGCCGCGTCATCGACTTGCTGGAGCTTTACAAGCTCAACGTGCTGCACCTGCACCTGACGGACGATCCGAGCTGGCGCTTGCCTTTCGGGCAGCCGGCTGAGCGATGCGACACCGATGCTCGCTTCTATGACCCCGAAGAGCTCTGCGCGCTCGTCGCCTACGCGAAGGAGCGGTTCGTCACCATTGTCCCCGAAGTCGATACGCCCGGCCACGCGTCCGCGCTCATCCGGATGCGTCCTGAGTTGAACAGCGGTCGGAACGAGGTGGACTTCGAGCTCCCACCAGGGCAAAAGCACCACACCGCCTGGCTCGATCCGGAGTTGCCTGCCACGTTCGAGTTGATGGAAGAAGCGCTGCGCGGCGTCGCCGAAATCTTTCCTGCCTCGTACATCCATATCGGCGGAGATGAGCCCCGTGGGATGCCTCACGACCTCTACGCGTCGTACGTGCAGCGGATGCGCGACGTGGTCCGCACGCTTGGGAGACGTCCACTCGGGTGGCAGGAGTCGGCACGCGCCGGCCTCGGGCCGAACGATGTCATTCAGTACTGGTACACAGCGATCGCCCTCGAAGAGTCGTTGCCGCCGGAGGTTCGCGCACAGGCGGAGAAGAACATCGCTCTTTCGCATCGCGACGTACAGACCGCGATCGCGTCGTCCGTCTCCGTCATCGTGTCGCCGCTGAGCCACTGCTACCTCGACGTGCCATACGCCGAGCCGCCCGCCGACCCGGCGCAGTCGGAACGGCAACTCCGCGTCGGCCTGCGGCTCTACGCTCCGATCAGCGTCGATCAGTCGTTCGGCTGGGACCCCGACGAAGTCCTCGGCGCCGGGCGAACGTCGCACGTCGCGGGAGTTGAAGCCGCAATCTGGGCCGAGACGACGGCGGCCGGAGAAGTTCGGCGGCAACGAGCGGTGTGAGGGCGCCCGCCAGGAGGACAAGCGAGGCGACGACGCGAGAAGCCGACGTCTTGATGTACCAGGTGACGGGGAACGTCCCGATCCAGTAGACGCACGCGAGGCCGACGTAGCCGAGGAGAATGACGCCGAGTACGAGGACAGCGAGGCTTGGGCGGGCCCGGAAGGCGAGGAGCGCAAGGAAGAAGGCGAGCGGGACCACGAGGATCCAGTGGTCGAACGAGAGCGCAATCTGGGGCAGATGCTCGAGGGCGATGCGGAGACGCCCGAGCCGGCGAGCGAGGAAGCCTGGATGCAACAACGTGCGGAAGCTGTAGTCCGGGGCTGATGTCACGTGCTGGAACCGGAGCCAGAGTTGCCACGGGAGGGCTGCGGCGAGCAGAACGGGGATGAGGACAACAGCGCGCCACCATCCGCGGCCGCCCTCGACCCGCGCCGCGACCGTGAGTGCGACGGCGAGTAGCAGCCCGAACACCAGCCCCTCCCTCTTTGTAAGTACTGCTCCGACGAGCAGGATGCCCGAGAGCGCGAGGAGCCTTCCGTCGCGCTCGAGAAGCCAGACCCCTCCGCAAACGGCGGCGAGCGCGACCAGCCGCGCGAGCTGCGGGTCGGCATGCCCCTCGCCAATGCTGGCGCCGAACTGTGGCGTCAGGACCAGCAGGCAGAGCGACGGCCACAGCACGGCCGCCCGCACACGCTGACGGAGGACCACTGCGGCTGCCGCGACGAATGCCGCCGCCAGAAGCCAGTCCTGAAATGGCAGCGCGAGCACCACCGCACCGCCCGCAAAGTTGAAGACGGTGGCGTCGAACGCGGGTATGAGCGGCGGATACTCCGGGTGCGCGAAGCTGGCGAAACCGCCGCGGAGATGCGGGTGCAGGCCGTGAAAGAAGTAGATCGCCTTCGCGCGCGGGAGCCAGAATGCCCATGCATCCCATCCCGTTGGGCTCGCCGTCAGCGCCGCGTGCAGCCCGAGAAGCGCGAGGTAGCCGACGACGCATGCAGCGGCTCCGACCGACACGATCTTGGTGAGGCTGCGCTCCGGTCGTTCCGGGCGGTCCGCGGCGGCCGGGACGGAGCGCCCGAGCATCAGCGCCGCCGCGACCAGTGCTGCGGCCAGCGCCAACGATCCCCAAATCGCGACCGAGAAGCCGAGGACGAGCGCGTAGACGATCACCGACCCGAGCGCGCACCAACCTAGGATGAATGCGAGCCCGGCCCAGCAAAGCGCCTGCCGCGACGATCGCACGAAACCTAGGCCGAAAAGCAATGCTTCCCCGACCCCGAGCAGCAGGAGATCGAGCCCGACCGGCCCACCGATGCGCATCACCGCCGGACCTCGGCCAGTTCGCTTCCGTGGCCGACTCGCACGACGCGCGTGTAGCGCAGCGACCGGAGATCGCCTCCGATCGAGATGATCCAGTCGCTTGAATGCGCGTCGGTCCGGCGGCGCGGTAGCAGCCAGTACGCGAGGAGCGTCCGCTCTGCAATGCGGACGAAACGAGACGGGACGCGGTTCCCGGCAATTACAGCATAGGTCGCCTCCGGAGGGATCTCTCGTGCCGCGCTGACGAGGAGCCGCGAGTCGAGCCGATAGAACGTCGCCGGCGCGAGCGCCCGCTTGCCCGCGGAGACGGGCTCGGGCCTCGCCGCGTGGAATACCTGTGGGATCCTGGTAAGAGTCGCGATCGCTGCGACGCTGAAAGCTCCGAGAACGACGACATGGGCTCGCATGCCCCGGCTACGAGTTGACGGAAGCCCTCGCGCTCGTCAAAGCGCGACTGGCGGACAAGGTTGAGATCGGCGCGCCCGCGAGAACTCGGGACGCTACGACGAGGAAAGCGACGAGAAGGATTGATGCGGCGCCGTAGTGGACGCCGTACATGACGGCAGGCGTGGTCAGCCCGTGAAACGGGTCTGCGGGAATGAGCGTGAGGGCGAGGACACCGGTGACGAGGACGCCCGTAACAAGGAGAACCTGGTCCGCGAAGAGCCCGAGGAAGGGCGCGAACCAGGCGGCGTACCAGGGAAGGAGAAACGGCATCGATAGCGCGAGGAGCAGCAGCGCGACGCCCCACGCGTCCGCAAGCGGGGCCGGGTCGGACGCGCGGACGCGACGGGCCAGACGCGACACGAGGACGACAAACAGCAGTAGCAAGGAGACCTCGGCGGCGACGGCTGCGCCGGCGCCGGCACGCGCACCGGCGAAAGAACCGACGATCGCCTGCGGGACCCGGCCCGCGAGGTGCGACGGACTCGCCCACGCCTCCACACCTCCCAGGGTGGCGAAAGGCGCCAGTGTGTGCCATCCGGCGAGGAAAGGCAACAGCGACGCGAACGTCAATCCGACGATTGCGGCCAAGTGTGCGGCCAAGATCCGTCTGCGGCCCGCCGGGCCGTTTTGAGCGATCCACCAGAGCCACAACGCCAGCGCCGGCGCAATCGTCGCCTTGATGAGACACGCGACCGTCAGCAGAACCGTGATCGCAATCGCTCTCGCCGACGTCGGCGGCGGACGGGTCACGGAGATCGCCAGGGCGGCCGCAAGCAGGGCAGCGATCAGCGCGTCGACATGGCCGCCTCCCACGGTGTGAATCACGAGCACCGGGTTGAGACCGACAAGTGCCGCGCTGAGAGGCGCTCGGCCAGACCGGTACCGCGTTGCGGTTAGCGCCACGAGGCCGGTCGCAACCATCAGCGCGACGCCGCCCAGGAGCTTGAACGCGAGGATCGTCGCGCCGGGCGACCCCGCCCAAGTCCGGGCGATCGCGGAGCTCGCGAGCGTGAACAGCGGACCGTAGACCGAGTGCGTGTGCAGCCATTGCCCGGGCGTCACCGCCACGAACGGGTCATGCGGAAACGACGACAACCTCGCGACGTAGGGGTCGCGATGATGCAACGCCTCAATCCGGCCGTAGGCCGCGTATGTGTACACGTCGCGGGAGAGAAGAAGCGGCGCCGCCACCGAGATGACCAAGCTCATCGCCGATGCGACGATGACCGGAATGAGCTGAACTCTCCTCGACCGCGCCTCGCCGAGCACGAGCGCGAACGCCGCGACCACGACCAACACGAGGATCCACGAAACGCCGGTTAGGCCGCTCCGTCCAAGCCGGTCCAAGCCCGCGGCCTTGGCGAGGGAGGTCGCCCAGGCGGGAGCCCGGGTGCCCGCGGGGAGGAGGACGGTGAGCGGTGAGTTCGGCGCGGCCCCAACGACGGCGATCGCGAAGTACCCGGCCACGAGGATCGCGAGGCACAACCTGGCCCGGGCGGATGTCCCGGACCACTCTCTCGCGGTCATCGCGACATCGGCCGTGCGGGCATCGGATGGCGGGCGACTCACCGTCGCAGCTCGCAGTCTGCGTCGATACCCAGCAGCCGTGACAAGCGGTCCCGGTGGTCGGCAAGGTAGCGGTAGGCGCGGTCCGTGAATCCCGGGAAAACACCGAAGAGGGCGGCGAGCGGCTGTCCCCCCGAGAGGAGCCGGGCCAGCGGCTCAGCCACGGCACCGGCGGAAAACAGCGTGCCGTCATCGCGGACGAGGTGCCAGGAGTCGAGGCGAACGTCTGGATTCACCCGGGCGAGCAAGCGCTGGCCTTCCTCACTTTGGATCGGGACAGCGCGCAGTCGCTTGGAGCGATCCCACGCGAGGATCTTGTCCAGCGACCACTTGCAGAGACCGCAGTCCTCGTCATAGAGAAGGAAGCTCACGCCTTTCGCCGTCACCCAGGCATCTGCCGTGGCGCAAGCACGGGCGCGATCGCGCTCAAAGCCACGCCCCGACGACCGGCCAGTTGACGAACACGATCAGGACCGTCAGCCATTGCGCCGAGTAGTCAAGTCCCATGGCGAGGCGGATTCCAATATGCATCACCACGACGCCTGGGATGAACAGCCATCGGAGCCTGGGAAGAAAAAGAACCAGCGGGAAACCGGTCTCAAGCAGCAGCGCTCCCGCCGCGAAAAGGTGCGAGAGCCAGGGCCGATCGGCAACAAAGAGCGCCAGGCCATCCGGGTGCGCTTGGCCGTAGAGGATCCAACGGAGGTTGTCGCTCGTCACCCAAGGAAGTCCCGAGTAGCGCCACTTCTGAAAACCGGCGAAGAAGTAGGCGAGCGCAATCGCGATCATCGCGGTGCGGATCGGCCACCCGTAGCGCGCGCCGCCGAAATCGTGATCGGAGATTGGAGGGTTCGCCGACCCGCGGCGGAACCTTCGAAGCGCCCGCCGCAGCGGCTCGCGAACGCTCCACGCTTCGCCGGCGGCGGTGCCGCAGACCATGAGCACCAACACGGAGAGCATCAGCAAGGCGTCGCCGACGATGATCCTGCCGATGCTGTTGAGCATTCCGTGAAGAACGAGGGAGCAGACAAAGGCCAGCGGCAAACTTGCCCTGATCACCAGCCCCGCCGCCGCAACCACGGCCGCGACAATGCCGCAGAGCTGGAGGATCGTCGCGACCTCCAGCGAGGGCATCCGCGGGAACACGTCCATGTAGAAATGCGGCTCAAAGAGCGCCGGCTGACGTGCGGCCAGGCCGTAATCCGGGGTTGCCAAGCGCAGCGCCAGCAGCCCGCAGAGGCCGATCCGAACCGCCGCCAGACGCTTCGCGTCCTCCGGGGCAAACACCCAGCCTTCCGCGCGACGCAGCACATTTTCAGCCCTACTCATGCGCGCCCTTTGCGGTGCAGACCCAGATGAGGGTGCGCTGTCGCGGCGGGGCCCGGTGGCCCCGAAGATCGGAGAGCAACCACTCCATGCGATAGATCCGCACGAGCCGAGGCTTCGTTCCGAGGACCTCGGTTGCCCCACGCAGCCACGCCGCGCAACTCGCGTCCCGCCCGGCTGACCGTTTGGAGAAGCCGCCCAAGACAGCCGCGTGCCGAAGCGAGGCGATCGGGTAAGCGCGCTCCATACCGGTCCACGCAACAGCCACTGCTTCCCAACGTGTCTGCCGGTCGGTGCGAAGGCGGCTGAACAGCTCCCAGTTGGAGAACGGCCAGAGGTTGAGCGGCGCCAAGCCGCAGACGACAAGCGTGGCGAGGAAGGCAGCCACGAACGGTCGAGCCTGTCTCGGAGCGCGACCGGTAGGTACCTCGGGATGGTGCCCTTTCACAGCGATCCAAGTGGTCGGAACTAGACGTCGCCGGATGTCACCGTCACCGAAGTCGCAGAAGCGGGACGTCACCGACCTCGCTGGTCGGAACCGCCGAGCGCGTCGGGCGCATCTCTGCTCGGTACGCGCTTCCGCGTTTGCCGAGCGGCCCGAATGGTGAGGCTCGGACTGCCGACGCGCGCCGCGAGTCCGGCACTCGCAGAGGCGCCGCTCATTCTCGTTCGGGGCGTTTCCGATTCCCGGCGGCGTCTAGTGTCAGGCTGTCTCCGACGGCGCGGCGCGCGAGGGTTTTGACCGCATCGTCGGGCGCAGCTTCAAGCGAGGTCCGCGCCATACTCGCTGCATGACCTGGGTCGGCATCGCTCATTGCCGTACTTCCTTTCCGCCAGCTCATGCCTGCCAGGGGTCATCGCGACCTTACTCCGAACACGCGCCGTTGTCGATAATGACGCGGCGACTTGTCTAGCGGTAATCCCGGAAGCGAGCGCATAGGCTGAGATGCGCGCGAAGCAGCGAGCCGGCTGACCCAGCCGCCGTACACGTCGTTCGAACTCAACAAGCCTGCGTCGCGAGCCTGCCGCCGCGCCGGCGTGAATCGCCGAGGCGGTTTCGCGGAACCGAACAACGTGGAAAGGTTGCAAGACCCTCTTGTATGCTCTGTTGCCACAACCGCCAACACGATCACCATAGCGCCATTCTCGGACGGCACCGTGCGCACTTACGAAACCGAAGGACCCCTCACGCAATCCAGACGCTGCATGTCACTGGCGCGCACGAAGTTAACGTCGCGGCTACAGCGTCGAACCGTTGCCTATAAAGCGCACATGCGTCCGAAGCACGAAGCCTGACGGGTTTCGGTGAGAGAACAACACCCGGTTCGTCTCGCCGTGCCGACCGAGGGAATCCGGGCCGGCGACGTGATCCTGCGCTTCCCGACCGTCGACCACGTCGATGCACTCCTGCCGGCGTTCACCGACCCTGAACTGCGCGAGGCGGGGAACCTTCCCGCCTTCGACCGCGACGCGCTCATCGCTTCGATCGGAGACCTACCCAAGCTCGCAGAGCAAGGACGATTGCTGGCACTCGCCGCCGTCGATGCCCGGAGCGGTGACGTTGTCGGCGCGGGAACTCTCCACCATCTGGACTCCGAGCGGAAGATCGTCGAGCTTGGCTACTTCGTCATGCCGCACGCGCGACGACGCGGCATCGCGACCACGATCGCGCGGCTTCTCTCGCGGCATGCGTTCTCCCTTGGGATCGAGCGCGTCGCTGCGTACGTCAACGTGGGCAACGTTGCATCCGAGCGCGTGGTCGAGCGCGCCGGCTTTTCTCGCGAAGGGGTGGTGCGCTCAATGCCCAAGCCCGATGGCCGACGCGTCGACAAAACCCTCTACTCGCTGCTCCCGGGAGAATGACGCCGCCACGGCCTTCGCACGACTTGTCCAGCAGTAATCGCGGAAGCGAGCGCATAAAGCGAAGATGCGCTTTGAACGCCAGGCCTAGAGTCGTTGTCTACGTCACCCGGGAGTAGCCCGTGACGGGAGCGGAGGAGCTGCTCGTCTTCGACCTCCCGACGAACCCGAGTTTGCGAGCGTGGTACCTGGAGGCGGCGTCGAGCCTCACGAGAAGGTGGAGGAGGCCGCGGTGCGGAAGCTGCTCGAGGAGACGGGGCTCGAGTCCGCGTCGTTCGCGAGCTCGGCATCATGGAACAGCCGAGCTGGCGTATTCCCTCGTCTTCGCCTGCCGCTGTGTGCCGCTCGACGAGTGCCCGCCCCTCTGGGGAGGACGCGGCGGTCGCCGGAGAAGAGGACTACAAGCGTGTCGTCGCACGCGGTCAGGAAGACGCCGCGAACCTGGTCGGACGCGAGCAGCTCCCAGTGGAGGTGTCGCCGCTCATCGGCGGTCGTCGCCCAGCTGGTGTCGAGCA
>JBKOWS010000099.1:0-3750 GCA_046724565.1 Actinomycetota bacterium | reverse complement strand
ACCGTGAACGAGGCCGCGCAGATGGCCGACGTCATCATGATCCTGCTGCCGGATCAGACCCAGCGGCACGTGTTCGAGCACGAGATCAAGGGCGGGCT
Organism: Actinomycetota bacterium; assembly: GCA_046724565.1. Taxonomy (GTDB): domain Bacteria; phylum Actinomycetota; class Thermoleophilia; order Gaiellales; family Gaiellaceae; genus 3-1-20CM-4-69-9. Next base: position 3,652 of record JBKOWS010000099.1, on the reverse strand, counting down.
CGGCAAGGGCAAGATGCTCATGTTCGCGCACGGCTTCAATATCCACTTCAACCAGGTCGTGCCGCCGCCCGACGTGGACGTCACGATGATCGCGCCCAAGGCCCCCGGCCACGTGATGCGCGATCTCTTCACGCAGGGCCCGGGCGTACCGGCGCTCCTCGCCGTGTACCAGGACGTGTCCGGCAAGGCGCGCGACCTCGGCCTCGCCTACGGCAAGGGCGTCGGCTGCACGCGCGCGGGCGTGATCGAGACCACCTTCAAGGAAGAGACCGAGACGGACCTGTTCGGGGAGCAGACGACGCTCTGCGGCGGCATCTCGCATCTGATCAAGGCCGCGTATGAAACGTTGGTCGAAGCCGGATATCAGCCCGAGGTCGCGTACTTTGAATGTATGCATGAGATGAAACTGATCGTGGATCTCTTCTATCAGGGCGGGCTCGCGTACATGCGCTACTCGGTGTCGGACACCGCCGAGTACGGCGACTACACGCGCGGACCGCGCGTGGTGAGCGAGCAGACGAAGGCCGAGATGAAGAAGATCCTGGCCGAGATCCAGTCGGGGCAGTTCGCCCGGGAGTGGGTGCTCGAGAACCAGGCCAACCGCGCCGGGTTCCTCGCGATGCGGCGGCGGGATGCCGAGCATTCGATCGAGGAAGTCGGCAAGCGCCTGCGCTCGATGATGTCCTGGATCAAGCCGCCGCGGATCGGGTGATGAACCGCTTCCCGCTCGCGCCCGAGGGCTGGCCGTTCGTCGCCATCCCGGCCGGGATCGCGGCGCTGCTGACCCTCGCCGGGCGACGGGGCCTCGCGGCGCCCTTCGCGGCCGCGTCGCTCGCCTCCCTCGGGTTCTTCCGCGACCCGGAGCGCGAGGTGCCGTCGATCCCGGGCGGGGTGCTGGCGCCGGCCGACGGGCGCGTGATGCAGGTCGACGAGATCAGCGATCCGTTCGTCGGTCCGGCCGTGCGGGTCGCGATCTTCCTCTCGCCCCTTGACGTGCACGTGAACCGCGCGCCCATCGGAGGTCTCGTCGCCGGCGTGGTCTACTCGCAGGGCCGGTTCGTCCCCGCGTACAGGCCCGAGGCGGGCGCCGGCAACGAGCGCTGCATGGTGCACCTGCAGGGCGACAGCGCCCGGGTCACCGTCACGCAAATCGCGGGTGTCGTGGCGCGACGAATCGTCTGCCGCGTGGGGCCCGGGGACAAGCTCGCCGTCGGCGAGCGCTTCGGGATGATTCGCTTTGGCTCGCGGACCGATTGCTGCATGCCGCGTGGCACCGACGTCCGGGTTCGGGTCGGGGACCGGGTCCGGGGTGGCGTCACGGTGCTGGGGTTACTGTCATGACGATGATCAGACGAGGAAAGGGAACGCGGCGGCGGCGCTGGCACGAGCTGCGCGACAAGCGGCGGCGCGGCATCGTCCTGCTGCCGAGCCTGCTCACCAGCGGCAACCTCTTCTGCGGCTTCTTCGCGCTCCTGCTCACGGTCGACGGGCGGTACAGCGACGCCTCGCTGGCGATCTTCGTCGCGATGATCATGGACCTGCTCGACGGCCGCGTAGCTCGCCTCATGAAGGCGACCAGCCAGTTCGGGGTCGAGTTCGACTCGCTGGCCGATGTCGTCTCGTTCTGCGTGGCGCCGGCGTTCCTCCTGTACTCCTACGCGCTCAAGGACCTGAGCCGTCCGGCCTGGTTCGGGGTGTTCCTGTTCGTCATCTGTGGCGCCCTGCGGCTCGCCCGCTTCAACGTCCAGACCGGCACGGTCGACCGGCGCTACTTCATCGGTCTGAGCACGCCGGCGGCGGCCGGGGTGGTGGCCGCGAGCGTCCTGCTCCTCGGCGACTCGTCGCCGGCGCGCTGGACCCAGGTCTCGCTGGCGGCGGCCGCCGGGGTCCTGGCACTCCTGATGGTGTCGACGTTCCGCTACTGGAGCTTCAAGGAAGTCGACTTCGTCCGCCGGCGGCCGGTGCAGACACTGCTGGTCGTCCTCTTGGCCATCATGATCGTGGCCACCAAGCACGACCTCTTCCTGTTCGTGCTGTTCACCGGCTACGCGGTGTCGGGGCCGGTGCATCGCCTGATCCTCGGCCGTCCCGTCGCTGCGCCGGTCGAGCTGGCCAGTAAAGAGTCGGCGACGTAGGAGGGCGTATGGACCGCGTCATCATCTTCGACACGACGCTGCGAGACGGCGAGCAAGCACCCGGGTTCTCCATGAACACCATGGAGAAGCTCGAGATGGCGCGCCAGCTGGCGCGTCTGCGGGTCGACGTGATCGAGGCGGGCTTCCCGATCTCCTCCGAGGAGGATTTCGAGGCGACCCGCGAGGTGGCTCGACAGGTCGGGACGCTGGAGAACGCCCCGTCCATCTGTGGCCTTTCGCGCGTGGGCCTGGCCGATATCGACCGCTGCTGGGAAGCGGTGAAGTACGCCCGGAAGCCGCGCATCCACACGTTCGTCGCGACCTCCGACATCCACCTGAAGTACAAGCTGCGCAAGTCCCGGGCTGAGATCCTCAAGGCGGCGGTCGACGCGGTCCGGCACGCGCGCGGCTATTGCGCGGACGTCGAGTTCTCGCCGGAAGACGCGTCGCGCTCCGATTTCGATTACATGTGCGACGTGCTGTCGGCGACGATCGAGGCCGGGGCGCGCACCATCAATATTCCCGACACCGGCGGCTACGCGATTCCCCGCGAGTGGGGCGAGCGGATCGCCCGCATCCGCGAGAAGGTGCACGGCCTCGACCGGGTGGTCCTGTCGGTGCACTGCCACAACGACCTCGGGCAGGCGGTGGCCAACTCGCTCACCGCCATCATGCACGGCGCCCGCCAGGTCGAGTGCACGATCAACGGGATCGGCGAGCGCGCCGGGAACGCCTCCCTCGAGGAGATCGTGATGGCGCTCAGGACCCGGAAGGACTTCTTCGGGATCGACACGAGCGTCAGGAGCGAGGAGATCTTCAAGGCGTCGCGGCTGCTCTCGCACATCACCGGCGTGCACGTGCAGCCCAACAAGGCCGTCGTGGGCGAGAACGCGTTCGCGCACGAGGCCGGCATCCATCAGGACGGGGTCCTCAAGGAGAAGCTGACCTACGAGATCATGCGCCCCGAGGACATCGGCCGACCCGCCAACAAGCTGGTCCTGGGCAAGCACTCCGGGCGCGCGGCCCTGGCGGCGCGGCTCAAGGAGCTCGGCTTCGCCCTGGCCGGCGGTGAGCTCGACCGCGCCTTCAAGGCCTTCAAGGACCTCGCCGACCGCAAGAAGGAAGTCTATGACGAGGACTTGATGGCCATCGTCACCGACGAGGCCACCCAGGCGGTCGCGCCGCTCTACGAGCTCGAGTACCTTCAGGTCATCAGTGGCACCGGCGTCATCCCGTCGGCCACGGTACGCCTGCGGAAAGAGGGCGTGACGTTCCAGGACTCGGGCGTGGGCGACGGGCCGATCGACGCGGTTGTGGCGGCGATCGAGGCGATCACGGGCGTGAAGGGACGACTTCAAGATTACGCGCTGCGCTCAGCGACGTCCGGCAAGGACGCCATCGGCGAGGTCTCCATGAAGATCGACTTCGACGGCACGCTGGTGTCGGGCAAGGGCGCCTCGACCGATGTCATCGAGGCGAGCGCCCGGGCCTACCTCAGCGCGCTCAACCGGATCGCG
>JBKOWS010000037.1:0-4398 GCA_046724565.1 Actinomycetota bacterium | reverse complement strand
CGCTCGACATCACGACGACGATCGAGCACCACGTCCAGAGCATCCGGGCTCTCGGCGAGAAGCCGATCATCATCGGGCACTCGTTCGGCGGGTTGCTGACGCAGCTGATGGTCCAACGCGACCTGGCCGCGGCGGCCGTCGTCATCGACTCCGTGGCGCCGCCCGGGGTGCTCTCGCTCAAGTGGTCGTTCTTCAGGGGCACCTGGCCCGTGCTGAATCCCTTCGCCGGGTCCCGGCCGTACTACATGTCCTTCAAGCACTACCAGTACGCGTTCGCCAACGACCAGACACTGGCCGAGCAGCGGGCCGGGTACGACCTGGATATCGTGCCGGAGTCGCGGCGGCTCGCCCGCGGCGGCCTCTTTCCGGCCGCGCAGGTCGACTTCAAGCGGGCGCACGCGCCGCTGCTCTTCATCGCCGGCGAGAAGGATCACCTCATGCCGGCTTCGCTCAACCGCACGAACTACGAGCGGTACAAGAGGAAGACCTCGTCCCTCGTCGAGTTCAAGGAGTTCCCAGGTCGCGGACACTACTCGATAATTGGCGGCGAGGGATGGCAGGAGGTGGCGGACTACGCACTCGCCTGGACGCAGCGGGTCACGGGTACGGTCGACGTGGCTCCGCCCGGCACGCAGGCCACCGACAAAGCCTCCCGGAACGCCGCCTCCGAGCGCGCGACCAGCCGCATGGGACGATGAGCGCGAGGGCAGGGGCGTAGGAGACGGAGATGAATGGCGTCTATGACGGACTCACCGTGGTCGAGCTCGCCGATCGCCGTAACCAGTGGGCGGGCAAGCTCCTGGCCGACAGCGGCGCGCGCGTGATCCAGATCGAGCCTCCGGTGGGAGGCCCGGGGCGCTGGTGCGGCCCCTTCGTCGAGGACACGGCCGATCCCGACCGCTGTCTCGACTACTGGTGGTACAACACCGGCAAGCAGAGCGTGGCTCTCGACGTCAGTCGCCAGCCGGCTCAGGATCTGCTGCGCCGGCTACTGGGCCGCGCCGATGTCTTCCTCGAGAGCACGCCGCCGGGGACGTTGCGTGCGCTTGGTCTCGACCACGGCTCGGTCTCGAGCAACCGCGCCCTCATCTATACCTCGCTGACCGACTTCGGTCAGGACGGTCCCTGGCGCGACTATCGGATGAACGATGCTGCCCACCTCGCCCTCGGTGGCCACATGGCCAGCACCGGCTATTCCGATCCGACGCTCACGCCGATCGGCGGACAGGGCCGCCAGGCCTGGCACATGGGCTGCGTGTTCGCGCTGCATGGCATCACGCTGGCCCTCTTCGACCGCATGACGACCGGCGAGGGGCAGTACATCGACGTCTCGATCCACGATGCTTGCTCGATCGGTACCGAGTCCGCGGTCCCCGAGTGGCTCTACAACGGCGCCACCCTCTACAGGCAGACCGGGATGCACGCCTCCGCGCGCCGGCGGCCCGATCTGGAGCTGCCGACGGCTGACGGCATGTACGTGATCGCGGTGAACCAGACCTTCGGCGACCGGGGCTGGGCGAAGCTGATCGAGTGGATGGAGGAGAAGGGCGTCGCCGGCGAGCTGACCGATCCCAAGTACCGCGACGAGGCCGTCCGCATGGCCGACTATCGCCAAGGGACCGCGGTGCTCGACGGAATCCGCCGGCTGATCGCTGCCTGCAAGGGAGAGGAGGTCTTCACTCGCGCGCAGTCGTACGGCATCTCGTGGGGGCTCGTGCGCGCGCCCGAGGAGAACTATGACGTGGCCCACTACCAGCAGCGCGACTTCTGGCGTAACGTCGAGCACCCCGAGATCCGCCGCGCCATTCCGTACCCGCGCGGCCCGTTCATGTGCGACGCGCTCGGGATCGCGCCCCGGGGGAGAGCGCCGCATCTCGGCGAGCATACGCGGCTGGTCCTGGAAGGCGATCTCGGTCTCCCCGCCGCGCAGGTCGATGCGCTGGCCGCCGCGGGGGTGGTCCGGTGAACGCGTCAGTCCCGATCCCGAAAGGCATCCTCAACGGAGTCCGCATCCTCGATTTCACGTGGAAGACCGTTGGGCCGTGGGCACCGCGGCTGCTCACGCACTTCGGCGCCGAGGTCATCCACGTCGAGCGCGTCGGGTCCTGGGATGATCATCGCTACGCGGCGCACCCGAGTCCGATCGTCGGGGGCCCGCAGAAGGAGTTCACGTCGGAGCAGGGGACCGGGCCGCTGCACGGCGGCGGCCAGGCCGACGGCAAGAAGCCTTACTACAACACCCCGTACTTCACGATCCTGCACCACGGCAAGCTGGCCATCAGCCTGAACACGCGCCACCCCAAGGGGCTCGCGCTGGCCGAGCGGCTCATCGGCATCTCGGACGCGGTCGTCGAGAACTTCAGCGGCGAGGTGTTTCCGAGCTGGGGACTCACCTGGGAACGTATTCACGAGATCAACCCGCGCGTCGTGTACATGAGCACATCGGGCTTCGGTCATTCCGGGCCCTACAAGGCCTACCGAAGCTTCGGCCCCACCGCCGCGGCCCAGTCGGGCTTGTCGCTCGCGTCCGGGTTGCCGGGCAAGCCGCCCGCGGGCTGGGGGTTCTCGTACATGGACGTGATGGGCGGATGGATGGGAGGCCTTGCCCTCGTCATGGGATTGCTTCAGGCCAGGAAGACGGGCAAGGGATCCTACATCGACTATGCGGTCACCGAAGGCGCGATGTCACTGCTGGGGACGTACCTGCTGGATTTCCAGGTGAACGGCCGGACCACGCGCCGCCCGGGCTTTCCGCCGGGCAATCGCGCCATGTGGCCCGCCGTGGCGCCCCACAACACCTATCGATGCTCGGGCAAAGATCGTATCGGGCAGGACTGGTGGGTGTTCGTCGCCTGCGAGACCCAGGCGCAGTTCGAGTCGCTCTGCCGGGTGATGGGGCAGCCCGATCTGAGTACCGACCCGCGCTTCGCGACCAACGAGGCGCGCGTGGCGAACCAGGACGAGCTCGATGCCATCGTCGGCCGCTGGATCAGGCCGCGCCGGCGCTATGACGTCATGCGGCGTTGCCAGGAGGCCGGCATCATCGCGGCGGTGGTCCAGAGCGCCGAGGACCGGGTCGAGCACGATCCCCAGCTCAAGCATCGCGACATGCACCCGGTCGTCAGCCACCCTGAGATCGGCGAGTTCGAGTACGAGGGTTATCCGGTCAAGCTGTCCCGTACACCGGCCTTCGTGCGTGGAAGGGGGCCGCTGCTGCGCGAGCACAACCGCTACGTCTACGGCGAGCTGCTCGGTCTGAGCGACGAGGAGATAAAGTCGCTCGCTAACGACAAGGTGATCTGAGGAGGCGGCGATGGCGGTGAGCTTCGATCGAGCGCGGCTCGCGCCGCTGAAGGATACCGTGGCGGTCGTCGGTGTCGGCGAGACCGACTACCGGAAGGATTACCGGGGAGCCGGCGGCCAGGCCGTGAGCAAGGGCGAGGCCCGCTACGACTCGTACACGCTGGCGTCGAGGGCATTCAAGCGTGCCCTTGACGACGCGGGATTGAAGAAGGACGACATCGACGGCCTGTGCGTCGGGGGCACGCTGTCCGGCGAGCGGGCCAGCGAACAGTGGGGCCTGAACCCGCGCTGGAGCGGGGGCGGTGACGCCGCGCAATGCATCATCGAGGCAGCGCTGGCCATCAACGCCGGGCTCTGCACGACCGTCGCCCTGGTCTACGGCAACGCCCAGCGCTCGATGGACACTGCCTACGGCGGCGCGCGCGTGACCGGCGGGGCGATCACCTCGTACTTCTACTATGCGCCCTGGGGCATGACCTCGCAGGGCGCGCTCTACGCCCTCTTCTTCCAGCGTCACAAGCTGCTCTACGGCACCACCGACGAGCAGCTCGGCGCGGTCGCGGTCGCATTCCGCAAGCACGCCTGCTTGAACCCGAACGCGGTGATGCAGAAGCCACTCACGATCCAGGACTATCTGAATGCACCGTACATCGCCGAGCCGCTGCGCCTCAACGACTACTGCCTCATCAACGACGGCGGGGTGGCGATCATCGTCCGTCGCGCCGACCTGGCGAGGGATCTCAAGCAGCGGCCCGTCATGGTGAGCGGCTTCGGATGGTCCGAGGAGAACGTGGACGCCACCCAGCTGCGGCCGCGGCTGAAGACCTTCTATCACGGCGCCCATCACGACGTGGCGGCCCAAGTCTATCCGATGGCCGGCGTCACGACGAAGGATGTCGACGTGTTTGCCACCTACGACAGCTTCAGCGTGCATCTCTTGGCCTCGCTCGAAGGGTTCGGCTTCTGCAAGGAGGGCGAAGCCGGGGCGTTCGTGCAGGGGGGCCGCATCGAGATCGGCGGCGCACTGCCGTGCAACACCAGCGGCGGGATGCTGTCGGAGAGTTACATGCAGAGCTGGAACCACCAGCCCGAACT
>JBKOWS010000079.1:0-9321 GCA_046724565.1 Actinomycetota bacterium | reverse complement strand
CGTCCTCGTCCAGGGCAACGTCGCTCCGACTCCGGCGACGAACGCGATCGCGACGGGCGGGCGGAAGCTCGTTCGATTCGACCGCGAGGCGATCACGGCGGCGCGCGCCGGGAAGCTCGGCGCCATCCGAAAGCTGCTCGCGCGCGGCATTCCGGGCTCGACCATGCGTGTCAGCGCTGATCCCGCGCGTCGAGAGCTGTCTGCGGCGGAGGTCGTCCGCACGCTTCGACAGGCGAGCGGTACTCCGGCGACAGGTGGTCGGCTGCTCGACTATGCATTCGACCTCGGCGCGAGCGTGCGTGGGATCGTGCTCGACACCATTCGGCGAGGCGGCGGCGCGAGCGGTCTTCTACGTCCGGCGCAGATCACATGGCTGCGCCGAGAGCTCGGACGCGCTGGCTCGCGCTGGGTGATCGTCTTCAGCCACACGCCGTTGACGAGCACGGCGGGCGGCGGCCGGGCGCTCGCGTTGCTCGACGCTGATCCCTACGTCCTCGCCGCGGTCAACGGCGACACGCACCGGAACTCGATCGAGCCGCGGAAGACGCCGGCCGGCGGTTACTGGCTGATCTCGACATCTTCACTCGCGGACTACCCGCAGCAGGTTCGCGCCTTTAGCATCGCCGAGACGGCGAACGGCGGCGTCCTCCTGCGTACGTGGATGCTGAACACCGACTCGGGTGTGAAGCTTGCCACGATCTCGCGGCGGCTCGCTTACCTCGACTTCCAAGGCGGGCGGCCCCAGGACTTCGCGGGCACGCGCGCCGACCGAAACGCGGACCTCTACCGCTGACGCAGTTACTCCTCGCGCAGCGCGCTGACGATCGCCTCGCCGGTCGCGCCCCGTGTCGCCCAGGCGGCGGCCACCGTGGTAGCGACGGCGAGCCCGAGGAGTGCAAGCGAGATGGTCTGCTTGCCCGCAGCAAGCGACAGCGTGACGTACGAGACGGCGAGCCGCCCGACGACCGGACCGAGCACGAGCCGCTCGGCACCGATCCCGAGCGGCGCTGCCAGCGCGGAGACAAGGGCCGCAGCCCCTGCGAAGACGGCGAACACCTGAACGCGGCTGGCGCCGACCGCGCGCACCAGTGCGACCGCGCGCCGGCGCTCGCGCGCGATCAACGCGAGCATCTGCGCGAGGGCGTAGACGCAGACGAGCCCGTCGAGCAGAGCGACGCTCCTCAGGAGGGCGGCGAGGACGTTCAGGAACGACGTCCGGCCGATCGAGCCGACCCCGCTGTCCTGCGAGATCCCGCCTGTCTTCTCCGCCACCGCGCCATGACCGAGGAGGACGTTCCGAACGCGATCCAGGTCGGCTGGTGATTGCAGCTTGACGGCGACGGCCGAGCTCAGGAATGGCATTGCCGCGACGAGTCTCCGAGCCTGCACGTATGCAACGAGACCTTCATTCCGCAGGGCGTCGACGATCCCGACGACTTGGAACCGCACCTCGCGACCCACCGGAAGCTGCACCGCGAGCGTCGTCCCGACGTGGAGGTCGAGCGCCTGCGCGAGGCCGCGACCGACGTCGACCTCGTCGCCCGACTGGACGCGCCGCCCTTCCACCAGTGGTGGAGCCTCGTACTGGGCGGGGTCGCCTGAGAACGCGATCACTCGGAACGACTCACCGAGGTTGAAGGAGTCGGCCGCTTCCGTCTCGAATCGGAGTGCCGCGGCCGAGACTCCCGGGACGCTGCGAACGTCGTCGACCGACACCTCCGACGATGGGACGGTGAGCTGGTATCGGGTTCCGAGGGTCTGTGCGTTTCGCTCGAGGCCGTGCAGGGTGTCGGCAATCGCGAGGATCAGCAGGACCACGGCTGTCGACGCTGCGAGGACGGTGACGAGCATTGCGATCCGGAACGGCCGCGCGAGGGCAAGACGTGCGCCGAGCCCGGCGAGCGCCGGAAGCGGAATGCGACGCGGCGGCGCGACGACATCGCCGCCCCGCAGCGACTCGACCGTTGATGCGGATGCGAATCGCCAGGCCGGAATCCAGGTTGCCGCCGCGACGAGCCCGACGGTCGCAAGCCAGCACGCAACCAGCAGCCCCAGCATCGGCGCGGCGGGCGGCATCAGCTCGTTGAGGATGTCGAGCAGCCGGCTCGTTGGCCCGGCAACGATTGCCCACCCGAGCAAGAGCCCCACTCCGGCCGCCGGCGCCGCCACCAGAGCCGTCTCGAACGCGTAGGCGGCCGCGACCGCGCGAGGTGAGGCCCCGAGGGCGCGCAAGATTCCGATCGCTTCTCGGCGCCGCTGGATCTCCCCTGCCGCGGACGCGGCGAGCATCACCCCGGCCGCAGCAAGGGCGATGAGGGAGAACGACACCAGGAGGGCGATGACGACGCCGCCGGCGCGGCCGATCAAGTGGGCGTAGCCGCTGCGGGTGACGAAACGTAGGTCCGAAAGTCCGTAACTGGCGGCGCGCGCTTCGGCGAGCGTGACGTCCAGCTGCGAGCGGTCGTGGAGCCAGATCAGCACCTCGTCGACGTCTGAGCCCGCGCCGACGAGCCGCCGAGCATCGTCGAGGGAGACGTACAGACGAGGTGAGCGGACGAGGGGATAGGCGATGTCCCCGGGCGTGACGGCGAGGCCGACGATCCGCGCTGTCATCGTTGCGGACGGACCGCCGAGCGAAAGTCTCTCTCCCAGCCGGAGGTGCCAGTTCCGCGCGAGCCCGCGCTCGACGACGACCTCAGCGCCGCGGACGACGTCGCGGCCGGCGGTGACGGCGTAGCCACGGGGCCCACTGCCCGAAACTCCCTCGAGAACTCCGTCTGCGAAGTTCCCGCCGGACTGAATCCCGATTCCGTTCGCCTCGAACCGGTAGGACGCGGTCCGGATGTTCGCGAGCGCTCGGACACGGGGGAGGACGGCCGAGAGCGGACGCTCGGCGAAGCGAGCCGTCACGTCCGGCATCTCCGCCGCAGCGGCGGTGCGATCGAATGCTGTCGCGAGCGAGAACACGATTGTGACGGCGGCGCCGATCATCGCGCTCGCGGCGGCCACGCCGCCTGCCGTCAGCAGCGTCCGCGTGCGGTCACGCCTCAGGCGCGCGAGGCCGTGCCGCAGGACGGCCGTCATGCCGTGAGTCGGCCGGCGTGGAGCCGGAACACGACGTCGGCAAGCGCCGTGGCAGCGCGATCGTGCGTCACGAGCACGACCGCATGTCCGGCATCCGAGACACGCCTGAGGAGTTGGAGCACCGCAGCGCCGGACTCGTCGTCCAGGTTTCCGGTGGGCTCGTCCGCGAGGACGAGCGGAGGGTCGTTGATCAACGCGCGCGCAACGGCTAGCCGCTGCTGTTCACCGCCCGACAGCTCGGTCGGCAACCTCCGTGCAACGTCCGTCAGCTCGAGACGCTCGAGCAGCTCACTGGCGCGCGGCGCGGCTTCGAACCCGTCGCGCGCCAGTCGTGCCGGCAAGAGGACGTTCTCGACGCCGGTCAACTCCGGGAGGAGGTGGAAAGCCTGGAAGACGAAGCCGACCTGCCGCCGCCGCACCGCCGTCAAGCCGCGTTCGTCGAGGCGGTCCAGGCGGATCCCGTCGAGCTCGATCGTCCCGCCGTCGGCGCGATCCAGTCCGCCGAGCAGGTGCAGGAGCGTCGACTTTCCCGAGCCGGAGCGTCCGACGACGGCCACGAACGCACCACGCGGTACCTCGAGATCGGCGCCGTCGAGCACGCGGACCGCGCCGTGCCCCGTCCCGTAGGTCTTGGACAGCCCGCGGGCGCGGACGAGTGGTGACCCCACCGACCCAGGATAGGCCCACGCGGGATCGGGTGGCCGGAGGACCGGAGGGCGGGCGACTAGTATTGCCCACTTGGCCGAGGGCGGGCGAGAGTTCCGGCAAAGGCCGGTCCATTGGCGTAGCGCGAACACATTTTGGCCCCTCTGAGGATCACACTCGCCCTCTGCAGCGTACTCGGCGCGTTTGCGTGCTCGGCGAATCCGAGTGCTGCGGACCGCAACGCCTACCGCGCGGCGGTCTCCTACTGGGCAATGCAGCACACGTTCCTCGACCGAAGTCATGGCGTCTATCGCGAGGAATCGGGCCGAGGCGATGCGGCGCGCGCCTGGCCGTATTCGCAAGCCCTCGCGGCGACGCTTTCGATGACGAAAGTTCCGAACCGCGGGCGGCTCTACGTCGCTGATGCCGGGCGTCGTGTCTCGGGCCTCACGGCCTACCAGCGAACTGACGGAGCCTTCGCCGCGGTGAGGGGTCCGAAAGGCGCCATCTTCTACGACGACAACGAGTGGATCGCGCTCGAGTTGTTGCGCTGGTACGACCTCCGCTCTTCGTCGCCCGCGCTCGTCGGCGCCAAGCGGCTCTTCAGGCTCGTCGTGTCGGCGTGGGACTCCGATAAGACACACGCTTGTCCAGGCGGTGTGTTCTGGACGACGGAACGCGGGAACAGGGACCGCAACACCGTTACGACCGCCACCGGCGCGCTCCTCGGACTCGAGCTGTATTTGCGCACTCATGATCGGACGCAGCTCTCATGGGCGCGGCGGATGCTCGCCTGGGTGTCAACGTGCATGCTGGCGCCTGACGGCTTGCTGTGGGATCACCTCGAGCTCGACGGCACGCGCGACGAGACCCATTGGAGCTACAACCAGGGCACCGCGATCGGCGCGAACGTGCTCCTCTACCGGCTGACCGGCGACAAGGCCGCCTTGCAACAGGCCGAGGCTCTTGCGGACGCTTCGCTTGGCTTCTTCGACCGGCCGCCTGGAGGCGACGAGCCCCCGTTCTTCCTTGCGATCTGGTTCCGCAACCTCCTCGCGCTGGAGTCCGTCGACGGAGACGCGCGCTATCGCGACGCTCTACAGGAGTACGCGGACGCGGTGTGGGACCGGCAGCGGGACCAGTCGACCGGGCTCTTCCACTTCCACGGATCGCGGACCGCGAAGTTGCTCGAGCAGGCCGCAATGGTGCAGATCTACGCCCTGCTGGCCGTACCACGCATGTCGTAAGGCGGGAAGTGCGCCTACGGGAAGATGAGCGGAATCGTCGCCGTAGCGCCTACAAGCAGAACTGTCGAGAGCACGAGCAGACCGCGCTCCAGCCAGCGGCGTCGAGCAACCACCGCCAGTCCCCAGTAGATCGGTAGCGCAAGCAGGCCGAAGCGCGCATCCGATTCCATCGAACCGCTTGCAAGCGGAAGCAAGACGATCGCGAGGCCGAAGACGATCCACGCCGAACGTTTTCCAGGCCAGGCGATCTTCGCCCGGGCAGCCAGGCCCAGTAAGACCAGGAAGGTCACGCAGAAAAGGGCGTCGCGAAGGCCCCAGTAGTTCTTCCCCACATCCGTGACGAGCCTGCGGATCGAAAGGACGAAGCCCGTTGCACTGAACGAGCGACCCCACGCTCGCTGGGTTTCGTTCCACGCGAACGGATCGTGCACTGCCCAGCCGAGGTAGAGCAGGAACGAGATGAGCGCCGCGGGAGCGGCGAGGACTGCCGCCACGGCCCGCCCCCTCTTCTCCGGAGCGAGCATGCGCCAGCGCTCGACCGCTATCGCGGCCAACGGCAGCACGAGCATGACCCCTTCCGGGCGCGCGAGCGCAGCAGCGGCGGCGACGAAACTGCAGCCGAGCCACCGGCCGCGGACGGCCAGGAGGATCGCCAGCGCCATGCACGCGAGCACGAGGCTCTCGGGGTAGATCATCGAGAACACGTAGCTCGTCGGGAAGACCGCGACGAGGATTGCCGCCCTCAGGGCGTCTGCCGCCGGTAGGAGTGCGAGCCCGAGTTCGTACAAGGCGAGTAGCGCCGCCAACAGGAAGAGGTTCGAGAGCAAGAGCCCCGCCGCATCGAGCGGCAGCCCGGTCACGTGAACGGCACGCAGAAGAACGGGATAGAGCGGGAAGAACGCCGTATCGCTCTGGTGTCCGGGCACGAAGAGATAGCCGTGGACGGCGACGCGCCGGTACCAGATACCGTCCCACACTGCCAGAGCCCCGAGCGGCTTGGCCAGCACCGTGTGCGAGTAGTACCCGTAGGGCCGGCCCACGGCGTGGATCACGAGCGCGGTTCCGAGGACGAGCGCCCGCGCGCCCGCCCACCAGGCGAAGATCGGTCGTCGCTCAGCCAGCCAGCCCGACCACCCCAGCGTCCGCGTTGCGAGCTCGACTGTCGGGGTCCCGTGCTTAGCCACGGCGCAGCCGGCTCCGCAGCGCGGTTGGCACGACCCGGGCGATCAACTCTGCCTGGTTCGGGAAGCGGGTCGGTTCCAGGTCGCTGCGCGTTGTGAACGCGCCTGGCCCAAGGGCGAGCTCGAGCGGCCGGAGGGTGGAGCGCTCCACGTAGAGCTCGACCCCGCGGTTCGGTCGGCCAAAATGGAGGCGGTACGCCGGCACCCCATCGGTCCGGACGTCCGCGATGTGGATCTGGCGCCACTGCAGGAGCAGGGTGCCGAGTCGCTGAGCCAGGAACTCAGGGCACCCTGCTAGGAGGAACCGGTTTCGCGCAACCTTGTACGTCGACCCGCCGGTACCCACGCGGTGGACGCCGTGGCCGAGGTCGTAGTAGCGCTGGCGATTGCCGACCAGTACGAACGAGCCGAGCACGAACGAGTTGGTCTTTCGGTCGAAGACGCGGTTCTCGAAACAGAGACTGCGCAGGGGCCGCGCGCTCAGCTGCTCGGTGCTACCCATGACGTGATACCGCGCCAGCGCCTTCAGCGCGTCGACCGCAAGGAGCTGTGCGTTCGACGGCACGTTGAGAAACGCGGCCTGGACCCCGAACGCGAGTCCGACGAGCACGAAGAGAGCAGCCGTGGCTTGCACGAGCGTGCGAACGAGCGGGGGAGGTCGCACCGTTGCGCAAATGTAGTCCCGCCGTACGGTCGAGGCGGCCCGAACCGACTGCGATAGTGTCGGCGTGTCGGTGAGCCTATGGTCACACCGGCAGGCGATCCTCGACCGGCCCGGCGTCGGACTCACCGTCAGCTGCGTACTCTCGGCCTTGGTCGCCGCTCTGCTCGTGGGTCCCGGAGTCCTCCTGCATCCCTCGAGCGCCGCCGTCGGCCTCAACCCGGCATCCGATTTCCAGGTCATGACCTGGTCGCTCGAGTGGTGGCCATGGGCGGTTGCTCACGGAGTCGATCTGCTGCACACGCACCTGCTCTGGCCGCCCGAGGGTTTCTCGACGCTCTGGATGACGACGATTCCCGCGCCGGCTCTGTTGGGGGCTCCTCTCACTGTCCTCGCTGGACCGCTCGTCGCCTACAACGCCCTCATCCTGCTCTCGGTCGTGTCCGCCGCCGGCGCCGCCTACCTGCTCTGCCGTGAGCTGACGGGTCGGCTCGTGCCCTCAGTTGTTGGCGGCCTGCTGTTCGGCTTGTCCCCCTACATGCTCGGGCACCTGCTCTCGCAGCATCTGGATCTGACGTTCGTGTTTCCAGTGCCGCTTCTGGCGCTGCTCATCGTGCGTTACGTTCGAGGTCGCGTGAGCGGGCGCCGGTTCGTCGCCGGTTTCGCGCTCTTGCTTGTGGTCGAGCTCGGCTCTTCCTTCGAGCTCTTCGTCGATCTGACGCTCGTCCTTGCCCTCGGCGTTGGGCTCGCCCTCCTTGGCGGGCTGTGGCGGCCGGTGATGCTGCGCGTCGTAGGCCTTGTGGGGCTGGCGTATGCGGTCTGCCTCCCGGTCCTCTTGCCGATCGCTGTTTTCGCGCTCTCCCGGCAGCATGCTGCGCTCCGCTACGCCCCCGTCAACTTCTCAGTCGACCTCCTGAACGTCGTGTTGCCAACTCCGACGCTCTTCGCAGGCAGGCTCGACGCCGTCCGTGCCGTCACCCGGCACTTCGTCAGCAACGTGGGGGAGCAGAACGGCTATCTCGGGGTTCCGCTCCTCGTTCTTGCCGGTCTTGCCGTGCGCGCGGAATGGCGACGCGGGGCGTGGCTCGCCGGAGAATTGTTGGTGGCGTGCCTGCTGCTGTCGTTCGGCCCGACGCTGACGGTCGAAGGACGGCCAATCGTGGGCCTTCCCTTTGCGGTCTCCCCGCTACCGGTGGTCCGGGATGCGCTACCCGTGCGGCTGTCGGTGTTCACCGCGCTCGCAGCTGCCTGCCTGTGCGCGGTCTGGCTCGCGCGGCCGCACCGGCGAGGTGTGCGGCCGGCCGTAGGTGTTCTCGTCTTCGCCTCGCTCCTGCCGAACTTCTGGCCGGCTCACCGGCTTCCAGGTGCTTGGAGCGTGTCCGACGCATTCGGCTGGTCAACGGCGCACGTGCCTGTCGGGTTCCTCGATCAACGTGAGTGGACACACGTCATCACGCCCGGTTCGACAGTTCTGGTTCTGCCCACAGGTGATCGCACTGCCGCGAGCTACTGGCAAGCATCGACCGGAATGCGCTTCCGGTTGGCGGTGCCAGCGACTCCATTCGTGCCGTCAAGCCTCGCGGGAGAACCAACCATCAGCGGCCTCGTCGAAGACGTCATGCCGAGGCTCGCAGGCCGGGGGCTCGCCGCTGCCCGCTTGCGCGCCTTTCTCGCCTCGGATCACGTCACCGCAGTGGTCGTCACGCCGTCCGGTGCGGGGCACTGGGGCCGCATCGTCAGGCGCGCGACGGGGGCACATCCCGTCAGGCTTGAGGGAACGAGGGTCTACCGCGTCCACCCGGGGCTTCCACGGCTGCGGGCGCTCGGTGATCTCGCGGTCGCGCGCGCCCCCGGCCTCGATCGGGTGGCCCTCTCCGCCTGGCTCAGCTTCGATGGTCGTCGCGCGCGGGTCTACGCGCTGCTCCGAAGACCACGCACAAGATCTCGCGCAGTGCTGTTGTCCGGCCCACGGGGCGACTCGGACGCGACCGCCGCGGCAGCCGGCCGTCATGGTCGTGTCGCCGTCTTGTTCACGGATTGGCGACACGACGAGCAGACGCTCCGGCTTGCGACGCAGGCGCGCGGCCGTTGGCACGTGGTCACGCTCGACCGGCAGGTGGGACCGATCTGGTCTCCGCACGTCGTCATCACGCCAAGGGGCACCACCGTGGCCGCGTGGATCGACGAAACGGATCCGACCCGGACCGTCAGAGTCGCCGTCCTCACGGGACGCGGCGTCGTCCGAGGGCCAATCACCCTGGAGGACGGAAACGGGTTCGGGAACGTAGTGCTCTCTGCGGGCCCGGGCGACCGTGTCGTCGCCGCCTGGCACGTCGCCGTTGCCAACGAGTGGCGCGTCCGCGTTGCCACGTACCGACGGGGTAGCTGGAGTCCCGTCGCGACGCTCGAGCGCAGTCTCTACACCCTCGACCACCTCGAGATCGCACGACCCAAGGCGAGCCGCGTACGCTGGCTCGAACGAGACCCGGGAGGCGCACACCTC
>JBKOWS010000130.1:0-17274 GCA_046724565.1 Actinomycetota bacterium | reverse complement strand
ACGATGAACTGCGAAAGCAGGAGCGTGACCGCGCCGAGCGCGAACACACCGATCGTGTGCGTCACCGTGACGATGAGCCCGAGGAGCGCCGCGTGCCGAGGGGTCCCGCGCTGGCCGACGAGGTACGCCGTGACGATCGTCTTTCCGTGTCCCGGTGAGAGCGCGTGGGCCATTCCCCAGAACAGCGCCGCCCCGATCGAGGCGACGATCACCCAGAAGCCCAGTCGCTCTCGCTGGACGAGTGACGCAAAGCGTGAGTCGGCTACTCGATCGGGTGCCTGCAGGCCGGCTCGTCCGGAGACATGAGGACGGGTCGCGGTGCCTGCCCCCTGGATGAGGCGGGTCTGGACACGAGTGACGTCGAGCGGGCTCGAGAGCAGATCCTTCGGGTACGCACGCAGCTCGTCGCTCGCGCTACGTGCTCTGCCGACCACGATCTCCTTCCAGCCGATGCGATTCGCGTAGTTCGTGTCGCGGTACGTGACGGTGCTCGCGCTCACGAGCCTCGGCCCGCGCAGCACCGTCTCGAGTCGCGTCGTCCTCAGGCCGCCGGCGCCTGCCGGATGCGCGAGGGCGGTCTCGATCGGCACGAGTGGCGCCCGGCGACCGTTCACCCTCAGCTGGGCGCCGCGTGCAAGGCGGCGCGCGTAGACCTGCGCATCGATCCTTCCTGCCTGGAAGGTGGGTATCTCCGCGAGGTCGAGGACGTAGAGGACGTAGACGCGAGGGCCGGCGACCTCGAGCCGGCTGAACCGGTTGATCGTGAAGTTCCCGAGCGGGTGCGCGGAGGCAGCGACCGGAAACGCGAGTGCGGCGACCACCGTCGCGATGAACACCCAGCGCCTCATGACGCGTAGCGCCTCGCCAAGGGCGCCCACAGGATCGAGAACTGCGGGTTGAGCGCGAGCGCGCGCTGGAACCAACGCCGGGCGTCCTCCGGGTGGCCGAGGCAGCGCTCGACCATGCCGCGGTGAAAGAGCTTCGTCGCGTCCCGCGTTCCCAGCCGTAACGCACGCTCCGCATACGACAGGGCTTGGGCACAGCGACCGTTACGCGTCAGCGCCCACGCGAGCACGTCGTCGCCGTCGATCGACGGCCGGTCGACACGAGCCGCGCGAGCGAGCTCCAAGGCGTGCGGCAGTCGGATCGCATGGTCGACGTCGAACTGCGCCGTCTCGAGATCCGTCTTGACGCCGTTGGCGCGCAACAAGCGACGGATCGCTCCGATCAGCGCATACTGCCTCCGTGCGGCAGCGTTGTCGCCCGTCACCCGGTAGAGGTCGCCGAGTGAGGCGACGAACTGTGGGAGAGGAATCCGGTCGACCGCGCGCAGCTCGAGCGCGATTGCATTTTGCAGGAGTCCGCGGGCCGCTTCGACCTGGGCGAGCCCGTCGAGGGCGTAGACGTAGCCGCGCCATACCTCGAGCGCGCTGCGGTACTCGTGCTCGGCGGCCGCGAGCCGACCCTGTGACCAGAAGAGCTTGCCCAGCTGCGTATGCGACCATGCGAGTGCTTCGGGTTGTCCGACAGCCGCATCGATCGCAAGCCGCATGGCCGACGCGGCGCCGCGGACGTCGCCGATGAGCTCCCGCGCGTACGACACGCGCGCGTAGGAGGACAGGCTCGGCTTGAGCCCCACCATCCGGTCGAACGTCGCAAATGCCTGCGGGTAGCGACCGAGCTCGAGCTCCGCGTCGCCGAGCACGCCGTAGCCGCGCGCGGTGGTCCGAGAAAGCGCGACGGCGCGACGTCCGAGGACCAGTGCCTCGTGGAAGCGGTGCCGCGAGAGGGCGAGAGCGCCCAGCCCTGTCGTGGCGAGCAGGTTGTTCGGGGCGTAGCGGAGCGCACGCGTGAGGACGCCCGCGGACTTCGTGTAGTACGTCGGATCGCCGGTGTCCCGAGCCCGCTGCTGGTAGGCGAGCCCGAGCAGCGCTAGACCTCGTGCATCCCGTGGGCTCTCGCGGACCTGCTCCTGCAGACGCGGCAGGAGGGCCGCATCCGTCTCCGCGATGCCGGAGGCGAGCGGGACGGCGGCGGCTTCCCGCGACGACCCGTCCGTCAGGACTCCGCCGAGCAGGAGGGCGGCGGCGGTCAGGGCCGCCGCCGCTCCTCCAAGCACAAGACGTCGATTCGCTGACACCGCGTAACTCGAACGGCTGCGTTCAATCGGCGGGTGTTCGACGGCTGCGCGGGCAAAGCCCGCGCAGCCTCTCAGCGGCGTCGCAAGCGAACGCCTCAGCGCCGTCTTCACGGCTTCTGCTGGCCCTTCGTGTTCTCGAAGCCGCTGAACGGATCCGCCTGGTACGGGAACGTCGTCAGATACGGGACGTCGTTGCCGTCGACGCCGTCGCCGAGCGGCAGGCTGTGCCCGATCAGGACGCCGCCGACCGCACGCTCCGAGATGTCGATGACGTCGTCCTCCAGACGACGGCCGTTCGGATAGCCGGCGAGATCGCCGCCGAGAACGCCCAGGCGATTTCCATGCCCGACCGCCGCCGTCGGCGCGATTCCCAGGTTGAGCCGGATCTCGTCCGCCCGTGTGTCACCGGTGAAGTTGAGATTCGGCTGCTTCAGACCGGTCAGCAGCACGGACACGAGATCCGTCCGGCCGGTCTCCTGGAACGGACCGAACTGCGGATAGAGCTGGTTCAGCAGCTTGGCAAGGATCGGGCTCGAGTAGTACTGCTCGAACTGCTTGTCCTTGTCCGGCGTGCTCGCGTTCCACTTGTCCTTCAGCTCGGTCGGGATGAGCAGCTCGTTGATCAGCGGGTTGCCGAGGCGCGACACCTGAACCCAGCGTCCCGAGGTACGGGCTCTCTTGCTCTTGCTCTGGCTCTTGCTCTTGAGCTCGACGGTCACCTTCGGCCGTTCGGACGCGGCCCAGATGCCGACGACGTGGTTGCTGCCGTTGTCGAGCTGTGACAGCGGAACCTGCAACGAGATCGTGTGCACCGCGTAGCCGGCGAAGAAGTCCTTGCCGCCGCCAGTGGCGCCCGTGCCGCTGCGGATGGCCACGAGGTCGAATGCCGCACCGATGTCGCCGAAGAAGCCGTCGTCACGCTGCCCGGCGAACACCTTCGATCCGTCGCTCAGGTCGTGGACCCCCGCCATTGCAAGCACGTGATAGTTCGGCGTGGACCGCGGTCCGATGTTGTCGGGCGGAGTGAGCAGGCCGCTGCCGACAACCCTGCTCGACTTCCCGTCGATGCGGGTCACCGTGTACGTCTGCTGCGTGTTCTGCAGGAAGGCGACGGGCTTCTGGTTTTTGAAGACGAACCGCCAGGTGATGTCCGGCTTGCCGTCGCCGTTCTTGTCCGCGTAGAGCACGTACCGCGCGGAGGGCGAGAACGTGTACCAGTTGGGCCCGGCCGCCGGATCCTCGCCGGGGATGTAGTTGGCGATGAGCGTGACCGTGTCGGGACGGTCAGGGCTCCGGAACGCGTAGGTGTCCGTGTTGTCCGCCGAGGGATCCTCGGAGATCAACGGCGCTTCCCGGTGACTCGAGGCCTGGGCCGCGGACGGACTCCCGCCTCGCGACGTGAACGCCGCGAACAGCGCTCCGACCGCCGCGGCCCCCAGGAGGAGGAGTGCCAGCTTGCGCATCGTCGCATTGCTCCTTTCAGACGGCCGGTCGGGGTCTCGAGGTGGCCGTCGCATCGGGCCTGGTTCGGCCCGGCTGGCGAATCGGTTCGGACCGAACCGGAACCGGTCGGTAGCCGAATGACTGCCGATGGGCCAGACTCCTCGGCTGATGCCGCGCTCCTTCGCTCACCTCTCCGACGAGGCGGTGGTGGCGATGCTCGCCCGGTCGGACGAATCGGCGCTCGCCGAGCTCTACGACCGCTTCGGCCGAGTCGCGTACGGGCTCGCGCTCCGCGTCCTGCGTGACGAGAGGCTTGCGGAGGACGCCGTCCAAGAAGGATTTCTCGCCGCCTGGCGCAACGCGGATCGCTTCATTCCGGAGCGCGGCCGCGCCGGTACGTGGCTGCTGACGCTCGTGCACCGCAGGGCGGTCGATCTCGTTCGACGGGAAGAACGCCGGCGCGCTGAGCCGCTGCGCGACGAGCTCGAGCCGGCTCCGGCCGAATCGGCAGAAGACGACGCGTGGCTCCGCATTGAACGCGAACGGGTGCAGTCCGCGTTGAGGAAGCTGCCGGACCAGCAACGCGAGGCGCTCGAGCTCGCCTACTACGGCGGCTTCACGCAGTCCGAGCTCGCCGAAAGGCTCGGTGAGCCCGTCGGTACGATCAAGAGCAGGATGTTCACCGGCCTCGCGCTGCTGCGCGAGCTGCTGGGAGAACCTAGACCCGGAGAGGCGGCATGGAAGCCGACGCCCTACACGACTTGACAGCCGCCTACGCGCTCGACGCGCTCGAGCCCGAGGAGGCGCGCCGGTACGAGGTTCACCTGGCGCGTTGCGAGCGCTGCCAGGACGAACTTGCGGCGCTGTCGGAGTCGGCCAGCGCGCTCGCATACGCCGCCGACGCTCCGGCGCCGCCCGCCGACCTGCGGTCCCGCATCCTCGAGGAGGCGAGGAGCGAACGACCGAACGTCGTCCCCTTGCGCCCGCGTTGGGCCAAACCGCTCGTTGCGGTCGCGGCCGTTGCGGCCTGTCTGGCGCTTGGTCTCGGCATCTGGGCCATCTCACTCTCGAATAGGCTCGACCGGCGTGAAGCCGACCTCAAACGCGAGCAGCGCGTAGCCCAGATCCTGGCTGAGCCGGGCTCTCGCAGGATCGCCTTCTCGCGGGGGACGCTCGTGGTCGGATCGAACGGAACTGCAGCGCTGGTGCTGAACAAGCTCGCTCCCGCAGGCGCCGGACGAACGTACGAGGCGTGGGTAGCCGACCAAGGTGCCCCGCAGCCCGCGGGGCTCTTCGAGGGCGGTACGGCTGTGGCGGTTCCGCTCGAGCGCTCGGTGAAAGAGGGCGCCACGGTGATGGTCACGGAGGAAAAGGACGGGGGTTCGGCGAGCCCGAGCCAGTCACCGTTCGTGATCGTGAGAAACGCCTAGCACCGATAAACTCCCCCGCTTGCTTCGCCGTAGACGCAATTCACCGTCCGGGTCGAACCGGCGGCGGCGGAGGGTTCGCAAGCTCCGCCTCTCGGCGCTTCTCCTCATCCTCTTCCTGCTCGGAACGGCCGCGTTCACCTTCGGGCTGATCACGGCGGTCGCGGGAGAGATTCCGAACTGCGATCCGACCCGCGTGCCGCGCGAAGTCGACGGGCACATCTACGCAGACGACGGGCACACGATTCTCGCGACGCTCCGCGGCAACGAGAGCCGCATCCTGGTCGACACGGCCGACATCGCGCCGATCATGCAGCAGGCGATCGTCGCGGTCGAGGACAAACGCTTCTACGAGCATCGCGGCGTGGACCTGCGCGGCATCGGCCGCGCGGTCTGGGCCGACATAACGAGCAAGAAGGTCGTGCAGGGCGGCTCGACGATCACGCAGCAGTTCGTCAAGAACTCTTGCGTCACGACCGCACGCACGATAAGCCGCAAGCTCAAGGAGGCAGCGCTCGCCTGGCAACTCGAGCAGCGCTGGAACAAGCCGCGGATCCTCACCGCCTACCTCAACACGATCTACTTCGGCAACGGCGCGTACGGGATCCAGCGTGCCGCCCAGACGTACTTCAACACCAGCGCGTCCAGGCTCACCTTGCCGCAGGCGGCACTTCTGGCGGGAATCCCAGCCGATCCGACGCGGTTCGACCCGGTCACGAATCCGAAGACCGCGAGGGCACGCCGCCTCGAGGTGCTGGACGCGATGCTCTCGCAGAACGAGATCTCGCAGGCCGATCTCAAGACGGCCGACCGCGCGCCTCTGCCGCGGGCGTCGGAGGTCCACCTGCCCGGCATCGAGGGCCCCGCCCCCTTCTTCGTCAACTACGTGAAGCAGCAGCTGATCGAGAAGTACGGGACGAGGAAGGTCTTCGGCGGCGGCCTCGACGTCCAGACGACGATCGATCTCCGGCTGCAGAGGCTGGCCCGGCGGGCGATCCAGACCGTCCTCAAGGAGCCGAACGGCCCGTCGGCCGCGCTCGTGGCGATCCGTCCGAGCACGGGTGAGGTCCTTGCCATGTACGGAGGGGACAACTACCGGCAGAGCCAGTTCAACCTCGCCGTCCAGGGCGAGCGCCAGCCAGGATCCTCGTTCAAGCCGTTCGTTCTGGCGACGGCGCTTAAGCAGGGCATCTCACCCTCGACGGTCTTCCCCTCGAAACCACTGATGATCTTCATGGGCGACCGCTACTGGCCCGTGCACAACTACGAGAACTCGTACATCGGATCCGGAGACCTGGCGACTGCCACCATCGTCTCCGACAACAGCATCTTCGCGCAGCTCACTCGCTTGGTCGGACCGGCCAACGTCGCCCAGACCGCCCACCAGCTCGGTGTTACCCGGCATCTCAACCCGTACTTCGGGATCGGCCTCGGCGTCGACGCGGTCAGCCCGCTCGATATGGCGCGCGCGTTCTCGAGCATCGCGGACGACGGCCGTCGTGTCGACGGTTCGGTGTTCGGCAACCGGCCGCGGGCGATCGCACGTGTGGCAAACGCTCAGGGGCGGATGGTGGACAACAACCGCCCGGTCGCGCACCAGGCACTGACGCGCGACCAGGCCGCCCTGCTGACGAGCATCCTCGAGGGCGTCGTCCGATCCGGCACAGGAAAGAAAGCCGCTCTCCGCGATCGCGCGGTTGCCGGCAAGACGGGGACAACGGAGAACTACGGCGATGCGTGGTTCGCCGGTTACACGCCACAACTCGCGACGGCGGTCTGGGTCGGGTATCCGAATCGGCTCAAGTACATGCTGACCGAGTACCACGGCCAAGCGGTGGCCGGGGGGACGTTCCCCGCGGAGATCTGGCGCACCTTCACCCAGCAAGCTCTCGCGGGCGCTCCGGCCGAGTCGTTCCCGACCTACTCGTACCAGTACTCGACGGCGAGGCGCGTAGTGTGGCGGGACGGCAGCTTGCAGCTGGACAACGGCTACTGCAAGAACACGGAGCTCGTCTCCTACTTCAGCGGCCGGGGGCCCGCGCGCAAGGCGACCTGCAAGCCGAACGAGGTCGACATCCCACGGGTGGTCGGCATGACCCTGACGCGGGCGAAGCTGCGGCTCAGCGCGCAGCCCCTCACGGCCAACATCGTCTACAAGCCGGCGGAGGCGAAGCAGCGAGTCGACATCGTCCTCGACCAATTCCCGCGCAAGGGACGCCTCTCTTCGTGGGACAAGGTGACGCTCGTGCTGGCCAAGCCGCTGCACGGCGTCGTGCCTCGGGTGGTCGGGCTCTCGTTGCCCGACGCACGTCGCAAACTGCGCGCCAAAGGATTGATCCCGACCGTCGACCGTTTCGCCGACGGGCGATCGGGCCGCGTCGTGGCTCAAATGCCCGTCGCGGGGGTCGCCGCCTCGCCGCGCATGCAGATCCGACTGGTCATAGGGCGCGGCTAAGCCGCAAAAAGTGCTCCGCGCATTCCGCGGATGTTGAAAGTTAGGACTTCACTGCGCTCGTCGATTAAGAGCGCCGCACCTGACGCGGCGCTGCCCGGCTCACGAACGGCGAATTTGCATCGACGTAGCGCCACGAGAGCTCCGTGGCGCGTGTGATGCCGATGCGTGGGCCGGTGGCGATCTCCGGCACCTCGCGGCGCTCGTCGAGCCGGAACGGCGGGAGGTCGAGCGCCAGCCCGTCGTGCTCCCGCGTGATCCCGAGCGCCTGGCAGAGCTTGCCCGGCCCGGAGCAGAGCGCCCGCTCGTCCTCCACACCTCGTCGTCGCCGCTGTTCCTCCAGGCCGGCGGTCGGCTCCAGAGCACGGATCAGCACGGCCTCCGGGACGCCCACCTCGCCGCAGACGAGGTTGAGGCACCAGTGGATTCCATAGGAGCGGTACACGTAGGCGTGGCCCGGCGGGCCGAACATCGCCTCGTTGCGGGCCGTCCGACCGCGGTGTCCATGGCTGGCCGGATCCTCCCGGTCGTATGCCTCGACCTCGACGATCCGGCCACCGACGCCGTCGACGAGCAGCGTCACGCCGACCAGGTCCGGGGCGACTTCGTGGACGCTACGAGCGAAGAAGTCACGTCGCAGCATCGGCTCGGGCGTCGTAGTGGACGAGCGCAGGAAACGCGAGCGCGAGCAGGAAGCAGCCGGCCACGCAGAGCACGCCACCGGACACGATCGAGAACCGCAGGCTCGTTGCCGACGCGAGCGCACCCGCCTCGAGATTGCCGATCGACGGCGCCGCGGCCACCTGCATGAACTCGATGCCGGACACGCGACCGAGCATGTCCTTCTTCGTGATGGTGTAGAGCATGACCGACCGCAGAATCGCGCTGATCTGATCCCCGAAGCCGGCGAGGCCGAGCAGGAGGAGCGCGAGCCAGAACTGCTGCGCGAAGCCGAAGGCAGCGATCGCCACTCCCCAGAGCGACGCCGCGAGCACAACGCCAAGCCCCTGCCTGCGGACGTGGCGAAGCGGACCGGAGAGAAGCGAGACCAGGAGAGCCCCGGCGGCAGGCGCCGCGTACAGGTAGCCGACGAGCGCGGGATCGCCGAAGCGATGAGTGGCGATCGCCGGGAACAACGCGCTCGGCATTCCGAAGATCATCGCGTTCGTGTCGACGAGGAAGAAGCCGAGGATCACCGGCTGCCGGCGCACGTAGCGGAAGCCGGCGACGATCGAGCTCCAGCTCGGTCGCTCCGCATCTTCGATCGCGACCAGGCGAGGTAGCAGCGCGACGGCCGTGATCGCGCCGGCATAGGACAGCGTGTCGGCCAGGTAGATCCACTTCAGGTCGAGAACCCGGATCAGGACGCCGGCGAACGCGGGCCCGCCGACCGCTCCGAACTGCGACGTCACGCTGTTCAGCGCCGACGCCGCGATGAAGTGCTCCTCCTGGACGAGCTGCGGCGTCATCGATCGCTGCGCGCCGACACCGATGCTGAAGGCCGAGGAAATGACGAGCTGCGCGAGGTACAGCGGCCAGACGTGCGGATGTGCGAGCGCGGCGTTCGCCGCCAGTGCGAGGCTGCCCGCGGCCATCCCGATCTGCTGGACGAGCATCACCAGGCGGCGATCGAAGGCGTCGGCGAGCGCGCCGCCGATGATCGTCAGCGTCAGCAGAGGGATCAGGTGCGTGAGCGAGATGAGGCCGACGGCGAGCGTCGAGCCGGTCAGCTGGTACATCTGGTAGGCGAGCGCGACCTCGGCGATCTCGGTACCGATGAACGAGACGCCCTGCGCGAACCAGAGCCGGCGGTAGGCCGCGGACCGGCGCAGCGGCGTGATGTCGAGGGCGAAGCGCGATGCGAAATGACCCCAGCCGCGTCGTTCCGCGGCGGGCACCCCTGGCTCGTCCGTCAAAACAGCTTGGACTGGTCCGGAACCGACGTGGCCTCGAGCAGGCGGCGGGCGCGACGGCTCAGGTCGTTGAGGTCGACCCGTCCCTGCTCGGTCTGCTCGGCGATCCGCTCGGCGAGCTCGAGCGCCTCGTCCACGATCGCGGAGCTCGCGCCCGTGTCGTGACCCATGTCGTAGAGAATCGTCCGCTCGGTCCGCGAGGCGATGATCGGCTCGTCGACCCCCTCGATCCAGACACGGGTGCGCCGGCCGTGTCCTCTCTCACCCTCGCCGAGGGGCTCGAGCGCATAGATCTTGTCGGCCCGCGCGTACTTGCCGAAGCCCAGGAAGATCATGCGCGCCTGGTCTGCCACGCGCGGATTATGTCGCGCGGCGATCAGTCAAGCGCCGCGGCAAGCGTTTCGACGACGCGCGTCTGATCGTCCGGCTCGATCTGGGTGAAGAACGGAAGCGCAAGCGTGCGGGACGCGATGTCCTCGGCAACTGGGCAGAGGCCTTCGGCGAACCCGAAGCGTTCGCGCATGTAGGGCTGGAGGTGGATGCAAGGGACGTACTCGGCCGTGCCAATGCCATCGGCGCGAAGCGCATCCATCACCGACGCGCGCTCCCGACCGGGCTCGAGCTTGACCACGTACACGAACCACGACCGACGGTGGTTGGCATCTCCGTGCCAGGGGGCCTGGACTCCTTCGACCTCGTTTAGCAGCTCGCCGTAGCGCCGGGCCGCTGCTTCGCGCAGCTCCAGGATGCGGTCCAGCTTCTCGAGCTGCGCGAGGCCGATCGCCGCCTGCACGTCCGTCCAGCGGTAGTTCATGCCGAGCCGGACGTGGTGGAACCAGCCGCCGCCCTCGTACGTGCGTCCCTGGTTTCGGAGGCTGCGCAGCAATTGCCATTCCTCTTCCGAATGCGTGACGACCACGCCGCCCTCTCCCGTTGCCATCTGCTTGTTCGGGTAGAACGCGAAGACGGCGGTCGACTCGTGCGCGCCGAGCGGTCGACCGCGGTATTCAGCGCCGAGCGACTCGCAGGCGTCCTCGATGAATGCCAGTCCGTGACGATCGGCGATCGCCCGCAGCTCGTCCAGCTCGCACGGGTACCCGAACATGTCGACCGCGACGATCGCGCGCGTACGCTCCGTGACTGCCGCCTCGACGGCCGCGGGATCGAGGTTGAGCGTGATGGGATCCACATCCGCGAAGACCGGCGTCGCGCCCTCGAGGATGAAGCAGTTCGCCGACGCCACGAACGACAGCGGCGAGGTGATCACCTCGTCGCCGGGCCCGAGCCCGGCGATCTTGCAGAGCAGGTGCAGTCCTGCGGTCCCACTCGAGAGTGCCGCCGCGTAGGGCGCGCCGACTCGCTCGGCGATCTGCTCCTCAAAGCGCTCGATCCAGGGACCGAGCGAGAGACGGCCGGACCGCAGCACCTCGAGCACGAGCTCCTCCTCGCGCTCGTCGAGCCACGGCCGGGAGAGCGGGATCTCCCGGACTGCTTCGGTCACGCTCCCGCTGGGGCGCGCTCGCTGGTCGCGTACTCGAGCCAGTGCGACCAGCGCTCGCTCCGGCCGCGGACGGTGTCGAGGTACGCCTTCTGGAGGGCGAGCGTCACGGGACCGGGAGCGCCGATCGGATGATCGTCGACTTCCCGGAGCGGCGTGACCTCGGCGGCCGTGCCGGTCATGAATGCCTCGTCCGCCAGGTAGAGGTCGGTCCGGATCAACTGCTTCTCCACGACCGTGTAGCCGAGATCCTGGGCGATCTGGATGATCGTGTCGCGGGTGATGCCCGGCAGGATCGAGGCGGATAGGTCGGGGGTGTAGATCGTCCCGTCCTTGACGAGGAAGACGTTCTCGCCCGAGCCGTCCGCGATGAAGCCGTCGCTCGTGAGGAGGATCGCCTCCTGATAGCCGGCCCGGTTCGCTTCCATCACAGCGAGCATCGAGTTGAGATAGATGCCGGTTGCTTTCGCGACGTGCGGGATCATGTTCGAGCCGACGCGCGCCCAGGACGAGATCTTGACGCGAATGCCCTTCTCCAAACCCTCGTCGCCGAGGTAGGTGCCCCAGGGCCAGCTCATGATCACGACGTCGACCGGATTGCCCGTCGAGGCGACGCCGAGCTCGCCGTACCCGAAGAACGCGATCGGACGCAGGTAGCACTCGGCGACGCCGTTGGCTCCGATCAGCTCGAGCGACGCGGCGCGAAGCTCTTCCACCCTGTAGGGCAGTTGCATGCCCAGAAGGCGGGCCGAGTCGTGGAACCGCTGGAGGTGCTCGGTCAGCCGGAAGACGGCGCTTCCTTTGGGAGTCTCGTAGGCCCGAATGCCCTCGAAGACGCCGGAGCCATAGTGCAGCCCATGCGAGCCAACGTGGATCTTGGCGTCGGCCCAGTCAATGAGCTCACCGTTCATCCAGATCTTCTCGAGTTCCTGCATGAAAAGTCTCCTTTGGCGGGAGGGCTGGGCCGGTATCCGAATTCTACCCCGGTGCCCTGTCGTCAACCTCCCCCGATGTGGTTCACCGCGAGGAGATCGGTTGTCTTGGAGCGCGTAAGCCGCAGAAGCTGGGCGGGTGCGAGACCCAGAAAGTGTCGCGGCACATCGAGCTCGAGCCAGACGGTCTCGGCGCCCAGCGCCGACTGATCCAGCAAGACCAGGGCACCTTGAAACGGAAAGCCCCGGGGGCTCGCGGCCGGCCGAAGAGCCTCACAACCTGCCGCCCTGGCGAGCTTCCGGCGGTCGAGGCTACGGGCCGAGGGAACCAGGCCGACGATGGCGCGGCCGTCGCAGTCGAGGACGTGAGCGCTCAACTCCAGCCCGGGCGGAGGCTCCGACCCCTGGAGCACTTCCTCGAGACGGCCTTCGGTTCCGGAGGCGCGCAGGAACTCCGCGATCCGCTCGACCGAGTCCGGCCACACGTTGACACGATAAGCCCGCTAGTAGATGTACGGCCAGAAGCGATACCGGGTTCGCAGCCGGTACGCCGCATAGCCCGGGAAACGCATCCGCAGAATGCGTTCCTCCACGGCCGACTTGGCGCGCCACAGCATCGCGAGCGCAACGGTGAGCGCCAACGACGTAATGCTGTAGGCCAGCGAGATGCCTGCCAAGAACAGAAGGGCTCCACCGTACATCGGGTGACGCACGAACCGATACGGGCCCGTGTCGATGCGGCGCGCGCCTGGTGGTGGACGCGTATACGCCGTGAAGGAAGCACCGAGGGAGCGATAGGCCCACGCGGCGAGCCCGAGACCTACTCCCGCCAGCACGCCGCCGACGACACTGAAAGGGAAGGCGACCTCTTCGGGCCAGCGCTGTCCGGCTATCGAGGCTGCCGCGATCGCGGCGAACAGGACGGACTGGGCGACGACCCAGAGACCGCCGCGCGCGCCGAGCTCACGCCAGCGAGATGAACCGCGCGTCATCGAACTCGTCATGCACCTTCGCTACGAGATCCGGCGGCGCCTGCGAGTCGATCGAAAGAGCCATCAAGGCCTGACCTCCCTGCCGCGTGCGGGAGACCGTCATGTTCGCGATGTTTACGCCGGAATCGCCGAAGAGCGTCCCGACCTTGCCGATCACGCCCGGGACGTCGTCGTACCGGAAGAAGACAAGCAGCGGCGCGAGCTCCATGTCGAGCTCGAAGCCGAGGGCGCTGACGAGCCACAGCCTGTCGTCGTTGCCGATGGTCGTTCCTGCGACGCGAAGTGCTTCTCCGTCGGAGACTGCTTCCACACGGACGAGATTCGTGAAGTCGCGAGACGAGCGACTGCGCTCCTCCCGCACCTCCACCCCGCGCTCGGCCGCGATGACAGGAGCGTTGACGTAGTTCACCGGCTGATCGGAACGACCCTGGAAGGCGCCGTTGAGGGCGGCAACGGTGAGCAGGCGCGTGTCGTACTGCGCGAGCCCGCCGAAGTAGGTGAGCCGGAGCTCTTCGACGCGACCTTCCGCGAGCTCCATGGCGAGGCGGCCGAGCTTCGCGGCTAGAGGGATGTAGGCGCCGAGCACCTCGAGGTCTTCGGCTCCGATCACCGGGATGTTCACGGCGTTCGAGACGAGACCGCCTTCGAGCGCGGCGGCGACCTGCTCGGCGATGATGACGCCGGCGCGATCCTGGGCTTCCTCGGTGGAAGCCGCGAGGTGTGGTGTGACGACGACGTTGTCGAGCTCGAGCAGCGGTCCCGAGTAGGGCTCCTCGGAGAACACGTCGAGTGCTGCCCCTCCCACCTTTCCGGAGCGAAGCGCGTCCAGGAGGGCGGCCTCGTCGACGAGCTCGCCGCGGGCTGCATTCACGATGCGCACGCCGTCGCGCATCCTCGCGAACGCCTGTGCGCCGACCGAGCCGCGAGTCTCGTCGGTCAAAGGAAGATGGAGGGTGAGGAAGTCGGCGGCCCGGTACACGTCGTCCTCCTGCTCGATCCGTTCGACGCCGAGCTCCCGGAAGCGCTCGGGAGCGACGAAGGGGTCGTAGGCCACAACCCGCATGCCGAGCCCGGCCGCGCGGCGCGCAACCTGCTGGCCGATCCGTCCGAAGCCGAGAACGCCGAGCGTCTTGTCGGCGAGCTCGACGCCGCCGTAGGTCTTGCGCTCCCAGCGTCCCTGCTTGAGGGCCGCGTGCGCCTGCGGGATGTTGCGCGTCAGCGCGACGAGCAGGCCGATCGTGTGCTCCGCTGCGGACACGACGGTGGACTCCGGAGCGTTTGCCACGACGATGCCCCGTCTCGTTGCCGCGCCGACGTCGACGTTGTCGATCCCGACGCCCGCGCGGCCGATCACCTTGAGCCGATCGGCACGGTCGATCAGATCCGCGGTCACCTTCGTCGCTGACCTGACGACGATCGCGTCGTAATCGCCGATCGTCTCGGCCAGATTCGAGTCGCCGTCGACGTCGACCTCGAAGCCTCGGTCCTGCAGGAGGCGGATCCCGGCCTCCGCGATCGGTTCGCGGACGAGGACCTTGCTCAAACGGGAGTGTGCTCGGCCCAAGCTTCGAGGGCTCGTGTCACCGCCACGCCGCGCTCTATGTCCGCGCCTGCATCAGTGAGCACAAGCTCCAGGGCAGCGAGGGCGGTCGTGATGTCGAGCACGTTGAACCAGCCGATGTGGCCGATGCGGAAGATCCTTCCCTTCAACTCGCCCTGCCCGTTCGCGATCGTGATCCCGAAGCGGTCGCGCAGCCCCGAGACGATCTCCGTGGCGTCGACCCCCTCCGGGGCGCGGATCGCTGTCACGACTGCCGAGCGCTCCTCGTCAGGAGAGAACAGCTCCAGCCCCATCGCCTTCGCTCCCTCGCGGCAGGCCCGCCCGAGGCGAGCATGGCGGTCGAACGCTGCCTCGAGCCCTTCGTCGAGGAGCAGCCCGATGGCGACGTTGAGGGCGCGCACGATCGACACCGCCGGCGTGAACGGCGCATCGAGCTTGGCCTGCGCCTTGCGGGTGCGCTCCCAGTCCATGACGTAGCGCGGCGTCGTCGCGTGCGCGGCGGCTTCGAGCGCGGTTGGAGCGACGGATGTGAACGCGACTCCCGGCGGACACATGAGTGCCTTCTGCGAGCCGGACACCACGACGTCGATGCCCCACGCGTCGGTCTCGAGCGGCACGGCGCCGAGGCTCGAGACTGCATCTACGACCACGAGGGCTCCGGCTTCCTTCGCGACGGTGGACAGTGCCTGCACGTCGGCGACGACGCCGGTGGAGGTCTCCGAGTGGGTGAGGTAGACCACGCGGACGTCGCCGGCGTCGCCGAGGGCACCGCGAAGGTCGTTCACATCCGGCGTCTCGCCCCAGTCCAGCCGGACGTGCACGAGGTCTGCCCCGAATGCCTTCACCATCGCCGCCCAGCGCTCGCCGAAGTTCCCGGCCGAGAGGACGAGCTGGCGATCGCCCGGCGAGGTCAGATTCGCGACGGCCGATTCGAAGGCGCCGGTGCCGGACGTCGTGTACATGAGGACGTCGTTCTCCGTGCGATACACGTCGCGGAGCCGCACCAGGCACTGCTCGTAGATGTCGCGGTAGTCCCGTTCGCGATGGTGGATGACGGGCTTCGCGAGCTCGGCGAGCACCTCCGGGGGCACCGGTGTCGGGCCCGGGGTGAGTAGGTAGCGCTTCTCGGCCATCTCCTGCTGAGACTAGCGCGGGCCCTGGCTGGCAGCGGGAATCCGGCGGACGGTTGCCAGAAGTCGACAGTGGCAGTCGGAGCTCCGATGGTTCCAAGGGTTTAGGAAAGCGTCTAGCCAGGCAACGTCCTATTCACTAACTCGACAACAGATCTGGCGTCTGAGCCTCTGACAACCAGTCGTCTTCGACTGCGGCACAGTCACGAGGCGACGTCGATCCGGGGGGATCACTCAAACTGCGGCAGAAGCTGACACTCATATCGACGTGCGCGTGCGCATTCGTAGCGGCGTTGATCTGCGCAGCACAGTTGCGCGCCGATTCGGGCACGCCGCCGGATCAATCACTCGAGATCCCAAAACGGCAAGTCCAGAAGCTCATGGACACGTACCGTCATCAGACGTGGAGGTGGCAACGCGTGATGGGCCGTCCGCTGATGCGTCGACTTCAGCATCCACCCACTGACCCGATGGACAAGATCGCAGTGTGGAGACGTGTGGCCGTCAAAACGCAACGTCACGCCGAGAACCCCCCGCACAAGCGCGAGTGGCTCTGCATCCACCGCCTCGAGGGCTCGTGGAGGGATCCGAATCCGCCGTATTACGGCGGCCTGCAGATGGATCTCGGATTCCAGCGCAGGTATGGACGACAGCTGCTCGCCCGCAAGGGCACGGCAAACCACTGGACGCCCCTCGAGCAGATGTGGGTGGCGGAAAGAGCGCACCGCGCCGGCCAGGGGTTCGATCCCTGGCCCAACACGGCGCGCTACTGCGGTTTGATCTAGCTCGACTCTCGCCCGCTCAGCGGAGGCGCTGCACGCGGTCCCGGCTCGACGCCCCTGCGCTGTCCCCGTCGCGACTCGACACGTCGTCGACGTTCTCGACGTCGTTCTCGTCCTGCGGTCCGAGGTATCCGGGGTAACTCCCGCGGAACGGGGTTTGGTTTGCTCTAGCCTCCACGCATGGCGGTCCTTCCGGACAGCGCGCGGGAGCTCATCGAGTCAGGCGCGCTTGCTCACCTCGTCACGCTCAATCGCGACGGCAGCCCGCAGGTCTCGTGCGTGTGGATCGGTCTGGACGGCAACGAGCTGGTGGCCGGCCATCTGCCGCTTCACCAGAAGATCCGCAACATCAAGCGCGATCCGCGCGTAGTGGTCTCGCTCGAGGGAACACGCGTCCACCCGCCGGGGTTGAAGGAGTACCTGGTCGTCCACGGCCGAGCCCGGATCACCGAGGGCGGCGCACCCGAGCTGCTGCAGCGGCTTGCGCACGTGCACCTTGGTCCCGACGTGAAGTTTCCGCCGATGCCCGACCCCCCGCCCGGCTACGTGACGCACATCACGGTCGAGCGGATCGGCGGTGTCGGCCCCTGGAGCAGTAAGTCCTAGGCGCTCAGCTTCTCGCGAAGCAGCTCGTTGACGACCTTCGGGTCGGCCTTGCCCTGCGTCTCCTTCATCACCTGGCCGACGAAGAACCCGAGGAGCCCTTCCTTGCCGCCCTTGTACGCGGCCACCTGGTCGGGATTGTCGGCGAGGATCCGATCCACGAGCGGCTCAAGCGCGGACGTGTCGGCGACGACGCCATCACCCAAGAATTCGTCGGCCGAGAAATCTGAAGTTCCGGCCGCCTCAACTGCTCGATCCCATGCAGCACGAGGAATGTCTCTTCGCCGCTCGACGAGCTTGATGAGCTCGTTCGGATGGCGAAGGGCGACGTCAAGGTCAGCGCGAACCATTTCATTGAGAACAAATCGCGCTGCCACCGAGGCATCGAGACGTGTACTGAG
>JBKOWS010000120.1:0-5636 GCA_046724565.1 Actinomycetota bacterium | reverse complement strand
TACGTCGAGCCGGAGCGACTGGCCCATCGCTTCGGGCCGGCCACTGACGACGCCTACCGCCGGCTCGCCCGCTCGCTCCGCGCGGCGGGGGCACGCGTGACACTGGCTACCCACGACGCGGCGCTTCGCGACGGCCTGCTCACCGAGCTCGGCCCGATGGACGTGGAGATGCTGCTCGGGGTCCGGCCCGAGGACCACGCGCCGCTGCTCGCGCGCGGCGTGACGCCCCGACTCTACGGGCGCGACTGGTTCCGCTACTGGATGCGGCGGGTGGCGGAGTCGCAGGGCGCCGGCTGAGCCAGCACGCAGGCTTGGCCCCGCGCCGAAGACTTACCGAAGCGCGCCCCGCCGCGCGCCTCTGAGACCAATGGCGGACAGCGCGCGGTCTGTTGACACGTTGAGCACCCGCGCCGGCTGGTCGCGCGGGGTAACAACAGAGGACCGGTGTGCGGTGGGAGCACTGGTATCTCAAATGACCGTTCGCTGGTTCAAATCCGACCCCCGCAACCACGAGCGTGCACTATCTCGAACCTAACGTTCGCAGCTCATCGCGCGCTGCCTCGGCGAATTCGCTCAACGGATTAATCCCGCTACCTGTCTTGATCATCGCGCGTATATCGTCGAACGTCTTGTTCGGTTGGAAGTAGGTTTCGACGGTCGCATTCATGACCTGTTCGGCGCGCGCGATAGTCCGCGGGAAGCACAAAACCTGCATTGTATTGACCAAGCTGTACATGCCGACTAGGTCTTGAAGTTCCGGCCGGTCGCTCATCAGCGCCTGACCATAGGCTTTGGACGCGGCGACGAGGAAATCCCGGAAAAGGTCCTCGCGAAGCGAAATCTGATGCGCGCGATACCCGGCTTGAACCTGGGACCGTTGTGCCAGCCACGTGGCGATACCCGACATTAATCCGCCCACTATCGATCCGGTGAGCGCCGCGAACGCGGAGATGTATGCGACATCCATATTTTGTCCTCGCGGAAACTTCTTGTGCGGCCCGTATGACGCGGCGCTTGACCTACCGGCGACTCGCCACATCCTCCAGATCACCCAAGGGGCAAGTCTGCCTGAAAACCAATTCCGGGTGAAGTCAGGATAAATGAAAGGGTTAGCGGCTCTTGTGTCCGCTAACCCGTCGTCGGGATCAAAGCGCGCGCAGGAAGTCGGCGAGGTCCTTCTTTTCGTCCGCCGTCAGCTGCGTGCCGAGTATGAGATTGAAGAATTCAACCGTATCGTCGAGGGTCAGCAGGCGCCCGTCGTGCAGATACGGCGGCGTATCCTTGATGCCGCGAAGAGGAAAGGTTTTGATGGGCCCGTCGGCTGCGGCCATCATGCCGTTGATGAGCTGCGGCTCGTAAAAGCGCTCCGCGTGGAGGTTGTGCATCAGGTTGTCCGTGTAGTACGGCGGCACGTGACACGACGCACACTGTGCCTTCCCGAAGAACAGGGACTGGCCACGGAGTTCCTCCGGCGTGGCGCGCTTCGGATCGAGTTTGCCAAAAACGTCGAGCTTTGGCGCCGGCGGAAAATCGAGAATCTCCTGGAACTCCCCCATGAAGTGCACCTGGCTGCCCCGCTCGAGAACGTTGACCCCCTTCTTCGTGGCAATCACGGGGTCGCCGTCGAAATACGCCGCGCGCTGCTCGAACTCCGTAAAGTCCTCGACGGTCTTCAGTGCCCGCTGCGAGCCGAACAATCGCTGGATGTTTACACCGCGGAGCGACGGCGTTTCAATCCGGTGGCGGAACTGCTGCGGACGGATGTCACCGACGAGATGCGTTGCGCCGTTCGTATTGCCGTTCTGATGACAGTCGAAGCACGCCACGCCCAGGCTTGGATGCTCGCTGCGGCGATCGGCGGTGGCATTGAACTGCTGCTGGGGAAATGGTGTGAGGAGAAGCCGCAACCCCTCGAGCTGCTTGGGATTCAAGATGCCGTTGAACAGCTCGTAGAAATTGTTGCTGGTGACCAACTGCCCGCGAGATACGTCACCCAGGTCGGGTCGCGTCGTCAAGTAGATGGGCGACGGAAACTCCGGCAGGAACCGGTCGGGGAGATCGAAGTCGAGGTCAAAGCGCGTCAGATCCCGGCCCGTCTGCTTTCGGGTCTCATCGATGAGAAATTTCGGGAAGACCATGCCGCCCTCGGGATGGTTCGGGTGTGGCAACGGCATGAACCCAGACGGGAAGATCGCCTTGTCGCGAACCTCCTCCGAGCTGATACGCGCGAGCGCGTCCCATGTGACGCCCGACCGAAGCTTCACCCGGACGCCGCCCTGGATCGCCTTGCCTCGGCTCATCGTGACGCCGAGCACTGGCCGGTCGCTCAGGTCGTAGCGTGCCGCGAGTAGCTCTTGCTGACGTTTCTCGATATCGGCCTTCGCCGCACGCATACGCGCGAACACCGTCGGGAAGCTTTCTTCGTTGACTGAGAGATAGCTCGATGCGGGCGGATCGGAGGCCGGCTTTTCGCCCTGCACGGCGTATGCGCCCACGACCATCCCGACGATCATCAGTCCCATCGCCAGACCAGTCACTCTCCAAGGTCGTCGCATCGTGTTGCCTTGCACGCTCATGTAAGAGGCCGCGCCATCACGTTTTCGCCCCCGACTAACGGGCACCAGGGGGGCGACCGTCGCCGGTCAGCAGTTGCCCGTTCATACCGAGCCCCCCGTGGAATTTGCAGGTGAAAGCGAGGACACCGGAGGCCGGAAAGGTGACGTCGAGTCGCACCTTCCCCTTCGGGGGGATGTCCTTGTCGATGCCGAGGGACGAGATGCTCAGGTTGTGCAGCGTCCGCGCCTCGCTCTCCACGAGCAGCGTGAGCTTCTGCCCCGGGTTGCCGCGTAGAAAGGTTGGTGAGAAGTAGTAGTCGTCGGCTTCGAGTTCCAATTTCGACAGATTGCGCACGTCCTTGGTCCCATGGTTGGCGTAGCTGACGCCGTCGATGACCAGAGATTTACCCGTCTCCGCACGCGCGGTGGGCGGTCCGGCGACCGTAAGGCTTCGTGTCGCAACACACGCGCCCAATGCGCTCAGCGCGCCAACAACGAATACGACACGCTTTAACATATGGAGCCCTCCCGAACATGTGGGTTCGTTCACTCTTGCTAACGTCACGGTTGGAGATTCGTTCCAAAGCGCATCGCGAACGATCGAACCTTCGGCAATCTCAGGCGTACTTGCTCAAAGGTCGCGCGCGTAGCGCTCCCCTATTGGGTGTCATCAGACAGCCAGCCTCACGCCGACAGCCACAACGGTTGCCGGCGTCGAGCATCAAAAGCAAACCGCCGCTAGCGGCGACGGTGCAGTATGTCGCACCCGCGTCGGTTGTCGTCGCCGCCCGCCTCAGCGCTCCCCTAGAGGTACGCGGAAGCGATCACTACTTCGTCGTCGCCGCCATCCAGCGCGGGAGAGTGGGATTCACACCAGCGCACATCGAGAATGTCCAGCCTGGGGTCGGCATCGGGCTCACACCGGGGCAATATGCGCGCGCCACATAAGGGGTGTCTGGAAGGACATCCGTCACCGCTCGCTACTCATGTCACTGACCTCCTACCT
Organism: Actinomycetota bacterium; assembly: GCA_046724565.1. GTDB lineage: Bacteria > Actinomycetota > Thermoleophilia > Gaiellales > Gaiellaceae > 3-1-20CM-4-69-9. The sequence continues at coordinate 2,075 of JBKOWS010000120.1, read as the reverse complement.
CTACGATGCCGAGCCAGGTCAGGAGGTCGCCACCGTTCGCCTACGTGATCGTGCGGGCTGTGGTGATCGAGTCAGAAGCCCGCGCCGATCGAGGTGAAGGCGGGTTACCCGATCGCGGAGCCGAGGTCTTTGGCGACGTGCCAACCAGCGGACATCCTCTCGGCCGTCGCGAGGGCTGGAGCCGACCGCGACATCGTACCGTCGGCCGTATAGCCGGGGGAACAGTTCGTGAGCTGTACGCGACGCCCTTTCCCATCTCTTCTTCAGGGGCATTCTCCTCCACATGAAAGCGTGGCTGTTGACAGCAGTCGTGGTATTCGCGCGTGGTCAGTTACCGACGGCCGCGCGCATCTACGAGCTGCTTCGCCGTCCGCCTAAGGGCGGCTGTACCAGGTCGCCCAACGGTGGTCAGGGCCTACGGTGGCTTTCAGCCAGAGCACCCACGCACACTCGGAGTGGGCGATCGTGGCTGAGGTGAGTAGGGCCAGCACGGCGATCACCGAGGCCCGTCGCAGTCGCATCATCGCTTGGCCTCCTCGGCGCTCGCGACGCTCACCACTGCTTCCGAATCATGTCGGTCGCAAACGTCGCGCACGCAATTCGGTGTCGCACGATCCCGGCCTGGGTGTTCGGCTCTGGCCGCTGAGCCACGCATGCCGAGTAGCGACGCGCCCACAAGGGAGCCCAATGGTAGAGCGCCGATTGAATGGCGAACACCATGACAACGCCTACGGAGCACAGCACTACGATCCCCGCAGTCCGTAAGATGCGCCCGATCTGATCAACCGGAAGCCACGCCAGCCGAGGGCCGAGCCGCCTCCAGATGCTGAGGGGCCGAGACTCGATCCCCGTTTCGCTTTGACCAAGAATAGGTTCCACGACCGGCCGGCCAATGTCCCTGGCTCCTTCAAAAGGTCGGTCTCTATCATGTCTTCTCTCAGGTGTGTCCCGAGGAGCGCAAAGGGCGCACGGAGTTCGATCATCACAGATACAACACCAGTCTCGCAGTCGCGCCAGATTGGGGTCGAGTCCGTTCTCGGCTGCGTATTGACAGAGGTGTCCACACCCACAGAGTTGTGATGTCATTTGAGAGCCGGACGGATCGGGGCGCATGTCAGCGTCATACCCCTCCGACTTCTTCAACGCCTGCCTCGCCGCACGCCGAGGGGCGGATTCGATACCGCGCGGGCAGCGCCGAGGATCAGACTCAAAGACACGCGAGGTAGATGTTCTCCCAATGTCGTCAGCCTATGGGACTACCTGCTGCCAGCCCGAGGAGCATCCACGTACGTACGGGTAGTAGGCTTTCGCGTCACTGCAGTAGTACCGCGAGCATGAGCGCTACGGCCACCGTGGAAGCATTCATCACTGAACCTCCCTCGTCTGACGTTCACGTCTTGATCGTTGCGGTCTGTGGTTCTCGCTGGCGTGAGCGAGTCATTCGTCGTCGTCGCGGTGGTCTCTTCGGTGACGACGAGTCAAGAAGTTATCGACCACGAAATCCGCGACGTCGCGGCCCAGCCGTTGTCCAGCGGTAAGGTCGAAGCGGAAGTGGGCTCCGGCGAAAATCCGGCTCAACGTCGCCTCTTCCGCAGCCGCCGAGAGTCGATCGAATGGGCGCTCGACCCCTGGCATGACTTCAGAGGTGACGTCAAAGTCGAGCTCATCCTTCTCCAAGACGGAGATCAGCACCGCGGCTCCGGCCGCGCTGATCACCGCGTGCGCGCCGGGGTAGGACGGGTCGGGAGCTGTGTTGATCACCTCGGGAAGCCAATTCGGGTCGGCCAGCGTCTCCGGGTTGTCGTCCGTATCGGCCGCCCGGATCGCGGTCACCGGCCGCCAGAAGTCGTACGTGTACTTGGCGTCGTAGAAGGCGATCACTCCGTCTGCCAGTGTCAGGTTGAGCAGGGCGAAAAGGCGGGCGCTCTGTGCGGTCGTCAGGTCATGCGCCAAGGCCGCCGTCTGGGTGATCTCGTTCCAATAGTTTTGAATTGCCCCGTTCCAAAAGCGGCCGGTGAGCGCTTCGTCGGCAGAGCTGGCCGTACTGTTCACGATCCCCAGTGCTTTGACTTCAT
>JBKOWS010000165.1:0-19566 GCA_046724565.1 Actinomycetota bacterium | reverse complement strand
TCGAGAGCGAGCAGCTCGTCGCAGCGTTCGACGAGGAGATCCTGCCGGAACTGGTCGCGGCGGAACATCTCCAACATGAGGCCACCGAGATCGCGCAGGCGTTGCTCGCGCACCCGCAGAAGCGCGCGATGCTCCTTGCGTAGCTGGCCCGGATGAGGAAGGGACCGCCTGGGGGGACCAGCCGCACGTGCACCCGCAGGCTCCTTCTTGCGGCGAAACAGCGAGGGCCGCGCCACGCGGATCAATGTAACAGCGAGGTGTGACGCCTACGGATGGCGCCGCGAGGGAGCCCTGCGGCCGAACCCGGCGAGGAACAGCACGAAGAGGATGAGTGCGACGGCGCCGAGCGCGATCCCGAAGATCCACCCGCCGAACAGGGAGACGACGATCGCGATGACCGCCAGGGCAAGGACGAGTCCGATCACGGGCCTGGGATTCCCGTCGCGGCGAAACTAGGGCAACTCGACGACGACAAGCCGTTCTTCCGTCATCTCGCGGACCGCGTAGTGCGGCCCCTCGCGCGTGTTGCCCGAGTCCTTGACGCCGCCGTAGGGCATCTGATCTGCGCGGAAGGTCGGTGCCTCGTTCACCGTCACGCCGCCGAATTCGAGCTCCTGCGCAGCACGAAGTGCGCTGTCGAGATTGGACGTGAAGATTCCAGCCTGCAGCCCGTAGCGGGTTCCGTTCGCCAGCTCGATCGCCTCGGTGAGCGACTCGACCGTCGTAACCGTGCACACCGGACCGAACACCTCCTGGCAAGAGACCTCGTCGTCGGGTGCGGGATTGGCGATGACGGTCGGACGGATCAGCTCGCCGTCGAGTTCGCCGCCGGTCAGCACCTGTCCGCTCGTCGCCTTGATCCAGTCGAGGATGCGCTCACGTGCGCCTTCGTCGATGACTGGGCCCACGTCGGTGTCCTCCTCCGCCGGATCGCCGACCTTGAGTGCCTCGACGAGCGGGACGAGCCGGTCGACGAACCGGTCGTACGCGTCCCGTTCGACGTAGACGCGCTGGATGGAGATGCAGCTCTGCCCTGCGAAGGAGAAGGCGTTCTGCGAAACCTTCGTCGCCGCAGCGTCGAGATCGGCGTCCGCCGTCACGATCAAGGGAGTCGCGTTACCGAGCTCGAGGTTCACGCGCTTCTTCGCGGCGCGCTCCTTGAGTTTCCACCCGACCTCGCTCGAGCCGGTGAACGTGATCAGCTTCACGCGCTCGTCGGCGACCAGTACGTCTCCGATCTCCGACGCCGGCCCGACGAGCACGTTGAGCCAGCCCGGCGGAAGGCCGGCTTCCTCTTCCAGCTCGGCAAGTAGCAACGCCGACATCGGCGTCTGGCTGGCCGGCTTCAGCACGACCGCACAGCCGGCGGCCAGGGCGGGGGCGATCTTGTGTGCCACGAGGTTGAGCGGGAAGTTGAAGGGACTGATCGCCCCGACGACGCCGATCGGTCGTCTCAGGGTGAACGCGAGCTTGCCCTCGCCCGCCTGGGCGGCGTCCATCGGCACCATCGCGCCGGCCAGCTTGCGTGCCTCGACCGCGGCGAACGTGTACGTCGACATGGCGCGGGCGGCTTCGACGCGCGCCGCCTTGAGCGGCTTACCCGCTTCGTCGGAGATGACGCGTGCAGCCTCCTCGTGGCGGCGCCCGAGCGCGCCGGCCACCCGGACGAGGATCTCCGCGCGCTTGTGTGCCGCCAGGGGCTCCTGCATTGCTCGTTCGCCCGCGTCGACGGCGCGCCGCGCCTGGTCGGCGCCCGCTTTGGCCACTCGGCCGACGGCCTCGCCCGAGTACGGCGAGCGAATCTCGATCCAGTCACCCGTCTCGATCCAGTCGCCGCCGACAAAGAGCTTCCGTTCGGTCACAGTGGCCGCCACGGTGGAAGCCTATGCCGCCCGAGGCGCCGTGGGCGAGCGCGGCGATCCGAGCCTTGGCAGCCGGGGGATCTGGGTGTAACACTCGTGGAGCGATGAGGGTCCTCGGGGCTCTGCTGCTGCCGGTTGCCGTTCTGCTGCCCGCCGCCTATGTCGGGCATCGGCTGAGCGAGGACCGGCCTGCTCCCGTCCCTCCGACAGGAGTCGTCTGGGCAGGTCGCGTGTTCGTGGACAGCGCGTCTCTCGACCGCTGGCTCCGCGCCCGGGGCGGCAGCTACGACGTCTGGGCCGCCCGGCATCCACAGCTGGCCTGGCCGACGGCCGCCAAGGCGACGTCGAAGGCGCAGGCGACCCGGCCCGGCACCGGACATCTGATGCTCGGCGGACTGCTTGCGCTCGCGGCGGGGGTCGTCCTCGCGCTCACCGTCGCCAATCCGCCGCGCGGCCTCATCAGGCTCGCCTCACGGCGCGGCCCGCCCGAGCTCGTCTGGCGCGGCAGCGTCGCTCGCAGCCAGGCGGTGGTCGCGGCACCGGTGCGCGAGACTCCGGCGACGCGGGTCCTGACGACCGCGCGCGCGGTGCCTGGCAATGCCTCGTACGCACTGCACAGGCTCAAGCGCAACCATCCGCAGCTCGGCTGGTACGCCGCGGGCGGGCTGCTGGCCGCCGCGGTCGGCGTGCTCGTGCCGTACTCGCTGCACTAGTACACGCGATCTATCGTGGGACCAATGACGAGACCTCTTCAGGACGCGCTGGTCGTCGACGCGGTGCGTTCGCCGGTCGGCAAGAAGAACGGGACGCTCGCATCGATGCGCGGCGACGAGCTGGCCGCGCAGGTGCTGAACGCCCTGGTCGAGCGCAACGATCTCGATCCCGCCGAGATCGAGGACGTGCAGCTCGGCTGTGTCACACAGATCGGCGAGCAGGGGTGGAACCTGGGACGCATGGTGCCGCTTGTCGCCGGCTGGCCCGAGACCGTGGCCGGGACGACTGTCGACCGCCAGTGTGGGTCCTCGATGCAGACGAATTTCAACGCGGCGACCGCGATCTCGTCCGGCCAGCTGGACGTCGTCGTCTCTGCCGGCGTCGAGATGATGTCGCGCGTCCCGATGGGGTCGAACGGGGGCGATCTCTCGGACAAGCTGCTCGACCGCTGGCAGATCGTGCCGCAGGGAATCTCCGCGGAGGTGATCGCGGAAGAGTGGGGCTTCTCCCGAGAGGAGCTCGACGCCTTCTCCCTCGAGTCGCACCGGCGAGCGATCGCGGCGAGTGAGGACGGACGTTTCGACGACGAGATCGTCCCGATCGACCTGACGAACCCCCACACCGGGGTGGTCTTCGCCGTCGACGAGACGCCGCGCCGGGACACGTCGACAGAGGCCCTTGCCGCGCTCGAACCGGCCTTTGTCCCGGAAGGGAAGGTCACGGCCGGTAACTCGTCCCAGATCTGCGACGGCGCAGCGGCCGTGCTGGTGACGAGCGAGGATGCCGCCGGGCGGCTCGGGCTCGAGCCACGCGCGCGGTTCGTCTCGTTTGGGCTCGCCGGCGTCGACCCGTACCGGATGCTGCACGGAAATCCCGAGGCGTGCGCCGCCGCCCTCGAGCGCGCGGGTCTCACCTGGGACGATATCTCGGTGATCGAGGTGAACGAGGCGTTCGCCTCCGTCGTGCTTCAGTTCGCGCGTGACGCCGGTCTCGAACCGCGATGGGACGACATCAATCCGAACGGCGGCGGCATTTCCCTCGGCCATCCGCTCGGCGCCACCGGCGCCCGCATGACCGCGACGCTGCTCAACGAGCTCGAGCGCCGGAACGCTCGCTACGGGATCGCGACCATGTGCATTGGCTTCGGCCAGGCGATCGCCGCCGTGATCGAGCGGGTCTAGCTGTTCATCTAGCGCAGGGCCGATCCGACCCAGTTACCCTGCGGCAGGTGGGGGAACCTGCAGGTCGCGCAGTCGCGCGGGAACCGAAGGAGATCGTCGCTCGCGGTTACGACGCGATCGCGTTGCGCTACGCAGAGTGGGCGGGACAGATCGAGTCGCCGACGCTCGACTGGGTGCGCGACCTCGATGCGCGTCTGGACGAAGGCTCGGACGTACTCGAGCTCGGTTGCGGTCGAGGCGTTCCGGTGACGCGCGAGCTCGCGCGCCGGCACCGGGTTACCGGCATCGACATCTCGGCGGTGCAGATCGAGCTTGCGCGACACCACGTTCCCGAGGCGAGCTTCGTGCATGCGGACGCGACCGAGCTCGAGGTCGCTGAAGGATCGCTCGACGCGGTTGTCGCACTCTTCTTTTTCGGCCACGTTCCGGTCGCGGAGCAGCGGCATTTGATTGCGCGGATCGGCCTCTGGCTCCGGCCCGGAGGTCACCTGCTCTCGACCTTCGGTACCGGCGAGGCCGGGGAGGACGTCGAAGACGATTGGCTCGGCGCGCCGATGTTCTTCGCCTCGCTCGGTGCCGAGGCGTACGGACGGTTGGTGCCTGAAGCCGGCCTGCAGATCGTTCGCGATGAAGTCGTTCCGCAACACGAGCCCGGGCACGGTGAGGTCTCGTTTCGCTGGCTCCTGGCTCGGGCGTACGTGTAGATGCCGATCCGGAAGGTAGGCGTCGTCGGGCTCGGGACGATGGGTGCGGGGATTGCGCAGGTGAGCGTCCAGGCGGGCTTCGACACCGTGGGGCGCGAGATCAGCGAGGAGCTTGGCGAGCGCGGACGCGCGACCATCGACCGCTACGTCTCCCGTAGGGTCCAGAAGGGGCGTCTGACGGAAGCCGAGCGCGACGCAGCCCTCGCCCGCCTGATGCTCACCACCGACCTTGCCGACCTCGCCGACTGCGATCTCGTCATCGAGGCGGTACTCGAAGATCGCGAGCTCAAGCGGCAGACGTTTGCCGAGCTCGACCGAATCACCCGGCCGGACGCCGTGCTGGCGACAAACACGTCGGCGCTGTCGGTGGCGGAGATCGCCGAGGCGACCGAACGGCCCGAGCGTGTCGTCGGCATGCATTTCTTCAACCCGGCGCCCGTGCTTCCGCTCGTGGAGATCGTGCGCGCGCCGAAGAGCTCGGACGAGGCGGTGGACGCCGCCTACGCCTGGGCGGAACGGGCCGGCAAGCAGCCCGTGCGCTGCACCGACACGCCCGGCTTCATCGTGAACCGGATTCTGATCCCGTTGCTGAACGACTGCGTGCGCGTCCTCGACGAAGCGGGTGTCGAGCCCGAGGAGATGGACAAGGCAATGACGAACGGCGCGGGCTGGCCGCTCGGGCCCTGCGCGCTCATCGACCTGATCGGAGTCGACGTCCACGTCCACGCGTCGGAGGCGTTACACGGCAAGCTCGGCGAGCCGCGCATGGCGCCTCCCGACCGGCTGGTGCAGATGCAGCGCGAAGGCCGCCTCGGCCGGAAGAGCGGCCGCGGCTTCTACGAATACCCGGCCTAGGCTGCGAGTCGGCCGGGTAGCTCGATCACGGCCTCCGGCAGCTCCGGATGTCGCGCGTGAGCCTCGCGCCAGATCTTCTCGGCTTGCTCGGCGTGCAACGTCTCGAGCGCGATCGCGTGCATCGTCGCGACGGAGGCGAGCTCGACGAGCCGCATCGCTTCGGCGTGGTGCAGGCCGGCCACGACCTTCGCGAGGGCGTCAAGGCGCGACACGAGCAACCGAGTGGTCCGCTCTGATCGTGTCTCGTCGATCACCGTTCGCATCTTGTCCCGAGCATCGGATGCCGTGCAGCGGCACGTTCGCGAAGCGGACGGGGGTTTGGGGGAACCGGGAGGTTCCCCAGCTGATCTTCGTGACCGCTCTCACGGAGCCGACAGCCGGGCCCAGACGTTTGCGAGCAAACGGTCTACGACAGGGTCGCCGAGGGACGCAGCGAAGTTGAGCGCGCCGGCCGCGAACACCTTGGCTCCGGTCGATGTCTCGTAGTACGTCATCTCGGCCGACCGGCCCGGCCCGAGCAGGTCCGGGATGCGCGCGAGAACCTGGATCCCGGCCGGAGACGCGGTGGTGCGGGCGTCGATCTCGATCCCGTAGCGACCGAACGCATCGCCCTCCCCGAGGCCGGTGCCCGCGAAGACCCACTGCGGGGCGAGCCCCGTCACCTGATAGGCGGCCTGTCGCTGCCCCTGGTCGGACCCGACGTACTGCACGCCGACGAGACTGGACTCGGGCCGTCCGAGCTCTCGCCACGTCGCGCCGCGCATGAGCGACTGCCCGGCGCGGTCGACCCGCCGGTAGAAGTTGTTCGCCGCGAGGAACGCGAGATTGCCGCCGTCGTTGCGGTAGCGCTGGATGACGTCGTACTCGTGACTCGTGACGTACTCCTCATGGCCCGGAAAGACGACGAGGTCGTAGCGCTTCGCGAGCTCGTCCCCGCTCGCCAACGCGTCCACGTCGTCATCAGACAGGAAGTCGACCGGCCTCCCGGTGCGATTGAGCCAGGCGACGAACTCGAGATCCCAGTCGTGAAAGCGAAAGGGCACGCCGAAATCGAGGAACGGACGACGCAGATCCACGCTCCTATGGCGGGCGGTGACGTACCACGAGTCACCCCAACCGTCGCCGTCTGCGTCGGCGAAGTTGTACGCCGCCCATGTGTTCGTGGAAAGCACGACGGCGACGCGGTGCGTCCCGAGGCGGCGCGGCCTGACGATGAATGGTGCGTAGCCGACCCGGCCGTCGGCCGCGGTCGCGCGGAGGAAGTAGAGCCCGCTGGGCCAATCGCCCGCGCGAACGACTCGGAGCAGGGCCGGCCCGTCTCGATGAGCGCGCCAGTCGACGCGGATCGGACCGGTCTTCGCGACGCCGCTCGTCTTCACGTCCTGCTCGCTCGGCCGACCGGGTGACTGATACGCAAAGACCTGCAGCCGGAGCTGGCGTGCGTCGGTCGCGAGCCGGAGCTCCGCCGTCTCACCCGGCGCGTAGCTCCTCCGCGTGAAGGCTGCGTCGATTCCCTGGACGCGCACGACCGGTGCGTTCTGGCGGCCGTTCGGGCCGTACGCTCCGTACACCCTGTTGCCGACGCTCAGCCGCGCGATGTACGTCCGCGGTTGCGTCGAGGGCGCAGGCCGCCAGGTCAGCGAGCGGCGGCCGGCCTCGAAGCGTTTCGCCGTTCGCCACGCGACGGTCGTTCCTCCGTGTCCGGCCCGCACCATGTTGGTCCCCACGATCTCCAGCCGGACCGTGGCATCCCGAGTTACCAGGAAGTGAACGACGGCCACATCGCGAAAGCCGTCGTGGTTCGGGCTCACGGTCGTGAGCAAGCTGCCGTCGCCCGCGAACGGCGCCGACCCGTTCGTCACGCTGAGGTCGATGAGTTGGGGACCAGGACCGGACAGAAGGCTTGCCGCTGCAAGAAGGGCTCCGATCACGCTGCCACCTCGCTTACAGTTTCCTTACGTTCCAATGACCCTCGGCACAATTGCAAGATCAATACTTCCTGGCGATGAGGCGCCTCCTCACTTTTGCCCTGCTCGTTGGCCTGGTTCTGCCGGCCGCGGCGGTCGCTCGTCCCACCGGGATCAACGACGGCACCCTGTCGGTCCAGGACGGCAACGGGAAGGTTGTCATCTCGGGGCGAGGCGGGGTCATCGGCAGCTTCGCAAAGGGGGCTGTCACGATCAGCGATCCGGTCGACGGCGACGGAACGGGCCCGGTCGTCTCGGGAGACGATTTCCCGCCGATCGACCGCAACGACACCACGACGACCTGGCGTGGAAGTCACGTGCGGTTCCGGATGATCGGCGGGACCTTCAGGATCGTCGTGAGAGGGCGGGGTATCAATCTGTCGTTCGTCGGCAAAGGGCAGGTCACGATCACCGGCGCCGGCACGCTGGACGACGGGACGTGGGCGGTCAACGGCGGGGACTACAACGAGATCCCGTTCCAGGTCGCCTTCCCGTTGTCGGCCACCACTCCCTAGGCGGACTTCCGTGAGCAACAGAACGCAATCAGTGCTCGTGGTCGAGGACGAAGCCTCGATCGCGTCCTTCGTCTCGCTCTACCTGAAGAACGCAGGGTACGAGGTTCGCACAGCATCGAACGGGGCGGAGGCGCTCGCTTCCGCTCAGAGCGATCAGCCCTCGCTGATCGTGCTGGACCTGATGCTCCCCGACATCGACGGAATCGAGATCTGCCGCCGGATTCGGCAGAAGTCGGACGTGCCGATCCTCATGCTCACCGCGCGGGACGAGGATGTCGACAAGATCATCGGCCTCGAGGTCGGAGCCGACGACTACATGACGAAGCCGTTCAATCCGCGCGAGCTCGTCGCGCGCGTCAAGTCGATCCTGCGTCGCGCCGCGCCCGAGCGGAAGGACCCGGAGACCGCCACCCTCACGCACGGCGACCTCGTCATCGACGCCGGCCGGCGCGAGGTCAAGGTGGGCGACGAAGAGATCCAGCTCGCGCCCAAGGAGTTCGATCTGCTGTGGGAGCTGCTCGACCACCGCGGCCTCGTGCTCACGCGTGACCAGCTCCTCGAGCGCGTGTGGGGCTACACCTTCGCGGGCGACACACGCACCGTGGACGTCCACGTCCGTCAGCTGCGGCGGAAGCTCGGCGCGGCCTCGCCGATCGTGACCGTGTGGGGAGTCGGCTACAAGGTCGGGCCCGCACGCGATGCAGTCAACGCGTAGCAGTACCGTGTAGGAGCCATGTTCAGCTCGCTGCGCTTCCGTCTGCCGGCGCTCTTCCTGCTCGGCATCGGCGTCAGCGGGCTGATCGCCACGGCAATCGCGCTGGCGCTCTTTCAGAACTACGCGCGCGAGCAGCTGCTCACGAAGCTCAGCCGCGAGGCCAACGGGCTCACGCAGCTCTACGAGAAGCAGGCGATCGCGGCGAACGACACCGGCGCGAAGACGCTCAGGTTTGCTCCCGCCCAGCTCGAGAAGGCGACGGGCGACAAGATCTTCTACGCGGGTGCGAACGTATTCCCCGACCAGGTCTCGGGGCTGAGGCAGCTGCCCCAGAACTCCGTCGACTGGCGCTCGGGCAAGGTGCGGAACTTCGAGTTCCGGCCTCCCGGCTTCAAGCGCACCTACCTCGCGGTGCTCCAGCCGCTGCGGCTGGCGCCGCACAGCGCACCCTTCGGCGCGCTGATCGTCGCGACGCCGAAGACCGAGATCAAGAGCTCGCTCGCCCCGCTGCTCGGCCGCCTCGCGCTTGCGTTCGTGGGCGGGATCCTCGTCGCCGGCCTGCTGGCGTGGTACCTGTCGCGGCGCATCACGCGGCCGGTGCTCGCGCTCTCGACCGCTGCTGACGAGATCTCGCGCGGCAGCTACTCGGTCGACGTGCCCGACGTGCGCGGCGGCGGTGAGATCGGCCATCTCTCCGACAGGTTCCGCGACATGGCGTCACGGCTGTCGGAGGCCGAGCGACAGGAGCGGAACTTCCTGATGAGCGTCTCGCACGAGCTCCGCACGCCGCTCACCGCGATCCGCGGCCACGTCGAGGCACTGCGGGAAGGCGTCGCGGAGGATCCCGACGCCCGCGCCGCCTCGCTGGAGGTGATCGCGCACGAAGGCGCGCGGCTCGAGCGCCTCGTCGGCGACGTGCTCGACCTCGCCAAGCTCGAGGCGCACCGCTTCACGCTGCTGCAGGAGGAGGTCGACATGGGGCGACTCTGCGATCTCGCCTACGCGGCCTTCGGCGAGGAGGCGCGACGGCGCGGCATCGACTACGACAAACGCTTCGACGCGACGCCGACGATCGTGTCCGACGGCGACCGCGTGCTGCAGATCATCTCGAACCTCCTTTCGAACGCATTCCGCTGGACGCCGAACGGTGGGCACGTGGAGCTCGAGCTGAGCGCGACGAACGGTCGCGTTGCCGTGGCAGTCGACGACTCCGGGCCCGGAGTTGCCCCCGAGGAGGAGGAGCGGATCTTTCGCCCGTTCTGGTCGCGCGACGACTCGGGCACAGGCCTTGGGCTGGCAATCGCGCACGAGCTCGCCGTGGCCCTGGGCGGACGGATCGAGCTTGCGACCAAGCCCGGGAAGGGCAGCCGCTTCGAGCTCGTCCTCCCGGCGGAGCGCAAGCTCTAGCGGCGCTTTACGATCTCGGCGTGTCTCTCCCCGAGACCACGACGGTCTACGACCTGCCGCGACGCCGCTCGCCGCTGCGGGCCGCCGTCGTCTCGCTGCGCCCTCGCCAGTGGACGAAGAACCTCCTCCTCTTCGCCGGGATCATCTTCGCGGCCAAGCTAGGGGACGTTTCGCGCTGGGGCGAGGCCCTGGCCGCCTTCGGCGCCTACTGCGCTGCGTCGAGCGCGAGCTATCTCGTCAACGACATCCGCGATGCAGAGCACGACCGCGTCCATCCCGTGAAGCGCACACGCCCGATCGCTCGCGGCGAGCTCTCTCCGCGGGCTGCCGAGGCGCTCGCTGCGCTGCTGCTCGTCACCGCGGTCCTCCTGGTCGCGCCGCTCGGGATTGCGTCCATCCTCCTCCTCTGCAGCTTCTTCGCACTGCAGGCCGCGTACACGCTGGCGCTCAAGCACATCGTCCTCCTGGACGTGATGACGATCGGCGGGCTCTTCGTCGTGCGCGCGGCAGCGGGAGCCGCTGCCGTCGAGGTGCGTATCTCGCCCTGGCTCCTGCTGTGCACGGCGCTGCTCGCGCTCTTCCTGGCACTCGCGAAGCGCCGCGGCGAGCTCGTCCTCGTCGGAGCGGAGGCGACCCCCGGACGGCCCGTGCTCGAGGGCTACTCGCTCGCGCTCGTCGATCAGCTGGTGACCGTCGTCGCCGCGTCGACGGTGATCTCGTACTGCCTGTACAGCTTCACCGCCCGCGAGTCGAAGGCGATGATGGTGACGATCCCGTTCGTCATCTTCGGGGTCTTCCGCTACCTGCTGCTGATGCATCGCCGCGACCTCGGCGAGGAGCCCGAGGAGGTCCTCCTCCGAGACGTGCCGATCCTCGTCTGCATCGCCGGCTGGGCCGCATGCGCAGCCGTCATCCTCGCCGTCACCTGAGAATCAGGAACTGGCCGCGTCGGGCCTGCGCTCCTCCATGCGGTAGACGATCGCGCCTCTGTTCTCCTGAATGCCCTGCTCGAGCCGGTTCAGCACGTCTTCCAGTCGGGAGAGCCGCGCGTCGACTCCCTGCCAGCCGGACGTGATCAGATCGACCTGCAGCGCGAGATCGTCGACGCGTGCATTCCGGTCGGCGAGCAGATCGCCGTCAACCCGTTCGAGGCGGCGGATGACCTGGTTCATCAGGCCGCGGATCTCGGCGAGATTGCGGCCGACGGGCTGCGCCTCCACGCGTACCGCTTCGCCGACGCGCGCAGGCAAGGTCTCTTCGAGCGAGGCTGCGGCGCTGGTGAGAGCGTCTACCTGCTCGCGCGCCCGCGCGATCAGCGCCTCGAGGGCCGCGGCCTCTGCGCGTTGCTCGACGCGTTCCTTCGCGCGCTCGATCGCGCCTTCATCCATGGCGGACCAGCGTACCGTGGGCGCCGGATGAAAACGAGGGAGCTCGACTACGACCTCCCGCCGGAGCTCGTCGCGCAGCATCCCGTACCGCGCCGCGACGCTTCGAGACTGCTCGTGTACGAACGCATGGGCAAGGGGGTGCATCACGGCAGATTCGCAGAGCTGCCGGACGTGCTCGGCGACGAGCTCGTGGTCGTGAACGACACGCGCGTGGTTCCGGCACGGATCCCGATCGAACGGCCGAAAGGCGAGGTCCTGCTAGTGGAACGGCTTGACGAGGAAGGTCTATGGGAGGGGCTCGCGCGTCCAACGCGGCGCCTTCGGGCGGGGCAGCGCTACGGCCCGGTCGAGCTGCTCGAGCATCTGGGCGAGGGACGCTGGCGCCTGCGGCTCGACGGTGAGCCCGCGGGCGAGACGCCGTTGCCGCCGTACATCACGGAGCCGCTGGCCGATCCTGCCCGCTACCAGACCGTGTACGCGCGCGAGGCGGGATCGGCGGCGGCGCCGACGGCCGGCCTGCATTTCACGGACAAGGTCCTCGAGCGCCTCGACGTCGAACGCATCACGTTGCACGTCGGCCTCGACACGTTCCGCCCGGTTGCCGTCAAGGATCTGGACGATCACGGATTGCACGGAGAGCGGTACGACGTGATGCCCGCGGCCTGGCAGCGGATCCGCAACGCGCCGCGCGTCCTCGCCGTCGGGACCACGACGGTTCGCGTCCTGGAGACGCTCGCCCGCGGCGCGCCGCTCAGCGGTCGCACGGACCTGTTCATCGTGCCTGGCTTCCAGTTCCGGAGGACAGACGCGCTGCTGACGAACTTCCATCTGCCCCGCTCGACCCTGCTCGCGTTGGTGATGGCGTTCGTCGGCGTCGAGGAGACGCGGCGGCTCTACCAGCTCGCGATCCAGGAGCGCTACCGCTTCTATTCCTTCGGCGATGCGATGCTCGTCTTGTGAACGTCAGGCGGGCGCGACCTGAAGATGCGAGCACGGTTGCCGAGCTCCTGGACGAGGCGACCCGCTGGGTGAACGACCTCGGCTACGAGCAGTGGCCGCTTCCGTTCCCGCGCGATGAGCTTGCAGCCGCGATCGACCGTGCCGAGGTGTTCGTCGTGGAGGAGGAGGGAGACGCGGTCGCGACGGTCACGCTGTTGTCGGACGACCCGATGTACTGGGGCGAGCGACCGGCCGATGCTCTCTACGTGCACAAGCTCGCGGTCCGCCGCGACAGGTCCGGGCGTGGGATCGGCGCGGCGATCGTCGCGTGGGCGAACGCCGAAGCGGTCGAGGCTGGGCGGGACTTCCTGCGGCTCGACTGCCTCCGGGACAATCCGGGCATCCGCGACTACTACGAGCACCTCGGCTTCGAACACCGCGGCGACCTACTCCAGGGCGGCCGGCCAATGTGCCTGTACGAGCGAGCGGTCCGGCCGTGACGGCCCCCTACACCGTCAACGCGACCGACGGCGCAGCGCGCGCCGGCGTGCTCCGAACCGCGCACGGCGACGTCCCGACTCCGGCGTTCATGCCCGTCGGGACGAAGGCCACGGTCAAGACCGTCGATCCCGACGAGCTGCAGGAGCTCGGCACGACGATCCTGCTCGGCAACACATACCACTTGCACTTCCGTCCGGGCGAAGACCTGATCGCCGAGCTCGGCGGCCTGCACCGCTTCATGGGCTGGAAAGGTCCGATCCTCACCGACTCCGGCGGGTTCCAAGTGTTCTCGCTGCGAGACACGATCGCGAGCGTCGACGACGACGGCGTGACGTTTCGCTCGGTGTACGACGGCGCGCTCGTCCGGTTCACTCCCGAATCGGTAGCGGACGTCCAGGCGAAGCTCGGTTCGGATGTGGCGATGTGTCTTGACATCTGCGCGCCCGCGGACGCCGACCGCGCTCGGCTCGCCGAGGCCGTCCGGCGCACGACCCTGTGGGCCGCGCGCCAGCGGGCGGCCCCACGCGCGGAGGGACAGCTGCTGTTCGGGATCGCCCAGGGCGCCTCGGATGGAGAGCTGCGCCGGCGCTCGATCGCGGAGCTGACGGAGCTGGAGTTCGACGGCTACGCCCTCGGCGGGCTGGCGATCGGCGAGCAGCGTGGCCTGATGTTCGAGACCACGGCGTGGGCGGCCGAGCTCCTGCCCCACGAGAAGGCGCGCTACTTCATGGGGATCGGCGACCCAGAAGGCGTGCTGGAGGTGATCGAGCGCGGGGTGGACATGTTCGACTGCATCCTTCCTACCCGAACGGCCCGCACCGGGAGCGCGCTGACCTGGGAAGGACGGCTCAACCTGCGCAATGCGCGGTTCGCGCGTGACCCGCGCCCGCTCGACGACGGCTGCTCCTGCCAAGCCTGCACGCGGTTTTCGCGTGCCTATCTGCGCCACCTGGTCAATCAGGAGGAGCTGCTCGGGCTCCGCCTGCTCAGCCTCCACAATCTACGATTCATTCTGGAACTGACAGCAAAAGCACGCGCGGCCATCGAGCTGGGCCGTCTTTCGGCCTACAAGGCGGAGGCGCTCGGCCGGCTTCGATCCGCCGCCGCGTGAGGGAGGCGCTGTGCCCGGCTACATCTTCATCCTCGTCCTGCTCGTCCTCTTGTGGTTCCTGCTGATCCGCCCGCAGCGGCGGCGACAGGTCGAGGCCCAACGCCTGATGGAACAGCTCGAGGTGGGCAAGGAGATCGTCACCGCGGGCGGTCTCTACGGCACGATCACCGCGGTCGAAGACACCGAGCTCCGGGTCGAGATCGCCGACGACGTCGAGGTCAGGATCGCCAAGCGAGCGGTGGCGGGAATCGTCTCGGACGACGAGGAGGAACCGGAGGTTCTGGAGGAGCCCCAAGAAGAGAGCACGGCTACCCTTCCCGACTGAGTGTCCGACCGCCGGAAACACTTCATTGTCCTGGGCTGCATCGTTGCGGCCCTGGTCGGAGTGGCCTTCCTCGCCGTTCCCGGCTCTCCCGCGCACCGAAAGCCGACGCTCGGGCTCGATTTGCAAGGCGGCCTCGAGGTGGTGCTCAAGGCCGTCCCGCCGAAGAACCACAAGCTGACCTCGGACGATCTGAACCGCTCGATCGACATCATGCGGAACCGGATCGACAAGCTCGGCGTCTCCGAGCCAGAGATTCGCAAGCAGGGGTCCGACCAGATAGTGATCCAGCTCGCGGGCGTGCACGACCCGGCGTCCGCGGCGAAGCTGATCGGCAAGACCGCGGTCCTCGAGTTCTACGACTTCGAGGCCGACCTCACCGGCCCGTCGGTGTCCAGCGGCCTGACTCCGGTTCCGGTTGGCTCCCCGAACCTCTATGCGCTCCTCTCCGCGTCGCCGACGCGGACGCTCGCCGAGAAGGGGACCCCGTCGCAGTGGTACCTCTTCGACGCGAAGCATGTCGTCAGGGCGGGGCCCACGCCGACGCAGAAGGAGCTGCTGAACAGCAAGATCGTCCAGAAGTCCAAGGCCGAGGGCGGGCTCGGGAAGCAGATCCCCAAGGACTGGTCGGTCCTCAAGGTCCCGCAGAACACGGTGGTCGTGAGCTGCGACGTCGCGAGCGGCAACTGTCTCTCGAGCCAGGCCGTCAACTCGCCGACGGCCTTCTACCTGCTGAAGCACCGCCTGCCTGACGCGAGCGGCGACAACGGGATCCCTGAGATGACCGGCGCCGAGCTCAAGCTCTCCGGGACGCGCGCGGACATCGATCCGCAGAGCGGCGGCCCCGTGGTGCTGATGCAGTTCACCGGCAAGGGCAAGAAGATCTTCCACAAAATCACGCAGCGGGAGGCGCAGCGGGGTGCGCTCGTTTGCCAGGGCAAGACGGACGCGGCCTCCGTTCAGCAGTGCGCGCAGCACTTCGCGATCGTGCTCGATCGGCAGATCCAGTCGGTGCCGTACATCGACTTCGCGCGCAACCCGGACGGCATTCCCGGCGACACCGGCGCGCAGATCGACATGGGACGGGGCGGCAGTCTCGGCGACGCGAAGAAGCTCGCCCTCGTCCTCCAGACGGGTGCGCTTCCCGTCACCTTCCAGACCGCCGAGCGCACCGACGTCTCGGCCACGCTCGGCAAGGACTCGCTGAACCAGGCGAAGAAGGCCGCGATCGTCGGCCTGCTCGTGGTGGCGCTCTTCTTGCTGATCCTCTACCGCTTCCTCGGCCTGGTCGCGGTCATCGGTCTAGGCATCTATGCGGCCTTCCTGTACGCGGCGATCCTGCTCTTCCACGTCACGCTGACACTGCCGGGCTTCGCGGGACTGATCCTCACGATTGGAGTTGCCGCCGACGCGAACGTGGTGGTGTTCGAACGCATCAAGGAAGAGGTGCGCGCGGGCAAATCCGTCCGCGCCGCGATCGCAGCGGGTTACTCGAAGGGCTTCCACACGATCATCGACGCGAACGTCGTGACGGCGATCACCGCCCTCGTCCTCTTCGCAGTCGCGACCGCACAGGTCAAGGGCTTCGCGTTGATGCTCCTGATCGGAACGGTGATCTCCCTGATCACCGCCGTCGGTGCGACGCGCGCGATGCTGGGCCTGCTCGCCGGCTTTTCGTGGTTCAGCAATCCGCGGTTCATGGGCGCGCAAGGACAGCAAACCGCGAAGTGGCTGCAGATCGACTTCATGCGCCGCCGTTACGTCTGGTTCGCGATCTCGGGAGCGGTCCTGCTCATCGGCGCGGCTGCGCTCGGCGTACGAGGGCTCAACCTGGGCATCGACTTCAAGGGCGGTTCGCAGCTGTCCTTCAAGACGCCGGTCGCACACACCACCGGGGACGTTCGCGCCGTCATGCGCGACCAGGGCTACGCAGATGCGGTCATCCAGGGCCGGGGCAAGTCCACAGGCAACGGCGGATACAAGAGCTTCCAGGTCCGGACGAAGGCCCTGAGCGGCGCGAAGCTCAGCCAGGTCAACAACGCTCTCGAGGCCACGCTGCAAACAACGGCGCCTGGCGCTACCACGGTCTCCTCGAGCTTCGGCCGCCAGATTGCGAGGTCGGCCATCATCGCCATCCTCTTCTCGCTCTTCCTCGTCGTGCTCTACATCGCGATCCGGTTCGACCTCAAGTTCGCGGTCCCCGTGATCGTGGCGATGCTGCACGACGTACTGATCTGTATCGGCATCTACGCGCTGACGGGCCGGGAGGTGACGAGCTCGACCGTTGCCGCCATCCTCACGGTGCTCGGCTACTCGATCTACGACACGATCATCATCTTCGACCGCATCCGGGAGAACATCCCGACCATGCGACGCGCGTCGTTCGCCACGATCGCGAACGTGTCGCTGTGGGAGACGATCAGGCGCTCGCTGGCCACGTCGTTCATCACGCTGCTGCCGGTCGGGGCGCTGCTCCTCTTCGGCGGCGACACGCTGAAGGACTTTGCGTTCGCGCTGATGGTCGGAATCGCCTCGGGTGCCTACTCGTCGATCTTCGTCGCGGCACCGCTGCTCACCATCCTCAAGGAGCGCGAGCCGGAGTACGCGCGGCGCAAGGACCAGGTCCCGAGCAAGGCCGAGCTCGAGCTGGCCTTCGAGGAGGCCACGGAGCAGGCGGCAGAGGAGCCCGCACCCGCGCTGGCTCCGGTTCCCGTAGTCGAGACGGGGGACGGCGCCGCCTCTACGGCGGCTCAGGCGAAACGCGAACGCCGCCGGCAGCGCCGCCGTGCGCGCCCACATGGACGAGCCCGCTGATTCTCTGAAGCGCCTCGCGCTGGCGGTCGTGGGCGCCGTTGCCCTGACCGCCGAGCGGGCGGACGAGCTCGCCGACATGCTCGCAGAGCGCGGCGGACTCCGCCGGGACGAGGTGCGCGGCTGGATCGAGGACGCGACCACGCGCTGGCGCGGCGACGCTGTGCGCGTCGGCGAGCGCGCCGGCGCGACGCTTCACGGCGCGCTCCGCGAGTTCGGGCTCGTCACCAGGGATGAGTGGGACGAGCTCGAGCTCCGTGTCGCCCAGCTCGAGCACCGCATGCGCCTCGTCGAGTCGCGGCCCCGCGCGGTGCCGCCTCCGACGGGCAGCTAGCCCACGATGCGATAGAGGCGGCCGCCGCCCGACACTGCGTACAGCGCACCGTCGGCGCCTTCGCCGAAGCTCGTGAGCTGTCCGATCCGTGCACGTTCCTTGCGCAGGTCGACGGCGCGACCGTGCTCGATGCGGAGACTCCAGATCTCCCCCGAGCACCAGTCGCCATAGAAGTACCGACCGACCGCGGCTGCGAGCTTGTGGCCGCGATAGACGTAGCCGCCCGTCACCGAGCAGCGACCGTGACCGTGCCCGTACACGGCAACGGGACGAACGAGCTGACCGTCGCCGGCCGGTGCTCCGGCGGCGAAGCGTGACCGCCCTTCATAGACACGCCAGTGCCGCGAAGATGACCACGGACCTGAGCCGCACAGGCCTGGGCACGCGACCAGCGTACCTGCATGCAACACTGATCTCGTGGCGCAGCCTGCAACTCGCAATCTCGGACGGCTTTCGGAGATCGCCCAGGTTGCCGTTCGACACGGCTTTGGGTACTGGTTCGACACCCACCGTCTCACGGATCTCTTCCCGCGCCACCGGCCACGCATCGAGGTCGACGGTCAGCCCTCACAGCGCGGCCAGCACCTACGCGAGATGCTGGATGAGCTCGGCCCGACCTTCGTCAAGTTCGGCCAGCTGCTCTCGACACGTCCCGACGTCTTGCCGCCGGACATCATCGCGGAGCTCCGCGCCCTGCAGGACGACGTGCGTCCCTTCCCGCTCGACGATGTGGAGAAGGTGATCGAGGAGGACCTCGGTCTGTCGGTCGACAAGCTCTTCATCGAGTTCGATCCGCGGCCGGTCGCGGCCGCGTCGATCGGCCAGGTGCATCGCGCGACGCTCCCGAACGGAAGGAGGGTCGCCGTCAAGGTCCAGCGTCCCGGCGCCCCGCGGCAGATCGAGGCCGACCTGGCGCTGCTCTACCAGGCGGCACGGCTCGCGAGGGAGCGGGTCCGTGCCCTGGACTTCATCGACGCGCACCAGCTCGTCGACGAGTTCGCCCGCTCGATCCGCCAGGAGCTCGACTACCGCCTCGAGGCTCGCAACGCCGACACCTTCCATCGCCACTTCGCGGGACATCCGCATGTGCGCGTCCCGCGGGTCTACTGGAGCTACACGCGCAGCCGCGTGTTGACGCTCGAGTGGATCGACGGGACGCAGGTGGCCGACCTCGATCCCAACGCCTGGTCACTCGAGGAGCGGCGTCACATCGCCTACGTGATGACCGAGACGTGGATGACGATGATCTTCCGGCACGGCTTCTTCCACGGAGACCCGCATCCGGCAAACATCCTCGTGCTCGGGAGCGGTGATCAGATCGGGCTCGTCGACTTCGGCGCGGTCGGGAAGCTGACCGACGACGACATGTCGAAGCTGACGCGCCTCTTCATCGACGCAGCGTCGGAGAACGTCGACGCGCTGCCGCGCCGCCTCGCGGATCTCGGAGTCCGCTATCCGAAGGAACGGGAGGAGGAGTTCCTCGCGGAGCTCCGCGAGATCTACTACCGCTACTACGGCGCGAACCTGTCGGAGATCGACCCGCTGCAGGTGATCCGCGAGGCCTTCCAGATGATCTATTCCATGAACCTGCGCCTGCCGACGCGCTTCCTGCTGTTGGACAAGTCGATTGCGACGCTCGGCTCCGTCGGCGTCGATCTCTATCCCGACTTCAACGTGTTCGAGGTGGCGCGGCCGTATGCGCGGAGCCTGCTGATGGAGCGCTTCAGGCCGCATCGCGTTGCGGCGCGGGCGCGGAAAGAGACGCTCCGGCTCGGCGCGATGGCCTTGGAGCTGCCGTACCAGATCCACGAGACGCTCGAGCAGGTTCGGGACGGCCAGATCGAGGTCGGCTTCGTCCACAAGGGGCTCGACGACCTGTTGAACCGCATGGACGTCGTCTTCAACCGGCTGGTGATCGCGATGATCGTGGCCGGCGGCCTGATCGGGTCGAGCCTGATCGGGATCTTCGCCAAGGCTGGTCCGCATCTCCTCGGCATCAACATCATCTCCGTGCTCGGCTTTGCGTTCTCCGGCGCGCTCGGTGTCTGGCTCCTCTGGGGCGTCGTCCGAAGCGGTCGCCTGTAGATCGTTCGTCACGCTTTCGCGTTAAAGGACATCTGGTGACGAAGTGACGGCACAGTTACTTTCGTTCGCATGTCGACCGCATTGCTGCTCGCCGAGCCGGAGCTCGACACGCGCGTCTTTCTCGAACGTCACCTGAAGAACGACGGCTTTCACGT
>JBKOWS010000160.1:0-9540 GCA_046724565.1 Actinomycetota bacterium | reverse complement strand
CAGAACATCTCGCCGGCGTAACTCCAAAGGCCGGGGTCTGACCCCGAAGGGGTCTGACCCCAGCCGTTCGAAGCCGCCCCGATCTGTAGGTTCCGGCCGGAGGGGACGTGG
This sequence comes from Actinomycetota bacterium, assembly GCA_046724565.1. Lineage (GTDB taxonomy): Bacteria > Actinomycetota > Thermoleophilia > Gaiellales > Gaiellaceae > 3-1-20CM-4-69-9. The sequence continues at coordinate 9,429 of JBKOWS010000160.1, read as the reverse complement.
AAGGCGCGCCGGCAGCCACGAGCGAAGTTCGCGAACGCAGGAGATCCCTGCGGCTTGCCCTCGCCGCGTACCGGTACGAAGCCGGCGCCGCTGCCCTGTGGCTCGTGCTCGCTGGAGTGCTCGCCGGACTGACGAGCCAGGTCAAAGACTGGTACGTGATGACGGACGAGCTCCTCTACGAGCGGCTCGCCCTGAGCATTGCGCACCTCGGCTCGCCGCTTCCGCACGTCCACGGCGAGCTGATCGGCAACGTCAACCAACTCTATCCGCTGCTCCTCGCGCCGCTGTTCCACGGCTCCCTGGTGCCGCCGGGATTTCACGACGCCCATGTGCTGAACGCGTTTCTGATGAGCTCCGCTGCGGTTCCTGCGTACCTGCTCGCTCGCCGCGTGACCGCGAGCGTGCCCCTCTCGTATCTCGTCGCGGCGCTCAGCGTCTGCATCCCGTGGATAGCGATCTCCTCATTCCTCATGACCGAGGTGGTTGCCTACCCCGTCTTCGTCTGGACCGTGCTCGCGCTTCATCACGCGCTGGTCTCGCCGCGCGCGCGCAACGACGTCCTCCTACTGACCGCGCTCGCGGTCGCGATCCTCGCGCGGACTCAATTCGCAGTCCTGCTGGTCGCGGTGCCCTTCGCGCTCCTGATCCACACCTTCGCGTTCGCGCCGCGTCCCAGAGCACGTAACACAGTGTCACTTGTCGTGTCGGCGCACCGCGTCCTGGCCGCGGCCTACGCCGGCCTCGTACTCGCCGCGATCGCCCTCCTCGCCGCGGGCCGACTCTCGAGCGCACTCGGAACCTATTCCGTCACGGCCGAAGGCAACCTGTTCCCGCGCGGCATGCCCCATTCCCTCGTCGAGCATCTCGCGCCGATCGGGCTCGGGATGGGAATCATCCCGTTCGTCGTCGGGGTCGCGTGGCTCGGCACTGCGGTCGTCAGCTCACGAATCCGCGAGCAACATGCGTTCGCTGCGCTCGCGATCGTCGTCATCGTGACCCTGCTCCTCGAGGTCACGTCATACGACCTCCGCTTCGGACAGGGAAGGCTGCACGACCGCTACCTCTTCTACGTCGTCCCGCTGGTGCTCGTCGCCTTCGCGGCGGCGCTCAAAGATCGGAGCTGGTCACGCTGGCCGATCTTCGCGTCGGTCGGGCTGCTCGCGCTGGCGTTCGCATACCTGCCGGTCGTCCGCTACGACAAGTTCAACGTCGACTCACCCGTCGCGTTTCTGAACGGCGCCCTCCTCGACATCGGCGGCTCCGTCAACGGCGCGCGTTTGTTCCTCGCCTTCCTGACGATCGGCGCCGGCGTGCTCCTCATCCTCGCCACCGCGCTGCTCGGCCGCCGCCGAACCGCCGTGATCCTCGTCGCGATCGCCGTTCTGGCCATGCCCGTTCAGGCCGGCCTTGCCTTCAACCGGCTCTTCACCGCGAACGGGACGAGCGGCCGTCCGCTCACCGTAGACCAGAGCGTGGTCTTCGACTGGGTCGACCGCAAGCTGGGATCCGGAACGAAGGTCACGATGCTGCCGTATCCCTTCATCTACGGGACGTACTGGGGCAACGTCGCGTACTGGTGGAACGTGGAATTCTGGAACGCCTCGATCCAGCGCGCGGCCGTGTACGAAGGAGCGTTTACCGGAACCCCCGACACGTTCCCGACCATCGCGGTGGACTTCGACCAGACAACCGGCCGCGCCAACGTCTCACCGACGGACTACGTCGCCCAGGCGGTCGCCGAGACGCGTTTCGCCCTCGCCGGCGACGTGCTCGGCAACGACCGGGGCCTGGAGCTCGTCAAGACCGCCAAACCCTGGCGCGCGGAGTGGCTGGCGCTCGACCTCTACCGCGACGGCTGGACGATCCCGAAAAAGGAAGGACGGATCCGCGTCTTCGCCGCTCCGGATCAGACGGGCTCCACGATGCGGTTCCTGACCGTCTCGGTCCGGGGCCCACAAGGCGAGCCCCCGCGCGACTTCCAGCTCGTCTCGAACGCGAGCGACTGGCGTGCGAAGGCAGGCCCGCAACCCGCGACCAAGCAACTCGCGGTCTGCGTGCCCGCGCGCGGCTATGCCGACGTGCGTGTAACCGCGCCCCGCTACTCGCCGATCTACGGTGACCCGCGGAACGACCGCTCCTTTAGCAGCTACGCGCGCTCCGGCGGAGTCCTCGTCACCGGCATCGCGCTGGCCGACGAGACCCACCCCTGCTAGGCGCTGAATGATCCGTTCCGCGTTTACCCGCCCTGGCGCGATGCGACTGCCCATCGCACGGAGACCGATGACGGCCACGCGGCTCACTGCAGCTCGTTGAGCTCGAGCAGGAGATCACGGAGCCGGGCGAAGCGCTTCGGGCCGAGTTGCTCCGCCCAGCTGGCCTCCACTTCCTCGACCGCCTGACGGATGACGCGAATCGCAGCAGTACCGCGTCGCGTGAGGGCGACGCGCTTCGAGCGCAGGTCGTCGGGATCGGGGCGGCGCTCGAGATAGCCCAGCCGTTCGAGCTCACCGAGGTGGTAGTTGAGTGCCTGCTTGCTCATCCGGAGCCGCGCAGCCAGTTCGGATGGCCTCGTACCCTGCGGGCCGGGGTACTGGAAGACGATCAGATGTGCTTCATCAAGGTCGTCGAAGCCGCGCTCATGGAGCCGCTCGAGCATGTGCTTCTGCACCGCCTCCCAGGGGATGCGTAGCAGCGCACCGATGAGCGGAGGGCCGAACGGCTCGGCCTTCGTAAAGCCACTTGACGAATTCAATCGAGTCATATATCGTCAAGTCACTTTACCACCTAGCTGAGAGGGAAAGCACGATGCCAACGAGTACGCGCGAAGAGATCAAGGTGGGAGGCATGGCGGTCCGGTTCCTGCTCGAGGGCGACGAGTCGGGAGGCTCGGTCGCGATCTTCGAATTCGACGTTCCGGCTGGCTCGAAAGTGGCGGCCGCGCACAGCCACGACGGCTACGAGGAGACCATCTACGGGTTGGAAGGCGTCCTGACCTGGACGGTCGAGGGCGCGCCGACGGATGTCGGGGCCGGCGAAGCGCTCTTCATTCCCCGCGGCGCCGTCCACCACTTCGACAACGTGCAGGACGTCGACGCCAAGGCACTCGCGATCGTCACCCCCGGCATTCTCGGCCCCGACTTCTTCTGTGAGGTCGCGGCCGTCCTGGACGCAGCGGCCGGCGGCCCACCCGACCTCGTCGCACTCGGAGAGGTGATGCGCCGCCACGGCCTCACGCCGGCGCAGCAATAGCGCTTAGCAGTTCACGGTTGTGAGGCGCTCACGCGCCACAGCACACCGTCGTTCGAGTTCGAGACCCAGACGTCCCCGCCGCCCGTGGCGATCGAGAGCGGCCCGCTGCCGACCTCGAGCGTCGCACGCACGGCATTCTTCTGTGGATCGATCAGCGAGATCGTCCCAGCGTCGATGTTCGGCACCCAGAGCTCGCCCCCGATCCACGCCGAGCCGAGCGGATTCGCACCGACGTCGACCTTCGACACGACCGCGCCGCGCACCGGATCGAGGCGCACGACCTCGCCGCCCTCGCTCGAGACCCAGAGCGCGTCCGGCGACGGCGTGATCCAGTCCGCCTTCGCCACCTTGATTCGCTTCGTCACGCGGTTCGTCCTCGGATTGATACGCACGACCGCGCCTCGTCCGAGATCGGCAACCCAGATCGAGCCGAACGCGTAGACGACGCCGTTCGGCGTCGTGCCGACCTTGACCTTCGCGACGACGCGGTTCTTCTTCGGGCTGATCCGGCGGACGGTGCCGTCCGCCTCGCTCGTCACCCACACGCTGCCCGCGCCGAAGGCGACCCCGTATGAGCTGTAGCCGATCCTGATCTTCTTGACGACCTTGTTCCTCCGCGGGTCGATCCGGCCGAGGACGTTCACCGACCGGTCCGCGACCCAGACGCTGCCGGCGCCGAACGCGATGCCGAACGGCCGCGCGGCGAACGGGATGCGGCGTGCGACGCTGTTCGTCGCCGGGTCGATCCGGACGACGCGGGCGAGGAGGAGATCCGAGCTCCAGATCGAGCCGGCCGCGAACAGCACCATCCCCGACTGCGAGCCGACGCGAACCGTCGCGATCGGTTTGACCCGCGTCGCCGCGGACGCGACCGTCGTGCCGACCGCCACGCCAACGGAGAGAGCGCCGACGGCGATCGCATACTTCGATCCGGCGAGTCTCCGGGCGGGCGACACTACAACAACCTTGTACCACATTTTTAGGACAAGATTGCAGTAAATGACGCGCACCGGTCCGCCGACAATCCTCTTCGAGGTCTTCTGGACGCAGCAGAAGCGCAAGCGCATGATCGAGGCGGCGCTTGCGGACACGGAGCTGCCGCCCGAGGACTATCCGTTCTACGTCCTGATCGGGGCCGAAGGGCCGTTCACCCCGACCGGCCTTGCCGCACGGCTTGGGATGCCGCTCTCAACGGTCATCTTCCGCGTCAAGCGGCTCGAGCGGCGCGGCCATTCGGAGCGGATCCCGAATCCCCAGGACGGCCGCTCGTTCCTGATCCGGCTGACGCCGAAGGGGAAGCGGCTGCTCGACCACGCGCGGCCGGCGTTTCGCGACTACGCCGAAGCGGTCGAGCGGCGCCTGGGGCGCAAACGCGTCATCGCGCTACGCGCGGCGCTCATCGAGCTGAGGGATGCGATCGACGAGGAGCTGGACTCGCGCGGACTAGCGCCGGGCGAGGCGCGCGATCTCGACCAGCGTCCGAACTAGCCACATCGCCGTGAGGAGCGAGTAGGTCAGCGCGGGGAGAAACACTGCGAGGACGACCCCCATGAACGCGACCTGCGGAATGCCGAGCGAGTCGACGAGGTAGAGGACGCCGACCGACGCCTCGAGCGCGAGGAACCCCACGACGACGTGTCCCACACGCCGACCAGGCGACTCGGGGCGGGACTCCCCAATGCGGGCATCCACCCACACCGCGAGCAGAAACCCGCCCACGACCAGCCCCAGAGTCAAGCCTGTTCCCCCATCCATCTGCATTGTCAGGAGGGACGACGGCTCCGGCGCACCCCGAACGTCCTGCTCGACCAAGACCCGCGTCTATGGGCCACGCGGGGGCTCCGCGTGGCCCAAAGCCGTTTCGCTACGTCGTTTTCTTGCCGGCCGAGACCTCGCCGCGCCAGCCGTCGATCTCGGCGCCGCGGCTCTCGACCAGCTCCTTGAAGCGCTCGAGATCGCCGCGGACGCGCCGCGCGTCGAGCCCGGCCGAGGAGCCAAGGGCTTCCGCCGGCCCCTCAGCCTGGTAGCTCATCGAGAGGCGGACGAGGGTTCGTGCCTCGCCGAGCGGCTCGAAGGTGACCGTCCCTCGCGTTTTCTTGCCGTCCTCGCTGATCCAGCTGATCTGCCGGTCGGGATGTTGCTCCAGGATCTTCGCGTCCCACTCGGCCGTCTTCCCGGCGACCTTCGCGACCCAGTGCAGGCGCGTGTCGTCGAGCTGCTGCACGTGGTCCAGCCCTTCCATGAAGAGCGGGAAGTCCTCGAACTGCGTCCACTGGTTGTATGCAGAGGTCACCGGGACGCCGACCTCGATCGACTCGTCGATCGTACGCGGGATAGTGCTGTCGCCGAGGCCGCTCTCAGGCAGCCCCGACGATCCGAGCTTGCGGCGTAGCGGGATCGCGGCGGCGGCCACGGCCCCGACCCCCCCGATGATGAGAGCGTTGCGAAGCCTGTGGCTGCGCTTCCGCTGGACCCGCGACCAGGCCCCATCGAGGTTCGTCGTCATCTGTCGCAGCTCGCGCTTGAGCATCGGATCGGTCGCGAGCCTCGCAACGGCCGCGGCGAGGCCGATCCGGCGTATTGCGCGCCGGCGAGCGACAACGCCGTGTCCTGCCGCTGAGAGGAGTTGCTTGCGGAACTTCCTGTCCCGGGCGAGCGCCGCGGCGAGCTCGCTCACGTTCACTGCGTTGTCTTTCAGCCTCTGTGTCGGTGTCTTTGTGCGTCCAAACACGAACCGTCCTTTCCTCGCTGTCCCCTACGTCTTCTGCGGAGCGGCCCGGACCGAAACCGCCCTTCCCGGGCACCCTACCGCCCGCCCTCGAGGCGAGGCGTGACCCCAACGGCAGGGGTCTGACCCCAGCCGTTCGGGCCAGGGTTACGCGGGACCGGCACCTAACGGCAAGGGTCAGACCCCAGCCGTTACGGACACGTCACGCGGACGGAGAACGAGTCGACAGGACGAAAGCGCCGCAGTACTGTCGAGCAGTGAAGGCCCTGCGTTCTGTGCTCGCGGAGTTCGCTGCGGTCGCCCGCAACCCGAACCTCCGCCGGCTCGAGCTCGCCTACGGCGCCGCGATCACGAGCGAGTGGGCCTTCCTCGTCGCGCTCGGGGTGTTCGCGTACGAGCGCGGCGGCGCGACAGCCGTCGGCATCCTCGGACTCGTCCGGATGATCCCCGCCGCGCTCGCGACGCCGTTCACCGCCGCGTTCGCGGACCGCTATGAGCGAGAGCGCGCGCTCGTGGTCGTGACGTTCCTCTCGGCACTCGCGCTCGCCGCTTCCACCGGGCTCTTCTATCTCGGCCGGAACGAAGCCGCGATCTTCGCGTTCGCCGCCGCGCACGCCGTCGTGTCGACTCTCTGCCGTCCCGCTGTCGCCGCGCTGCTCCCGTCCCTCGCAGCGACCCCGCAACAGCTCGTTTCGGCGAGCAGCGTCTCGCTCACGCTCGAGGGGCTCGGCACGCTCGCCGGCCCGCTCATCGCGGGCGTCGTGATCGAGACCGCAGGAGTCGGAGTGGTCTTCGCGTTCGGAACCGTCGCGTACATCGCCGCCGCGCTGACACTCGCCGCCGTCCACGTCGAAGGCCGCCTCCGCTTCGCGCACCACCGCGCCGAGACAGACCTCACCGCCGGCTTCCGCCTGCTCGCGCACGAACCGAATCCGCGCCTGATCGTCCTCCTCTTCGTCGCGCAGAGCGTCGTCCGCGGCGCGCTGAACGTCCTGATCGTCGTCGTCGCGTTCCAGCTCCTCGATGCAGGAGGAGGATGGGTCGGCTTCCTCTCCGCCGCGGTCGGCGCCGGGACGCTTCTCGGCGGGTTCGCGTCGATGACGCTCGCGGGCCGCAAGCTCGCCTTCCCGTTCGGCGTCGGCCTGCTGCTCTGGGGAATCCCGATCGCCCTCCTCGCCGCCACGCCGCACAAGCTGACGGCCCTCATCCTGCTCACCATCGTGGGGATCGGGAACGCCGTCGAGGACGTGACCGGCGAGACGCTCCTGCAGCGTCTCGTCCCCGACGACCTGCTCGGCCGCGTCCTCGGCGTCATGTTCGGCGGAGCGACGGCGGGGATGGGCATCGGCGCTATCGCCGCGCCGGCGCTGATCGCCGGCCTGGGCGCCCGCGGTGCACTCGTCGCCACGGGCGCATTTCTGACCGTCTTCGTCCTCCTCTCCTGGCCCGGCCTGCGCAGGATCGACGCGGTCGCGGCCGCGCCCGCGCGGGAGCTCGCGCTGATCGACCGCGTCCCGATGTTCGCGCCGCTGCCGCTGGCCGCGAAGGACCAGCTCGCACGGAGCCTCGTACGCACCAGATACACAGCGGGCAGCGAGATCGTCAGCGAGGGAGAGACGGGCGACCGCTTCTACATCGTCGCCAACGGCCACGCGAGGGTCACCCGCAACGGCGAGGCGCTGCGCGAGTGCGGACCCGGCGATTACTTTGGGGAGATCGCACTGCTTCGGGACATCCCGCGCACCGCCACCGTCACCGCCTCGGATGAAGTCGAGCTCTACGCCCTCGAGCGGGCCGCGTTCATCGACGCGGCGACTGGGCACGCGGCGGGCCGCGAGGCCGGCGAGCAGGTCGTGCGCGAGCACCTCGCGCGAGTGCCAACCGAGTCGGTTTGACCTGAGCGGCCTGCGACTACGATGTGCCCGTGAAGCAGATCTGGACCGGCCCGGTGGCCCAGGCCGCGGCCAAGTACGGCGAGAACGCACCCATGGCGGCGGTTTGCTGCAACGCCTGTCGAACGTGCGTCACGACGAATATCCTCGGCGTCGCTATGGCCGGGCTCGCCGGTGCCGGCTACGCAGTCGCAAGCTTCGCGCGACGCCGGTTGCTGCGCGCCTAGAGCGCCTTTGGCGCTCGGGCCTTGCTCAGCCTCTATGGCCTGTTTGCGATCCTGTACGAGGGCGACGGCGGTGGCGGAGACACGTACGTCAAGTGGGCAGGGCACACGATCGATGCCGACCTCGCTGGAGCAGTCGCGCTCGTGGTCGGAGTCATGCTGCTCGTCGTTTCTGTTTTGCTCCTGAAACGGAACCGGCGTTCGCCGTTAGGATCAGCCGGTGGCGAGTCTGGCCGATGAGCTCAAGAGGGTTCCGCTCTTCAGCGGACTCAGCCAGCGACAGCTGAGACAGTTCGCACGCGCATTCAGGGAGCGCGAGTTCAAGGACGGAACAACCGTCGTCCGCGAAGGACAGATGAGCGGCGTCGGCTTCTTCGTGATCGTCGACGGGGTCGCGTCCGTGAGCGTCGGCGGCAGCGAGGTCGCACTGCTCGGTCCCGGTGACCACTTCGGCGAGCTCGCCCTGATCAGCGAGACCGCTCGCTCGGCGACGGTGACCGCGGACGGCCCCTTGCGCTGCCTCGTGATGGCGTTCTGGGACTTCCGGCAATTCGCCAAGCAGAACCCGGACGTGACCTGGAAGCTGCTGCAGCATCTCGTCGCGCTCCTCACCGAGGAGCGGAGCAAGCGCGCGCAGGCCGCCCTGCCGGCGAGCTGACGCCTACTGGGTGAGCCCGCTCGGGGTGACAACGACGTTCCCGAGCGCGGACGGCAAGACGACCGGCTTGCCGTTCAGGGTCGCAAGAAGATTCCACGGTGCACCGATCCGAATCCAGAGGCGCCGCCCTGAGAACCGCGCTGTCTCGCCTGCTTGCAGCGTGGTCTCGTAGAGGACGCGCCCGGTCTCCGAACCGAGCCGGACCGAGAGCCAGCACGGACCACGCGTCGCCGCGAACACGACCCGCGCTGCGACCGGCGCCGGCGCTGGCGCGGTCGTACGCGCACGGACGTGCGGCGCCACATTGGCCACCGTCGCGGGAGTGGAGGGGAGATGCGCCACCTGGTGATGCCCATCGCTGCCTCCCGACTTGGCCAGCTGCCACCCGATCACTCCGAGCAGCACCGCGAAGGGAATCGCGACGAACCTCAGGTCGAACAGCGAACGTCGCCGCTTGACCCGCGCGAGCTTGACGTTCGGCGGCTCCTCCGACGCCGGGAAGCGGCTGTTGTACTCGTCCACGAACCGCTCGCCCTCGAGCCCGAGGAAGTTGGCGTAGGTCCGCAGAAATCCCTTCGCATACGCCTCGCCGGGCAGCAGGTCGAAGCGCTCGTCCTCCAGCGCCTGCAGGTACCGAGGACGGATCCGCGTATCCCGCTCGATCTGAGACAGCTCGAG
>JBKOWS010000032.1:0-8860 GCA_046724565.1 Actinomycetota bacterium | reverse complement strand
GGCGTTGTCGGAGAACGCGAAGTCGGCGATCGCGAGCGCGGTACTCGAAACCCCCCGCCTGACGAAGCACGGGGGGTTGCGGTGGTGCCGGGTGGTTCTGAGGCGGACGCAGGCCTGCCGACGGTGGTCCGTTCAACGAGCGCCGCCGTTGCTGTAGGGCAGACCCGGCGGTATCAGCTTGACGCAGATCGCCTCCGCCCTCTTGGCCTGGGAAGAGTTCGGATCGATGTTCGGCGGTATGTTGAACTTGACGCCGTTGTTCTCGAACGTCGGATCGGGGAAGTCAGGAACTCCGTGTGAGCGCATGCACCTGGCGGCCTTGAGGTAGTCAGCCTGATCGGCAGGAGTGATCGTCTGTCTCGGGGTCTGGTGACCGTTCTCATACGGCTGCGTTCCGGGCGGCAGGGTTCCGGGCGGAACGTCGGTTGAAGCGGGCGGCGCAGTAATCGGCGGCGTGCTGCCGAGCTGGCTGTACGTGACGCTCCACGTGTAGGTGCCGTCCCCGGCGGATGAGCCCGAGTCCTGCCCTTGGAAGGTCACGCTGACCTGCTTGACGAGGCCGTCGCCTCCGACGCTCATCCGGAGTTGGAGATCGTTCAGCTGTCCGCCCGGGGCGTCTCCTTTTCCGGCACCGAACATCATGTCGGTACGCTTTTGGGCACCGAGGATCATGCTGATGATGGCGTTATTGCCGGGATCGTTCCCTGCAACGATGCTGCTGCTCGGAATCGTGCCGGTGTAGACCGTGGTGCCATCCGATTGCGCCGTCTTCTGCACGTGGGTGGCGAGGGCGAGGATCTGCTGCGCGGTGGTGGCCGCGATGTTGTCTCGTGCGAGTTGCATCAACCCGCCGAGCGGCTTCGGCCCGACGTTGGAGGCGTTGGCGTAGTGCAGCCAGGTTCCATCCGACGTCTGCACGTACATGCCGCCTCCGATCAGCAGGAGCTGCGGGATCAGGCCGAGCCCCGGCGAGAAGGCGATGTCGTGGCCGTTCCAGCGGGTGACATCAATTGTGCGAGTGACGCCTCCGTGGAGCACGGTCGTCGTCATCGTCCCTGACGGAGCTGCGGCAGTCGCGGCGAGCGCTCTCGCCGCCGCCGCGGAAGCGCCGGACGGCGATGCGGCGCTCAGCGTCAAGCCAAGCACGATGGCAGCAGTCGCGGCGGCAAGCACCGAGAGCGTCGGAATAGCGAGGCGAAGCGATCGAGGTTGCATCACGCGCGAGCGTCGGGTGCGGTGATTGAGATCACGCCTGATCGCGTCTCGCAATTGCGTGCGGTACAGGAGAAGTTCCTCAGGGATTTCGTTCATGGCCGTTGACCTCCCAGCGTGCATTGGAGTTGGCGGAGCAAACGCGAGACGCGAAGCCGCGCGGCCACCGGTGTGCACCGCAATCGCGTAGCGATCTCTCGGTAGGGGCGTTCCTCGATCACTCGCAGACGTAGGAGTTCGCGATCCCCCGCCGACAGCGAAGAGACTGCTTGCCGTGCCGTCTCCGTCAGCGACAGACGCTCGTCAACGGCGTCGATGTTGCCATCAAGCGCGATCATGCGCGGCAGACCCAGCCGACGACGAGCCGCATCCTCGACCCGCCGCTTCCGCAGCGAGTCGCGGAGTACGTTCCGTGCAATACCAAGAAGCCAGGGAAGCGCAGGCGCTCCGTCCTGATCGCGGAACCGACCTCTGCAGAGCCAGGCCCGTGCGAAGACTTCGGCTGTCAGATCGGCGGCATGCTCGCCAACCCGTGCCCGCGCCCAGGCAAGCACCTGACCGACGTACCGGTCATACACTTCCGCGAACGCATCGGCATCACTCGCTCGCAAGAGTTCCGCGTCCGACGCCCTAGCGAAGTTGCGTCTCACAACCTCTACTTCGCCGCTCCACAAAAAGTGTGTCAGCCTCGACAGTGTGTCAGGCTCGACAAGGCTGTCGCAGTTTGCTGGAGGGGGCGTGCCCCGGGCGCCAGGTGTTCCCATTCTGTTCCAACTGGCCGCCCAGCGTTTTACGCCGCCGTAAACGAAAGCCCCGTGTTACCGGGGCTTTCTTAGGTGGAGCGTACCGGGATCGAACCGGTGACCTCCGGCTTGCAAAGTAGACGGTCAGGTTCCGGGCGTTCTAGTTACACGCGCGGCGCTATAAGGAGAACGCGAACGCTACCACCCGCCAACGCAGGCTTCTGGCAGGAGTACGGGTCCGCGTCGTGGCTGAGTGTCGACCCTCGAGGCCGAGGGCAAAGAGCGTGAGGTCAAGACGCGACCTGGAGCGGGTCAGGTTTCGGGCGTCGAGGCGGCCGGCTCCTTAGTTAATGAACAGAACGCCGGCGCCAATCGGCGAGCGCTGCCGCCGCTTCCTGCGAGCTGTCCACGAGGCTGCGGAAATCGACGAGCTCGTCCGCGTGCGAGAGCACGTTGTCGATCGCCAGCCAGCCGAGCGGACAAGGTCGGGCCAGTAGCCGACGTAGTACGGTCGTTCGGCGTCGAGGAAAGACCAAGTCCCATTCACCGTCAGGGCTCGCTGCGAGGACTTCGGCGGCGTCGGCGAGCCGGAGCTCGATCCACTCCTCAAGACCCGCCCGAGCGAAGTTTCGCTTGCGCCATCCGCGCTCGCTCGGCCTCGAGCTCGCCCGTCGTCACGCGGCCGCCCGCCTCCGCGACCGCGTCCGCGAGCCCGAGCGTCGAGTAGCCGTTCGAGGTACCAAGCTCCAGGACCCGGTGCGCGCGCATCACGGCGCCAGCAACCAGAGCAGGCGGGCGCTCTCCGGTTCCAGGTTGCGCAGACGCTCGCGCCGATCCCCCCGGCGGCGTCGTAGGAGCGCCCGAACTCGATCAGCTCGGCGAGCAGGCCTTCGAGCGCAGGCTTCACCCCAGCGGAGCGCTCCGTGTCGAGAGGCTGGCGAGGAGCACGACCAGCTCCCACCGGCTCAAGCCCCGGCGCGGGGCTCGGGCGAGTCGTCGCCGAGCCCGAGGTAGTCGAGTTCGCGCCGTCGTGCCGAGACCTGGGCGTCGGCGAGATCGATGCCGTAGAGATCCGCGAGGCGGATCACGCAGTAGAGAATGTCTGCCAGCTCGTCGCCGATCCTCTCGGTCGTGGTCGCGTACTGGGCATCGTTCGCGCGGTCCGGCAGGTAGTAGGACTCCGCCATCATCACCTGCCGTGCCAGGTCACCGACCTGCTTGATCAGCTCGATCAGCGAGGCCTCGACACCCCACGGACGCCGCTCACGCTCGTCGAAGCCGGCGATCACACGGCGCGTCAGCGCGACGAGCTCATCAAAGCTCGGTCGTGCGCTGTCAGGCCGGCTCTCGTGCTCCATCGTCGGCGCGCTTCATTAGCTCGGGAAGGTCGGGTGGATAGAGGTTCTGTTTGCTGGCGCGCACCTCGACCAGATGCCACCAGCGGTGACCGATGTGCGCCGCCCGCTCGAGCTCACTTCTGAGCGCCGCCGGTCGACAAACCGGCTCCGGGACGCCGACCCGGAGGACGTGCTCGCGCTGCCGATAGTCGCGTCCGCCAAAGGAGAACGCACCCTCGACCACCGCGACGCAGGCGCCGACGTCGTCGATCTCGATTCCCGTCTCCTCGTAGAGCTCCCTCCTCGCAGCGTCACCGATGCTCTCGCCCGGATACACCCCTCCACCGGGGAGCTCCCAGCATGAGCCTCGCTCGGGGTCGGCGGGATCGGTCGTGTGCAGGAGCAAGACGCGCCCATCCGGATCGAACACCATCACCCGTACAGAATCGCGCTCGATCACGACCATCTCCTCACCCCGGCGCGGTGCGCGCTCAGCCAGTCGAGGACCTCGACGGCGCTGCGATCGGGGGGGAAGACCGGGTAGAAGACTTTCACGATCACCCGACGCTCGGCGATCACCGCCAACCGCCTGTAGAACCTGACGCCGTCGAACTCGAACGTGGGCAGCGACAACTTCGCGGCGAGGAAGAATTGCTCGTCGCTGATGATCGGGAACGGCATCTTCGTACGCGCGGCGAACTCCTCCTGCTCTGCCAGCGGCTGCGACGAAACGCCGGCGACGCGCGCGCCGAAGGCGGCCAGTTCGGCCGCATGGTCGCGGAAGCCGCACGACTGGGGCGTGCAGCCGCGGGCTCCCGGGCACCGATCCCAGCCGGGCGAGACCGGCTTGTCGGGTGCGCCGGTCTGCGGGTAGAGGTAGAGCGCGAGGCGCTCGGCTGCAAGAGCGGCGAGGGCGACATCCCCCAACGACGACGGGAGGACGACATCGGGTACGGACATCCCCAGCAGGCGATCGGCGGCGCCGTCGTCGATCGGCACGGGCAGCCCTTCGGGCAGGACGTGGGGGTCGTGGGTGTTTGAGCTCTCCTCCTCCTTTATCGACCTCGTCCCCCTGTGCGCGACTGCCACTCCCGCTCGATCCGTCGGATCATCGCGGGGTACACGATCAGGTGCCGGAACGGCCTGATCACGGACATATAGGCGGTCCCGAAGAAACCATTTGGCTTCACCAAGACCGCCATCTGGCCGCGGTAGCTCCCCGTCCCGTCTGGAACCCAGCCGAGGTGCATGACCCCGTGCACGGTCCGGTTGGCGATCTCCGCCGCAAACTCGTCGTCGAGCAGATAGAGCGAGCTGAAGGGGAGCGCGGCGAAGACCGGGCCTGGGGCATCGCGCAGGTCTGCCGGCAACCGCTCGCGGAGCGTCGGCACCCTGGAGCCGAGGCCGGTGTCCGGGCGATCCCAGCCCAGGAGGGCGCCGAGCTTCCAGCGGATCGACGAGAGCGCGCGGGCAGCTCCGCGGGAGCCTGGCGACGGAGTTCCCGATGAGATCCCTTCCACCAGCCGCGGGAAGTCGTCCGGGCCGCCCGGCGTCGGGAGCGCCCACACGTCCTCGAGCCGGAAGTCGCGGGCGATCTCGTGGATCCGCCAGGGCCGGGAGGTGTGCGCGCGGTTCGGAAGCCTCACATCTGTGGTTCGACATCGAGCACGCAACGGCTTGCCTCCCGACCTCGAGAGACGCGCGCAACCCAGAGAATCACCGCCTCGGCGTCGTTTCGCGTGACTCGATGGCGCGTCCTCACGCAATGTTCGTCATTTGATAGCCAGTTCGCCACGGCCTTCAGCCGAGGCGAGGAAGCTCTGAACGGCGACGGCGTCGAAGTAGAACATCTGCGCGCGGGCGAACTTCCCGTCTCGCACCTCGTAGAGGCCGAGCACCTCGCCATCGAATCGATCCCCATCCGGACTCACGCCGCGCTGACGCCAAAGAACCACGACCTCCCGCTCGGTAGCAGCGACGACGCGCGGATCCATACGACGCTCCGCGTCCGTCGGCTGCAGCGGGTCCCACAGCTCGGACCAAGCCGGGCCCGGCCTCTCCCTGGCTAGGCCCCGCGACGATCCGCCGAAGGGAAGCGAAGGTGGCCAGTGGAACTCGACCTCGGGATAGTAGAGCTGGTAGAGGCGCTGGTCGTCGCGTTCCTCGACGGCCCGGAACGCCTCCAGCACGATCGCCACCGTCTCGTCCACGCTCATACGACGACCTCCCCGCAGCCGTTGATCATCGGAGGCGCAACTTCACGAGGACCCGCAGCCGGTCGTCGAGAACGATCGTGCGCGATCATCGCCGTAGGCTTACGGAAGCTCGGATTCGATGTCGATTCGCGCCTCCATGGTGGTCACACGGGTCGCCACCAGGCGATCGTAGGGCTGCAGTCAGCTGAGGGCGAAGTCCAATCGGAGACCGGATTCTCGGACCACCGCTGAGCCAAGCCGGTCCGACACGCGACGACTCAGTCGGACTCGTTGCGCGGAGCGCCACGCTGCCGGCCCGCAGGTATCGACAGGTCGTCGACGTCGAGCGAGCGGAGGAGGTTGACGAGGTCTCCGAGGACCCACGCCCGAGCTATACGCGCCTCGCTGTCGAATTCGAAGAAAGCCGCACCCGCATAGCTGATCCGGCGCCCCGTGGCTGCCAGGCCGAAGATCGGGCCGTCATGCGTCCCGGTGTAGCGCAGGCGCGCCGCTATCTTGCCGTGCAACTGGTCAACCAAAAGTTCCTGCACCTCGTTGTGGAAGTCCGGAAAGGCGTCACGGATTCCGCGTGCGTAGTCGACGAAGCCGGCCGGTCCATGCACCTCGCTCCCGAGCGAGCCTCGAAATGAAAGGTCCTGCGCGAGCAGCTCCGGCGCCAGGTCGAACCGCCATTCGTTCCAAAGCTCCTCATAGAAGCGGCGGACTTGTCGCCCGAGTAGTTCGCGGGAGTGCCTCATGTCCCTGACCGCTCGCATCCGGTTCCGAGCTAACCCTTCACAATCACCGACCCCCCGGGTCGGTAACGCTAGAGTAGTTGTCGAGGAGACCGGGGCCAGATGTGCGCTTACGCGCGGCCGCGACCGCGTCGGACACTCCGGCGTCGAAGCACCTGATGAACGAACATGGGATTCAAGCAGTCTTCGATCTCTCTCCCGCGATCTGCTACGTCGCCTTTGCGTACCGCGGCGAGATCATCATGCGCCGAACACGTTACGTCGGGGGACGTGGACGAGTTGATGGCCTGTAAGAACCCGACGCGAAGCATGTCTCAGCCTCAGGGCCAGGGCTGAGTGGACGTCAGATCCACAAGACATTCGAACGCGTGCCCGGTCTGCACCCGCCAATGACGCCAGCTTGAAGCACCGATCGAGGGTGCGGATATCGCCCTGGTGAACAACCGATGGGACCTCAGCTACCAGCGAACGGACGGAACGCCCGCGCGCGAGGGTGGCCTGAGCGCCGTGGTGCTCCGGCGACGGGCCGACGGAAGCTGGAGTGTTGTCGTCGACGACCCGTGGGGAGGAGCCGAGGGATGAGCGGCGGTCGATCCGAAACTGCCCTGCCCGCTCACCGGCAACTGTCCGAACCCGCATACAAGGGCTCCTTCGTCGAACGCTACAACGACCTCCGACCGAAGCCCCCCGCCGAACTGATCGAGCTGCTGTCGTCGCTGGCCCCTGTACGTCCGCCCTCGCTTGTCATCGACCTGGGCGCGGGAACCGGTATCTCGACCATTCCTTGGTCGCGCCGCGCAGACCGAGTGGTCGGTGTCGAGATCAACCCGGAGATGTCCCGCCTTGCACCAAGGCGTGGCAACGTCGAATACATAGACGCCAGCGCTGACAAGACCGGACTTCCGGACTCCAGCGCAGAGGTGATCACCTGCGCGCAGTCGTTCCACTGGATGGCTCCCGAGACGACGATCCCGGAGATCGCAAGGCTGCTCCGCCCAAACGGGATCTTCGCTGCATACGACTATGACTGGCCGCCTGTGGTCGACTGGGAGGTAGACGCGGCGTTCTTGCAGGTCATCGAGGCCAGCGGTGTGGACCCGGCGCGTCCGGAGAAGGCCGGCCATGTAAGGCGGCTCCAAGAGAGTGGCTGCTTCAGGGCCGTGCGCGAAGTGTTCGTCCATTCATGTGAGCAGGCAGACGCCGAACGAATCGCCCGGCTTCCGCTGGCTTTCGGACCTGTGGCGCGCAGGCTCACGGAAGGGAAGACGCCGGCGCAACTCGGCCTCGAGCAGCTACAAGAGGTCGTCGAGCGGCGCCTCGGGTCGGTGTCGACCGTACTGCGGTGGAGTTACAGAGTCAGGATCGCTCTCAAGCAGACGCCGGACCGAACCGAGTGACCGAGACGAGGGACAGGTGGGCCGCGTGGTTGGCGGAGAGGCGTTTCGGCGGCGATCCCGAGACGAAGCATCGCTTTCTTGGCGAGCGCACGAAGCGGCGCGACAAGCTACTGGACCTCGCGCGGCTCGCCGAAGGGGAGACCGTCCTCGACGTCGGCTGTGGCGAAGGGCTGATCGGGTTCGGCGCACTCGAGCGCGGAGCAGGCACGGTCATCTTCAGCGACATCTCCACCGACCTGCTCGAGTTCTGCCGCCGCGCCGCGGTCGATCTCGGCGTCCTTGAACGGTGTCGCTTCATCCAGGCGTCGGCGGACGACCTTGCCGCGATCAGGGATGCCTCCGTCGATGTGGTCACGACTTGCTCTGTCCTCATCTACGTCAGCGACAAGCGCGCAGCATTCGCTGAATTCGCGCGACTCCTGCGCCCACTTGGTCGCGTCTCGCTGTTCGAGCCGATCAATCGGTTCGCATCGCGTGACGCCGACACCTGGGCTGGCTACGACCTCGGCCCGCTCGGCGACGTCGGGAGGAAACTCCATGCGGTCTATGAGGCGATCCAGCCTCGCAACTCCGACCCGATGCTCGACTTCGACGAGCGCGATCTGGTCCAGCTCGCAGAGGAGGCTGGCTTCTTCCCGATCCAGCTGCTTCTCGACGCTGAGATCGGGCGCACCCTCCCCCGGACATGGGACGGGTTTCTCAATAGCTCCGGTAACCCGAACATCCCGACCCTGGCCGAGGCGATGGGCCAGGCACTCACGCCCGCCGAGCGCGAGCGCCTCATGGGGTACCTCCGGCCACTCGTTGAGCAAGGCCTCGGCGAGTGGCGCATGGCCTCCGCCCACCTCGTCGGCGAGAAGCCGAATATCGGTTAGACCTCGGGCACAGCCGCCGCGCCAGAACCGATCAGCCTTGTCACGCGGCGAGCTTCTCCGGACTCAGCGCCACTATCCGCAAGCTTGTTGGTGGGCACGAGCCCTTGCTAGTCGAAACTCCTCCAGGGAGAAAGGCGCGACTCTCGGCCGCGCGACTCTCGGCCCCCGGGTAACACCGTCGGCTGCTCTCAGGCTCTCCGGTCGTTCCTCGCGTCGATCCCCTCGGTGAGGATCTCGTCCGTCATCTCGATCTACCTTGCGGGCGGTAGGTCAACCGTCCCGGTGAGGATTCGCCGCGCCTCGCCGCGGATCGTTACCGCGTCGGACGCCGTCACGACGGCCTCGA
>JBKOWS010000171.1:0-9403 GCA_046724565.1 Actinomycetota bacterium | reverse complement strand
GAGATGTAGGCGCCACACGTGTTCCACGGCACCAGCACCGACGTCACGGTCCCCGAGTCCTCGACGGCGCGCGAGAGCACCTGCGGTGCGAGCCCGCGCCGCTCGAACTCCCCCCGGAACATACGGGCGGGGAGAACGTCGGCGACATACTGGTCGCCTGCGATCACGTTCAGGCCGATCCCGCTGCCGTTGACTGCAGCAATCAGCCGTCCGCGAGTTGGGGCGTGTTCCACGATCGGCCGAAGGAGCCGCTCGAGAAAGCCGGCGTGCTCCATGATCGCCGCGAACGACAGCGCCGCGAGTACCAGCCACACGGTCGTCAGGAGGCTCGTCATCCCGCCGCGTGAGAAGAGCGTGTCGATCGCGGCGTTGCCCGTGTTGCTCACGAATCCGGTCGCCATCGCCGCGTAGACGGCCTTGATCCCGATTCCGACTGCGCTGCGACCCGGCTCGTCCACAAACGACTTCACCACGGTCCACTGCGTGAAGCAGGCGAGGATGCCTGCGAACAACGCCGATCCGAGAATCGCCAGAAACGGCGGCACCTTCTTGATGGTGAAGACGACCAGAAGCGCGAGTGGCAACAGGTTCAGCGCGGTGATGTTGAACTCGCCTTCCAGGACGTCGAGGGCGGCGTCCGTGCTCACACCTCCCGCGGGCTTTGCGGTCAGGCCCAGGACGAGGAAGATCAGGAGGCTGACACCGAGCGCCGGGCCTGCGGTCCAGAACATGTTCCGGATGTGCTGCGCCGTGGTGAGGCCGCGGCCCACGAGCTGAGGCACGAGGATCGTCGTCTCCGAGAGCGGAGTCATCTTGTCGCCGAAGTAGGCACCGCAGATCACGGCACCGGCCGCGGTCGCCTCCGACAGGCCCATCACCTTCGACATCCCAACGAACGCGACGCCGAGCGTCCCGGCGGTCGTCCAGGAGCTGCCGGTGACCATGCCGACGAGGGCGCAGATCGCCGCGGTCGTCAGAAAGAAGATCGTCGGGTTAAGTGCCCTGACGCCGTAGTCGACGACGGTCGGGATCGTGCCGGCCATGTTCCACGTCCCGATCAGCGCACCGACCGCAAGCAGGATGAAGATCGCGCTCATCGCCGTCGTGACACCACCGATCGCGGCGTCCGCGATCGCGGCAGAGGTGTAGCCGTTCTTGAGCGCAACCAGGCTCGCGAACGCGGCGCTCAACAGCAGTGCGACCTGCAGGGGGCCGTCCGTCGCGCTTATGCCGAACAGGGCGATCGTGAGCGCGATCAGCCCGATCAGAACGACGATCGGAAGGATCGCGTCGAGCAAGCTCGGTTGTCGCGGCCGCCGCCCGTCTTGCGTAGGCGGGGCCTCCCCGTCCACTAGCCCGCGACGGTGAGTTCGAGCCCCTCCGCGTCGAGCGCGACCACCGTCCCGGCGTCGCCGCGTACGAGCGCCTCTGTGTCCGCAATCGAGCCGATCACGGCTCGCTTCCCCGTGCGCTCGACGAACTCGCACGCCGCTCGCACCTTCGGGCCCATCGAGCCCTCGGCGAACTCCGAATCAGCGAGCGATGTAGGCGAGGCGCGGCGGATCGCGCGCTGCTCCGGCGTCCCCCAGCCGGAGTAGACGGCGTCGACGTCGGTCACGATCGCGAGCACGTCGGCGCCGATGTCGATTGCGAGCAGCGCGCTGGCGAGATCCTTGTCGATGACCGCCTCGACCCCGACGAGCCGTCGTCCGGCCGGGACCGGCTCGGGCGTGTACGTCGTTGGGATCCCGCCGCCACCAGCACAGATGACGACGCAGCCGCGCTCGAGCAACGACTTGATGGCCTCGATTTCGAAGATCCGCTTCGGGAGCGGCGACGGAACGACCCGGCGGAGGCTGTCCCCGTCCGGCTTGAACGTCCAGCCTTTGTCGGCCTCGAGGCGCGCGGCCTCGTCGGCGTCGTAGAGAGGTCCGATCGGCTTCGTGGGGTTGCCGAAGGCGGGATCGTCGGCGTCGACCTCGATCATCGTCAGCAGCGTTGCGAGGTGACGCTCGAACGGAAGTTCGTTTCCCAGCTCCTGCTGAATGATGTAGCCGATCATCCCCTCGGTCTGCGCTCCGAGGACGTCGAGGGGATACGTCTCGACCTCCTTGTACGCGGATCCCAGCAGTGCGAGCAGTCCGACCTGCGGCCCGTTGCCGTGCGAGATCACGAGCTCGTGCTCCAACGCGACCGGCGCGAGCGCCTTGCAGGCCGCACGCGCGTTCTCGCGTTGGTTCTCCGCGGTCAGAGCCTGACCGCGTCGCAAGAGCGCATTGCCTCCGAGTGCGGCGACGACGCGCATCGTCATCGCCCCAGGGTCGCGACCATCACGGCCTTGATGGTGTGCATCCGGTTCTCCGCCTCGTCCCAGACGAGCGATGCGGGCGACTCGAAGACTTCCTCGGTCACCTCGAGGGATTCCATGCCGAACTTCTCGTAGATCTCCTTGCCGGCCTGGGTGTCGGTGTTGTGGAACGCGGGCAGGCAGTGCATGAACTTCACGTCCGGGTTGCCGGTCAGCTTCATCGTCTCGGCGTTGACTTGATACGGCTTCAAAAGCTCGATCCGTTCCGCCCAGACCTCGTCGGGCTCGCCCATCGAGACCCACACGTCGGTGAAGAGCACATCGCAGCCGCGCACGGCTTCGGCGACGTCCTCGGTGATGGTGATCGTCGCGCCCGTCTCCTCCGCGATCTCGTTCGCGAGGTTCGTGAACTCATCTGAGGGCCAGAGCGACTTCGGAGCAGCGATGCGGACGTCCATGCCGAGCTTCGCGCCGCCGACGAGATACGTGTCGGCCATGTTGAAGCGCGCGTCCCCCAGGTAGCAGAACGCCACCTCGTCCAGCGGTTTCGGCACGTGCTCGCGGATCGTGAGGAAGTCGGCGAGGATCTGCGTCGGGTGCCATTCGTCTGTCAGCCCGTTGTACACAGGCACCCCGGCGTATTCGGCCAGTTCGTTGGCCACAGCCGTTCCAAAACCCCGGTACTCGATCGCGTCGTACATACGGCCGAGCACCCGCGCGGTGTCCTTGACCGTCTCCTTGTGGCCCATGTGCGAGCCCGACGGGCCGATGAAGGTGACGTGAGCGCCCTGATCGTACGCCGCGACTTCAAACGCACAACGCGTCCGCGTCGAATCCTTCTCGAAAATCAAGGCGATTTCCTTGCCGGCGAGGCGCTGCTCTTCACGTCCCTCCCGCTTCGCTTCCTTCAGATCCGCCGCGAGATCGAGTAGGTGCGTGATCTCCTCCGGCGAGTAGTCGGCCAGCGTCACGAAGTGCCGGCCCCGGAGATCGGTGACAGTGCTCATCCTCGTGCTCCTTTCAGTTCTCTCGAGCAACCGGACAGGTCATGCAATGACCACCGCCGCGCCCCCGGCCCAACTCCTGCCCCGCGATCGCGAGCACCTCGATGCCCGCTTTCGCAAACCGGGCGTTCGTTGCCTCGTTGCGCTCATACGCGACGACGACTCCGGGCGCGAGCGCAACGACGTTGTTTCCGTCGTCCCACTGCGTGCGCTCGGCTTCGAACTCGTCACCGGCGGTGGGAACCTTCTTGAGCTCCTCGATGCCGATTGCGTCCTTGACCTCCTCGAGGAAGGAACGTTCGGAGATCTCGGCATTGACGCCGCCGTTACCGTCAGGCCGGTAGAGCACGGGCAGGATCTGGTTGACCACGGGCTCGTAGATGGTGACGACGTCTCGGTCGCAGAACGTGAATACCGTGTCCAGGTGCATCGCCGCCCGTTCTCGCGGCATCAGCGCGCCGATGACCAGGCGTGCCGCGTCTGCCGCGAACAGGTTCTGCGCGAGGATGCTGACGGCCCGGGCGGTCGTCCGCTCGCCCTGGCCGATCAGGACGACGCCATTTGCCACGGGCATGATGTCGCCGCCCTCGATCGACGCAGTGCCCCAATCGTGGTCGAAGCCGCCATACCAGATAGGAAGATCAGCGCCTTTGAAGCGCGGGTGGAACCGATAGACCGCCTCGACGTTGAGCGTCTCGTGCTGTCGCGCCGGCCAGTACATCTGGTTGATCGACACGCCGCCGAAGATCCACGCGCTCGTGTCGCGCATGAACAGCTGATTCGGCAGTGGCGCGATCACGAAATCAGTCGGTCGCAACGCGTTCTTGACGACCGACGCGATGGTCTGGGGAAGCTCGCTCGCAGTGACGCCGCCGGTCAGGCGCGTCGCGAGCTCGTCGCCTGACATCTCGTTCATCCAGTCAGTCAGCTCCTGCGCGAACATCACGGTCGTCTCTTCAGGGCGCAGACGCCGCGTGAGGACCCACTCGCGTGCTTCGGGCTGATCGAGCGTCTCCGCGAGGAGTTCGTGGAAGAGCAGAACCTCGACGCCGCGTCCACGCATGAGATCGACGAATGCATCGTGCTCCTGCCGGGCGCGACGGACCCAGATGACATCGTCGAACAGCAGCTCGTGGCAGTTCGTCGGCGATAGGCGTTCATGCGCGAGGTCCGGCCTGTGCACGATGACCGTCTTCAGCGTCCCGACCTCCGAGCTCACACCGAGAGCCGGTGCAGTCACAGTGCTCATCCCTGTTCTCCCTTCACTAGTTCAGCTCGTCGCCGCGGAGATCCGAGGAATGCGCAAACGACGATGAGGACGGTGGCGAGGAACGGCCAGACAACTTTCAGGTTGCGGTCGTAGTCCGCGACTGTGCGCGGCTCGGCTGTCATGCGATGAGCCTGGCCGTGGTCCGGTCCCGTTGCATCATCCCAGCCGGATGAACCCCGGGGGAGCCCAGGACGACGTTGTTCACCGCTTGTTTACGCCCTTAAGTCGTCAGCTGCGGGCCCGCGTCGGCTCCTGGTCGACCTCTTCGTCGGCCACCGCGATCGCAAATCCGAGCGCGCGAACGATGTTGCCTCCCGCGGACGCCACGCGAGCCGTTCCGACGACCGGGGCGATCCCGATCAGGACCTGCTGCACGTCCTCCGGCTCGATGACCTCGCTGCCGGCAGCGAGGTTGGTCAAGTAGGAGACGGGCGGGGCGTCGACGGCTGCCAGGGCAGCTAGACGCACGAGCATCAGTGTCTTCGGATCGAGCTCGCTGCGCTCGATCGAGGCTGTCGTCATGTCGGTCAGCAGGTCCAGGACAGGTGTATCGCGCTCCGTCGTGCTCATGGGTGCCTCCTTCGCGTCAATAGCGGTGGCACCGTTGTCGCACATCGTCGGGGAGGCGGCGTCGTCTCAATCGGATGATCTGAGGGAGAGGCGCCGCTGCCCGGCGGGGTAATCCCCAGCCTCGTCTTCGAGGCCTGCTTCAGGAGGCTGCGACCGCGCTGACCAGGGGGCTAGGAGGGCTCAGGAGCAGCGCCCGTCCCGCCGTCTCCGTTTGTCGGGCGGCGCCTTCGTAACCACCAGATGACCGCGCCGACTAGCACCGCTGCCGCGAGGATCCCGAATGCAATCCAGCCCCACTGTGTGCTGCTACTCGTGCTCTCGTTGTTCTTCGAGGCGACGGCCGAACCAGCCGCCGCCGCGCCCGCGGGGCTCACGCCGTTGGTTGTGGCCGTGGTCGACGTCGAGGTGCTCTCGCTCGGCTGCGCTGCCGTCGTGGTCTGAGTGATGATCGTCGTTTGGGTTCGTGTCACCGTGGCGGTCGGCGCAGGAGTCGCCTGAGTGACGGTTACGGGCGGGGGCGCGGGCCGCGTGGTGGTTTCTGCCGGCGTCGTCTCCGTCGGCACGGTTGCGGTTGACGTGCTTCGCGTGGGCGTTGGGCGCGTCGCGGTGATCCCCGTCGAGAGCGCGCCACGGTTGCCGCCTCCCCCGCACGCGGCGAGGAAGGCGACCAACATCGCGCCGGAGATCACGACAGCCGCTCGGCTGGCCTCCCCGAGCCGCGGGCCCGCCGAACGCTTGACCTTGGAGCGCCCGGTCACGGTGCGAGCTTACGGCGCGTTGCCGTGCCGGACATCCTCCCACCCGGATGATGACGCGCCGGGCGAGCAGACGGGACGCTTAGGGCCGAGCAGGACCGAACCAGGTCAGCTCAAGGAGGCTCCAGATGAGCGAAGACGCGGTCGCTGCTGCCCCCGAGCGCCCGAAGAAGAGTCGATTCACACTTCCGTCCGCGTACACGATCCTGTTCGCGTTGATCGTCCTAGCGGCGATCGCGACCTGGGCCATACCGGCCGGGGTCTACAACCTCAACGCCGCAGGGGAGCCGGTGCCGGGAACGTACCACGAGGTGGCGTCGAAGCCTGCGCGGATTCTCGTGGACTCGCTCACGGCGCCGATCAACGGCCTGTACGGGATCGAGAACGCGAAGGGCAACATCAACTATTACAACTCTGGGTCGCTGTTCGGCGCGATCGACATCGCACTGTTCATCCTCGTGATCGGCGGGTTCCTCGGCGTGACAATGAAGACCGGGGCGATCCAGGCCGGCATCGGCAGCCTCGTCCAACGGATGCAGGGCCGAGAGCGGTGGATGATCCCGGTCCTGATGAGCGTCTTCGCGCTGGGGGGCACGAGCTTCGGCATGGCCGAGGAGAGCCTGGCCTTCTACGCGCTCGTGATCACGGTGATGATCGCCGCCGGCTACGACGCGCTTACCGGTGCCGCAATCGTGCTCCTCGGCTGCGGGATCGGTGTGCTCGGATCGACGGTCAACCCGTTCGCGACGGGGATCGCGTCCGGGATCGCGGGCATACCGATCAGCGAAGGCATCATCGGACGGCTCGTGATCCTGATCGGTGGACTGGCGATCGGCATCTTCTTCGTCCTGCGCTACGCCGATCGTGTGAAGCGGGATCCGTCCAAGTCGCTCGTCTACGAGCTGAAGGCCGACAACGAGGCGCGCTTCCGGGCCGAAACCGAGTCCGGCCAGGCCAAGCTGACGGGCACGCAGAAGACCGTCCTGGCCGTGTTCGGACTCGCGTTCGGGGTGATGGTCTACGGGGTCGTCCCGTGGGAGGACATCGGGATCCCGTTTCCCACCTGGTGGTGGTGGTTCCCGGAGATGACCGCCTCTTTCCTCTTGTTCGCGATCATCATCGGGCTCATCGGCCGAATGGGAGAAGGCGTTCTGACCACCAGCTTCGTCGACGGCGCCCGCGACCTTCTCGGTGTCGCGCTGATCATCGGCATCGCCCGCGGCATCACCGTGATCATGAACAACGGTCAGATCACCGACACGATCCTGCACTGGGTCGAGAAGGCGTTGGGAGATACAGGCGAGGTCGCGTTCCTGATCGTGATGTTCCTCCTCTTCCTCCCGCTGTCTCTCGTGATCCCCTCGACGTCCGGACTCGCGACCCTCTCGATGCCGATCATGGCCCCACTGGCCGGGTTCGTTGGAGTGTCCACTGCACTGGTCGTCACCGCCTATCAGGGCGCCGCCGGCGTGATGAACCTCGTTGTTCCGACGTCGGCCGTCGTGATGGGCGGCCTCGCAATCGCCCGCGTCCCCTACGGCACGTACCTCCGCTGGGTATGGCCGCTGCTCGTCTTACTTTCAGGATTGGTCGTGATCGTGCTCGCCATATCTGCAGCGCTTTGACCGCCTGCGTGGACTTAGGAAAGGAGGATCGAGATGCGACGTGGCGTTGAATGGCTGATCATCCTCGCCGCCGCCCTCCTCGTGGTCGGCCTCATCGCTTATGCGCGCGGTCCAAAGCATCACCGCGGTGACGAGGTCGGCACTCACGGCACGAAGATCTCTGTGGTGCACGTGGTGCCATGACCGGATCCATCCGCGATTCTTTCTCGGGACGCATCGGCTGCCAGACCTACAACCCGTCTACTGGATGGACCTCGCCGCCCTTTGCGTCACGGGGTAGCGAAGACGGCCTGGAGCCGCTCGAGGCTCGCCGGCGGCCACAACGACTTCGAGTCGTAGTAGACCTCGAAGGCCGGCACGGAGTCCGGGAGCGTGACCCACTCCACCTTCGACTTGGTGAAGATGTGCACATCGGGCCGGACCTTCGTGGGATCGTCGAGCGTGCCGCCGCGGACGAACCGAACTTCCGGGCGGCCGTACTCGCTGTAGACGGCGACCTGGCAGCTTGGGCAGCGGTAGATCCGCTGCTTGCTGCCGTCGTCGCGAGGCACGTCGACGCGCTGCGGATCGCCCCGGAGCAGCTCCACGCGATCGGCCTCGATCAGTAGGTTGATGACGAACGCACTTCCGGTCTGCCGCTGGCAGTTCAGGCAATGGCAGCAATGGGTGAAGAGCGGCCCTGACCTAAGCCGGTAGCGAACCTCCCCGCAGGAACAGCCGCCCTCGAGTTGGGCGCTCATCCTGCGGAGTCTGTCAGCTGCCGTGCAGCTCGCCGAGCGTGACCTTCACGGTCACCGTCTTGCCGTTCCGCTCCACCAGCTTCACCGGTACCTGCTGACCGGGCTTCAGGTTGGCGAGCACCTCGACCAGCACGTCCGCCGTCGGAGTCGGCTTCTTGTCGAGCGCCACGATGATCTGGCCAGGCTTGATCCCGGCCTTTGCCGCAGGACCGCCTGGAGTGACGCCGGCAACCAGGACGCCTCCGCCGACGATGGAGCTCACGCGCACGCCGAGGAACGCACGTCCCGAGCTCTGCACCTTTCCGGTCGCGATCAACTGGTCTGCGATGCGGCGCACCGTGTTGCTCGGGATTGCAAAGCCGATCCCAGGCGCCTGTGCCCCGCCGAGCTCTGGGTCGAGTGCAGCGAGCGTCGGAATCCCGATCACCTGTCCGGCGAGATTCACGAGCGCGCCGCCCGAGTTCCCAGGGTTGATCGCAGCGCTCGTCTGGATGACCGAGGGAAGAACGACTCCGTTTCCCTCGCTGACGGTCCGGCCGAGCGACGACACGATCCCATCCGTGACGCTCGAGCGCAGGCCCAGCGGATTGCCGATCGCGAGCGCGACATCACCGACGGCGATCTTCGACGAATCCGCGAACGAGGCCGCCTTCGGCGTCGCCCCTTCCACGTGGACGACGGCGAGGTCGTCCGGTGGAAAGGAGCCGACGAGCTTTCCGGTGTGGCTTCCCGAGGCCAGCGTTACCTTGAACGTCTTCGCGCCGCCAACGACGTGCGCGTTCGTGACGATGTTTCCCTTGTTGTCGTAGACGACGCCGGAGCCGAGGCCCGACGCGGTTGCGATCTGGACGACGGACGGAGACACCGCTCGAACGTCGCGCACGAGTTGCTCCTGGAACGTTGCCGCCGGCCTGCCCACAGGGACGGCGGGCGTGGAAGACGCGCCGCGGTCGTTTCCCGAACACGCCGAGGCGAGCACCGCGACCGCCCCGAGGGCGAAGAGGCAGATGCCCGGCCTACGAGGTTTCAAGCCTCCGGCTCGAGCTCGTACTTCCGGACACGTTCGAAGCCGGCGATCCCAAGGGCGCCGCTGTCGAGGAGCCTGCACATCCAGCCGTGCCCGCTGTTGGG
>JBKOWS010000018.1:0-3325 GCA_046724565.1 Actinomycetota bacterium | reverse complement strand
AAGGTTACTGTCCCGGCGGACGGAAAGCCGATGTCGAAGAACCGCGCGCCGCACCCCATCTTCAACGACATCAGGGTGCGCAAGGCCGTCGCCTGCTACGGCATGGACCGCAAGGAGATCGTCAAGATCGCCTACAAGGGCTCGGCCACACCGTGGGCCGGAATCATCCCGCCCGGCACCATGGACACGGTGGACGTCAACCACGTGTGTCCCTATGACCCCGCAAAGGCCAAGGCGTTGCTCGCCGAGGCCGGCTACGGCCCGCAGAAGCCGCTCACCTTCGAGCTGATGACCAATACCGAGAAGTCGGTGTTCAACGTGATCGCCACCGTCATCAAGGAGCAGATGGCGCGGATCGGCGTGACCGCGAACATCAAGCTCGTCGACAAGACGACCTGGCTGGTCACGTCGACGCAGGATGGCGTGTTCGACATGTTCATCGAGGATCTGGCCTCCCTCCTGACCGTGGACCAGAACTCGTACCTGTCCGCCAGCACGGCGGCCTGGAACCACTCACGCCACATCGACACGAAGATCGACGACTTCTACGCGCGCTACGCGCGCGAGATGGATCCGGCCAAGCGCAAGGCCATCGCGAAGGAGTTCCAGGAGTACAGCGTCGACAAGCTGTACTGGAATACGATCTCCGGCTCGCCGTTCTACCAGGTCGCGCAGCCGTGGATGAAGGACTACGTCTACCAGGCGGAGTTCAAGGTCGCGTACAAGAAGGTCTGGCTCGACAAATAGCTGAACACTAGAGGAGGACGATCCTCATGCGTTCGATTCGCCCGGTTCTGGGCCTCTTCATCGGAATCGGCTCGATCCTCGGCCTGCTCGCCGGCCGGGCCGGCGAGGCGCAGGCACCCAAGCGCGGGGGAACTCTCAAGGTTTCGTACGGCAACGAGATCGCCCATCTCGACTTCCACACCGCCCCCGGCTACGAAATGATGTGGGTCGCGATGAACGTCGGGTGCGGTCTCGTCAACATCACGCCCGACGGCAAGTTCGTGGGCGATGCCGCGGACTCGTGGCAGATCTCGCCCGACGGCCTGCTCCACACCTTCAAGCTCAGACCGAACGTCCTCTTCCACGACGGCACCAAGGTCGATGCCGCCGCCGTCAAGTTCAGCATCGATCGCCTGATGGACCCGGCCACCGGCTCGGGCATGCGGACGTTCTACGAGTCGGTGCACTCGGTCGAGGTGCTCGATCCCTCGACGGTGCAAATCCGGCTCAAGCACCCGTACGCCTTCATGCTGCACATGCTGGCCGGCTACCGGACGGGGCTGATCCTCTACTCGCCGACGGCCACCCAGAAGTTCACGCTCGAGGACAGGAAGCAGGGCAAGCCCGGCGCGGTGATCGGCTGTGGACCATTCAAGCTGGTCGAGTGGGTGAAGGGCAGCCATCTGGTCATGGACCGGTTCGACAAGTATTTCCAGCCCGGGCTGCCCTATCTGGACCGCGTCATCATCCGGGTCATCAAGGATCCCATCACCGAGATGGCCGCGTTCAAGGCCGGCGAGGTCGACTTCATCGCCTCGTTCTCGCCCGAGCACGTCGACACGATGCGGGCGCAGAACCCGCGCGCCCTGATCATGACCGGCAAGGAGACCACGCCGATGGTGGCGCAGATGCGGGTCACCATCCCGAAGGACGGCAAGCCCATGTCCAAGGACCGGGCGCCGCACCCGATCTTCAGCGACGTGCGCGTTCGCAAGGCCGTCGGCTGCTACGGGATCGACCGCAAGGAGATCGTGAAGATCGCCTTCAAGGGCCAGGCCACACCGTGGGTCGGGATCATCCCGCCCGGTACGCTGGACACCGTCGACGTCACGAGCATGTGCCCGTACGACCAGGCGAAGGCCAAGGCCCTGCTCGCGGAGGCCGGGTACGGCCCGCAGAAGCCGCTGACGTTCGAGCTCATGACCAACACCGAGAAGAGTGTCTTCAACGTGATCGCCACCGTCATCAAGGAGCAGATGTCGCGGATCGGCGTGACCGCGAACATCCGGCTCGTGGACAAGGTCACCTGGATGGCCGCGGCCAACCAGGACGGGCCGTGGGACATGTACGTCGAGGATCTCTTGTCGCTGCTCACGCTGGACAGCAACGGATTCCTCTCGACGACTCAGGCCTCCTGGAACCACACGCGCCACACCGACACGAAGGTGGACGACTACTACGCCCGCTACGCGCGCGAGATGGATCCGGTCAAGCGCAAGGCAATCGCCAAGGAGTTCCAGGAGTTCAGCGTCGACAAGCTCTACTGGAACACGATCTCGGGCTCGCCCTTCTACATGGTCGCGCAGCCGTGGATGAAGGGCTACACGTACAACGCGGAGTTCGAAGTGCACTACGACCGGGTCTGGCTGGAGAAGTAACCGGGGCGGGAGATGCGAACCTACATCCTGCGTCGGCTGCTGCAGATCATTCCGACTATCCTCGGAATCACGTTCGTGGTGTTCGTCATGATGCGGTCGATCCCGGGCGATCCCGTCGTCTCGTTGCTCGGCGACGCGTACACCGAGGAAAACGCGATCAAGGCCCGCCAAGAGTACGGGCTCGACAAGCCCGTCCTGGTTCAGTACTTCATATGGCTCGCCAAGCTGGTGCAAGGCGACTGGGGCTCCTCGATCCTCTCGGGACGCCCCGTTCTCTACGACGTCCTGGTACGTCTCCCAGTCACCCTCGAGCTGATCGTCCTCTCGATGGCGGTGGCGCTCGCGATCGCGATCCCGGCCGCCATCATCGGGGCCTTGCGTCAGAACACCTGGGCCGACTACACCGCCACGTCCGTGGCCATGGTCGGGGTCTCCATTCCCGAGTTCTTCCTCGGTGTTCTGCTGCTCCTCGTCTTCTCGGTCGGCCTGGGCGGGTGGCTGCCGAGCTCGGGCTGGGTGTACCTGCCCGGCACGTGCCGGACCGTGGTCTGTGCGGCGGGCCTGTGGGGCAATACGCAACACGTCCTGATGCCCGCGCTGGCGCTCGGCGTCGGGCGGGCCGCGCTCCTCACGCGGCTGCTTCGCGCCAGCATGCTCGAGGTCATCCGCACCGAGTACGTCACGACCGCCCGCGCCAAGGGCCTGAGCGAGGGGCCGGTCGTGCTGAAGCACGCCCTGAAGAATGCGCTCATCCCGACCGTGACCGTGATGGGCCTCCAGGTCGGCTTCCTCATCGGGGGGGCCATCGTCGTGGAGACGCTCTTCGCGATGCCGGGCCTCGGCACCTTCGGCATCGACGCGATCATCGCGCGCGACTACCAGCAGGTGCAGGGCTTCGCGCTCGTGACGGCGCTCGCATTCGTCGTCATCAACCTGATCGT
>JBKOWS010000092.1:0-9435 GCA_046724565.1 Actinomycetota bacterium | reverse complement strand
AGACGCTGGAGCGCTTCGCGTGCCTCGGCGTTCGCAATCGCGGTGGCCATCAGCTCCGTGAAGTGGAGGAGACGGGACTCGGTATCCGGGGGCAGCGGCTCGTCGCTGGTCGACCTGGTGGTGATCGCGCCCCACAGCCTTCCCTCCACCAGAATCGGGGCGCCCACCACGGCGCGGACACCGACCGAGCGCGCAGTCTCTGCGAGCGTCCCGCCCGCCTCCGCGTAGTTGTCGATTCGTGCCGTGCGCCCCGTTCGGAGGACTCGCGATGCGACCGTGTCGCCTTCCAGCTGCTGGCGCGAGCCGAGCGGGAACGCGTCTCGACGGCCCGAGGTCCCTACCACGACCGCGCTGCGGTCGCTGTCGAGACGCAGCATTCGGATCTCCTCTGTGCCCAGGAGCCGCCTGATCTCTTCGGCGATTGCGCTGAACACCTCCGATTGGGGAACTTCTTGCGCGACCAGTGTCGCCAGGCGGCGAAGCGCAGCTTGTTCGCTCTCGCTGCGGCGTCGCTCGGTGATGTCGCGTCCAACGCCGTACATCACGCGCTCCTCGGGGACGGGCGTCACCGTCCACTCGATCAATTTGTAGGAGCGGTCCTTGCAAACAATCCGGTTCTCGAACGCAAAAGACGTCGCGCCTCCCACCACGCGACGTGCCTCCTCCTCCGTGCGCTCGCGGTCGTCCGGGTGGACGAATTCCATGAACGGGCGCGCAAGCGCCTCGCGCTCGGTGTAACCAAGAACCGCCTCGACGGCCGGATTCACGCGCTTCCAGTAGCCGTCGAAGCCCGCGAGGATAACCATCTCCGGTGAGAGCGTGAAGTACCGCTCGACCTCACGCATCGCGCGCCTGCGCCGCTCCATCGTGACGGCGAGCGCGCCAGTGACGGCGGCGAGAGCCAGCCCGCCGGCAAGCACGAGCACTCCGTCGCGTAGGGATTCGATCCACGCCACCGCGAACGCACCGGCGATCACGGCAATCACGAGCAGCACAGGCGGTACGAATCGCAAACGCACGTCGATCCCTCCTCGAGCCCAGGGATCATTGTGCTCCTCGCGACGCCCGGTGAGGAACCCTCGTCCTTTCCGCAGCCATTCGGGAGGGACTCCGATGCGGCGCGGAGCTCGGCGAGCCGACCATTCCAGCGTCCGATATCCCAACGAAAGGAGGACGCAATGTCCTCGGACAACGAGCTGGCGACGGACGTCAGCGACGAGCTCTTCTGGGATCCGAAGCTGGACAATTCCTCGATCGCGGTCTCCGCGAGCGACGGGACGATCACCCTGCGTGGCACGGTCGGGAGCCTGCGAGAGAAGCGCGAGGCAACGAAGGCCGCCCAGCGGGTGTTCGGCGTGATCTCGGTCGACAACCAGCTGCAGGTGAAGCTGATGGACGACGACAAGCGCGCGGACGCCGACCTTCGCGGCGACGTGCTCCAGGCACTCATGCTGGACAGCCTCGTCCCGGCGACCGTGGACGCGAAGGTGGAGGACGGCTTCGTCACGTTGACCGGCACCGCCGACTGGCAGTACCAGCGTGACGAGGCGGAGCTCCTCGCCTCCAACATCGTCGGTGCGCTCGACGTCATCGACGAGATCGAGCTCAACGACCCGACGCCGAGCGCCGGCGACGTGCAGGAGTCGATCAGGAAGGCGTTCAAGCGGAACGCCGCACTCGACGCAGACGACCTGTACATCTCGTCCGACAACGGCACGGTGACCATCGACGGAAACGTGAGCTCATGGGCCGAGCACGACGAGGCGATCGACGCCGCCTGGGCGGCGCCGGGGGTCACGTCGGTGCACGACAACATGACGGTGGCGTACTAGGAGGCGTCTGCCTGCGGACGCGGGCGGCCGCGACTCTCCGGCCCGCCCGCGTCGCTTTGACGCGCAATGACACGGACAACGACCGAGGAAGCGAAGCGAGTCGGAGACGCAATCGGCGTCGATTGGGACTGGCCAGTCGATCAGCGGTCAACGCTGGCTAGGCGTGTATCGGAACTCCCACGCTTCGGGATCAAAGGTGTAGTGGGAAAAGTCCATCAAATCTGGATAGACGAAGTCACCGTCTTTTTCTTTGACAGAAACCAGTAGGCCATTGTTCGGCCCGCCGACCACTCGTGCTTCCCGGGTGCGATGTTTGTTGCTGTCTCTCCAGCGAAGTCTTCTCATGGCGCTCAAGGACGTTCGTGCGGCGGCACGATGAGGACAGGCCGTCCCGCATGTTCGGCGACTTCGTGCGAGACGCTCCCCTCGAAGACTTCGCGGGCTCCCTTGAGGCCGCGCGACCCGAGCACGATCACGGCAGCATCGATCGTGTCGGCGACGTCCACGATCCCTTCCCAGGTCGGTGCGCCCAGATTGGCTCGTGCCTCGGCGTCGAAGCCCGCACGTCGCGCCAGTTCCGCGCCGGCTCGTGCGCGTTGCCGGGCATCGTCCTTGTTCAGCTCCTCGAAGGCCGCACCGGGCGCCACCGGCGCTGTCACAGCGAGGCTCTCCGCGGCTGTCAGCGGCGGGCCGACATCCAGGACGACAGCGCGGCGCGGCCCGAGGAGGTCTGCCGCTGCGTCGATGGCACGCTGAGCGTCGTCGGAGCCGTCGTAGCAAATGAGGATCTGGGCGTCGTTCATCGTGTCTCCTTCGTCAGGGTTCGTTCCAAGTCTTCCATTCGGAGGTCACGGCGAGCGTCGGTCGATCCGCCGATTCTCTGCGCGGACTCCGCAACCCATCGCGGCGTCCTCGGATGCTGCGTCCCCCGAGGATGTCGACGCTGTACGAATGCATGGGAACTCGCGACGGTGTGCGGAAGCTGCGCAAGCTCGAGGACGTCGCTGACGTAGGGGAAAGCGCCGAGACGCCGCTGATCCTGCTCGGTGAAGTCCCGTTCGTGGCGGCGATCGCCGTGCTCGTGGTGCTTGCGCTCGCGCTAGTCGCCTACCGTCTCGCCGCCTGACGCTTCGCGCCAGACCGAGCCGACGAGGAGTCCCGCCACGACGAGCGGAAGCAGCCACCAGGCCGACTCGTCGCCCCGCTCCAAGAGCCATGTAAGGCTGAGTCCGCCGACGAGCCCAAGCGCGACTCGCCAGTCGTCGCCGACGATGAAGTTCCACCAGAAGAGAGCGAACGAACGCAGGAATCTCATGACGAAGCGACGGCCGGACGGAGCGTGAGCCGACGCCGCCGAAGCTCACGCGTGAGCGCATACGAGACAAGCGAGAGAAAGGCGAGGATGCCGAGAATCGCGAGATCGGCTCCCGGCCACTCGACGCCGGCACCCTCGCCGCCCCAGAAAACGCCGAAGCTCGTCAGTAGCAAGCCGACCACGTACTTGAGCGAGTTCTCCGGCACCCGCTCGAGGGGGCCGCGGACGAGGAGACCGACTGCAACGACGAGAACGACCGCGGCGGCCGCGGCTCCCGCCGCCAGGCCGAGCCTGCCCTGGGTGCCGCCGAAGCTGACGACGATGAAGGCGACCTCGAGTCCCTCCAGCAAGACGCCTTTGAACGACACCGTGAACGCGTACCAGTCCATTCGGTTGTGCGCTGCGGCCGGAGCCGCGCCGGCGTCGGCGCGCTCGCGGGCAAAGGCAGCCGCCTCGTCACGCTGGGAGCGATAGCCGGCGGCGCGGAGGATGGCCTTGCGCAGCCATTGCAGACCGAACGCGAGCAGCAGTGCACCGACGACGAAGCGAAGCGTGCCGATCGGGATCAGCCGCAGGGCGGGCCCAAGTGCGGCCACGGTCGCGCCGAGCACAATGGTGGCGGCGCCGACGCCGACGAGTGTCGACCGCCAGCCGCGGACGACTCCGACGGCAAGAACGATCGTCAGTGCCTCGACCGCCTCCACGGCGCTGGCGAGAAACGTCCCGAAGAAGACGAGGATCGTGGAGCTCACGGGAGCGGCAACGCGCGGTTGAGATGATCGGCCAGGCGCGTCACGTGCAATCACAACGGCGCGCTGTGCGGCGTCGTCCGCAGGCCGCGCAACGTGGCGGCGTTCGCAAGGTGAGAAGTCGCTTGCTCGCGCCTGCGCGCACCATGAGCCAGCCGGCCACCGCGGCTGCGATCACCGGCATCGTCTGTGGGCTCGTGAGATGGATCATGCCCGTCATGGTCCCTCCTCGTCTGCGCGGCGGCATCGGATGGATCGCCGACTTGCTGCAGAAAGAATGCGGCGCGCCGACGGGAGGTCGGCACGCCGCCTGAGTACTACGACGCCGCCTGCGGCCTCGCCCGCAGGCTCTCGAACGCGCTCTTCAGGTCGCGCTCGAACAGGCGCTTCCAGCCGATCGCGACGACGAGCTCGCTGACGCCTTTCACGAGCTCGAACGCAGCGATCAGCGCGAGCAGT
Source organism: Actinomycetota bacterium (assembly GCA_046724565.1). Lineage (GTDB taxonomy): Bacteria > Actinomycetota > Thermoleophilia > Gaiellales > Gaiellaceae > 3-1-20CM-4-69-9. The sequence continues at coordinate 5,080 of JBKOWS010000092.1, read as the reverse complement.
ACGATCGCGCCGTCACCGGGCTTCGCGAAGATCACGATCCCGAACAGGATCGAGACAATGCCCGTCAGCGTCAGCATGGCCCTGTCGCCTCCGTTGAGAGGAAGCCAGAACCCGCCGCCGATCGTGATGACCCCGAGCGAGATCGCGTACGCGCCGACCACGTAGAGCAGGGCGAGCGCGGAGAGATCCGTCCTGACGAGCACGGCAACGCCGAACGCGATGCTGACCAGGCTCGAGAGAACGAGCCAGCCGCGTCCGCTGATGGCCGGCCCGCGGATCACAGCGATGAGCCCGACGACTCCGTTGGCGGCCGTGAACGCGCCGAACACGATCGCAAGCGCGAACAGGCTGATGCCGGGCCAGATGAGGATGACCACGGCGAGAGCGATCGAAAGGACGCCGTTGATTCCAAGCGCCCACCGCACCCGCTTCAGCTCGGTCCCCGCCAACTTCCCGGCTCGTTCCACGATCGAATCCATCGGTGAACCTCCTGATTGGTGTACGGCTTGACTCTCGCTCGAGGGCAGCGGTCGCCGAATCGGAGAGCCCGCGGACGCCCTGCGGAATTCCCGCAGCCTGCGCGCTACGGAGCGCGATGCGGTCGAGCTGCCACAGCAGGGCAACGGACGCCCCTTCGCTAACCAGGGCAAGGCCCGCCCAGTACCACATCAAGTGACTGAGCGACTTCCATGAGGAGAAGACCGCGATCAGACTCGGCAACAGGAGGTAGAGCGAAACGCCGGTGACGAGGACGACCAGTCCAGGCCGCACGTAGCGACGCCACGCAATGGCGGGCGGTGTTTCGAGGCGCTGGGCCTCCGTCATCCATCGAGTCTCGCCGCCCAACTCGTCCGCTGAATCCGTGGATTCGCCGAGACGGTGCAGCCTTTTGCGCAACTCGTCGGTGAACTCACCGATGCATGGGCCGTACCGCCTGCGAAAACATTCGGCGTATGGCGGCAAGCGATGTCACGCGCACGGCTGCGAAGGCGACGGCCGCCGCAGTCGTCGTTGTCGCGCTCGCGTTCGGACTCTGGAAGGTGAGGAGCATCGTGATTCTCCTGCTGCTTGCGCTCACCTTCGCCGCCGCGATCCGACCGGGGGTCGAGTGGCTTCGCCGCCGGCACGTCCCTCAATCGCTTGCGATCCTCTTCTTCTTCGTCCTGGTTCTCGGAACACTCGGCCTGTTCTTCTGGCTCGCAGTACCGCCTGCACTGCACCAGCTCTCGCAGGCGCTCCACGAGCACCAATCCGGCGCAACCGCGAGTCACTCCACTGGGATCCGGCATGACGTGCTGGCATGGGTCGACCGCAAGCTGCACCAGCTTCCGCACGGGTCGAACCTGCTCCACCCGATCGCGGCGTACGGGCACAAGGCAACGAGTGCCGTCGTTGCGACGTTCTTCACGCTTGCCGCTACGTGGTACTGGGTCTCCGAACGAGATCGGATGATCGAACTGCTCTCGGCGCTCGCGCCCGAATCGAAGCGAGAGAAAGCCAGGCAGACCTACCTCGCGATCGACCGGCGGCTCGGGTCCTACACCCGCCTGAAGTTCCTAATGGTCGTGATCGTCGGCGCGGTGCTGAGCGCGGGCTTCTACCTCGTCGGTCTGAACTACTGGTTGCTCGTCGGCGGCTTCGTGGGGCTCGTGGAGATCGTGCCCGTGATCGGGCCGCTGATCGGCGCGATCCTCGTTCTTGCGGTCGGTCTGCCGCAGTCAGTGCACGTCGCGGCCCTGGCGCTACTTGTGCTCGTTGTCGTCCGCGAGTTCCAGAGCTACGTCATAAACCCGCACCTGATTGGGAAATCGGTCGGATTGTCGCCGCTCGTGACACTTGTTTCCGTGTCCGTCGTCGGTCTGCTGTTCGGCGGTTTCGCGGTCATTTTGGCGATTCCCGTTACCTCTGCGGTGGCGACGATGATCGACGTCTTCGTTCTCGATCATGAGCCTCCCGCCGAGACACCACGACGCCAACGCCACGCCGTTTCGCGCAGCGCGTCAGCGATCTCGCCGATGGCGGGGAAGCGCCATCCGACCACACTGAGCTGAAATGCTGCCTCTCTCGGACGGAATGCCGGCTCGGCGCTTCCCGATCGTCAACGTCGCGATCATCGTCGCCAACTTCGCCGTTTGGCTCTTCTACGAGCTACCGCATCTCCAGTCGTCCGTGTTTCACGCCTCCTTCTACCCCTGCACGGTCACACACGCCTGTCAAGGCCCGGAGCCGTGGGGAGTCAGTTGGATCACCGCGATGTTCCTGCACGGAAGCTGGGATCACATCCTTGGGAACATGCTGTTCCTCGCGGTGTTCGGCAAGAACGTCGAGGACGCTTTCGGCCATCTCCGCTACCTCGCGTTCTACTTCGCGGGCGGCTTCGTCGCGATGATGACGCAGACGCTGATGACGCTGGCCTTCGGCAACGCGGCCGACGGTCGCGTGCCGAACCTCGGAGCGAGCGGCGCGATCGCGGCCGTCCTCGGCGCCTACTTCATCCTCTATCCGAACTCCACCGTGCTCGGGCTGGTCGTGATCTTCCCCGTGCGGATCTCGGCCTGGTTCTTCCTCGGCTTCTGGTTCCTGTACCAGCTCTTCGAGGCCAACTTCGGGCTGTTCGGTGCTAAGGCCAACGGCGGCGGCGTGGCCTTCTTCGCTCACGTCGGCGGGTTCCTCTTCGGCGTCCTGGTCACACTCTTCCTCACTAGTCTCGGGCGCCTCGCCCCGCAAGGCGACGGACAAGCGCTGCGCGTTCCTGCCTGAGCTGCTGACCGCGAACTTTCCGCAAGCACTCAGCGGCCGCACCGATGTCGTGCGAGCGGCCGACGGCGATGATCGTTACGTATCGGTTGATTTCGCGGGCACGGTGCCCGCGGCCGGGGACGAAAGGAATCCGAACATGTCAAACAACGACTTGGCGCGCTACGTCACCGACGAGCTCCACTGGGACCCCAAGGTCGACAGCGCAGCGATCGCAGTCTCAGTCGCCGACGATGTCGTAACGCTGCGCGGCACGGTCGGCAGCTTCCGCGAGAAGCAGGAAGCAAAACACGACGCCGAGCGCGTCTACGGGGTCAAGAACGTCAAGAACGAGCTCGAGGTGCGCATCCTGAACGATGACCGGCGCTCGGACGCCGATCTCCGCGGCGCCGTCCTACAGGCGCTGACACTCGACAGCCTTGTTCCGTCGACGATCGACGCGAAGGTCGACAACGGCGTCGTCAAGCTGACCGGAAACGCCAACTGGCAGTACGAGCGCGACGAGGCGGAATCGGTCGCCGGCAACCTCCTCGGCGTGATGGGAGTCGAGGACGAGATCGAGCTCCTGCCCCCGGGACCGACCGCACAGGACGTCGGGCACTCGATCAAGAAGGCGATGGAGCGGAACGCGAAGCTGGACGCGGAGAGCGTCTCGGTCGAGAGCTCTGACGGGACGATCACCCTCCGAGGAACGGTCAGCTCCTGGGCCGATCACGACGAGGCGATCGCGGCCGCGTGGGCGGCACCCGGCGTCACACGCGTAAAGGACCACATTCTCGTCGCGTACTAACAGCGCCGCCGGCAGCACGGGCCTTTCGAGGTCCGTGCTGCCGAGCCGGAAGGAGCGGCTTAACGATGGAGCAATCGGCTCTTCTGAAAAACGTTTCTCACCTCTCGCTCGAACCAAACCCTGTGCTCATCGAGCACGCCAAGAAGCGAGCTGAGAGCGCCCAGAACAGGATCGCGGACCAGATTACGACGTTCGCCGGATCGATGTGGTTCGTCTACATCCACATCATCTGGTTCAGCTGCTGGATCGGCCTGGGGGTCGAGAAGTACCCGTACGGCCTGTTGACGATGATTGTCTCGCTCGAGGCGATCTTCCTCTCGACCTTCGTGATGATCAGCCAGAACCGAGCCGACGCGAAGCGTCAAGTGATTGCCGACCAGCAATGGCAGACAGTTAAGGAAGAGGACAAACAGAACGAGCAACTGCTCGAACTGTCAAATCAGATCCTCGAGCTCACGCAAGCGATCCACGAGTACACGATTCCCCACGCAAAGCCGGTGTCCTCGGGAAATGCGTAACAGCCTGCTTGCTGACTCGGTGAGGGTCGGCAAGCCGATCACGACGCCACGCAAGGTGCGCACCGAACGCGTGTGTCCGCCGATAGATGTGCAATGCCCGAGGACCGTCGTGCCGGCAAAAACGAAGAACGCGACCCACATCGGCCGTGAGGCGCCGGTTATCATCACTCCCCTGCGCTCGTGCGTTTGATCGGACAGACCGCTCACCTGATCCGAGAAAGAGGATCCCGGAGGCGTTGACCACGAACCTCAGCAACAGGCACCGCGACACGCTCGAACGAATCTTCAGCCATCCGTCGAGCGGCAACATCGAATGGCGCCAGGTGACGTCGCTACTCGAAGCCGTCGGTGCTGTGACCGAGGACCACGCGGGAAACCTCACGGTCACGCTCGGAGGCGAGACCGAGGTGCTTCGTCGGCCGCACGGCAAGGACGTCGACCAGCAGATGATCGTCGACCTGCGGCGGATGTTGGCGCGTGCGGGCGTCGCCGCGGCCGGTCGCTAGGTAATGCCCCGCTGGTTGACGCCGGCGGCGCCGAGGTGCCGCGTCCGCTACTTCAGCACATCGACCTCGACGTACCAGCGTGTGCCTGCGTAGGGGCGCACGGCCAATCGATAGATGCCGGCGCCGTCGGGGACGCGATATGTGCGCGGCCCGCCGCTTGCGCTTGCGAGAAAGCTGCCGCCGCCTGAGGACGACCCGTCACCCGACCAGCCGAACTGGGCAAGTGAGAGGCCGAAGTCGTTCGCGACGAGCCGGTAGCGGATGCGCCAGCGCCCGGGCACGCTGAAGGCATCGCTTTCGTATTCCCGAGCGCCTGAAGCGGCGAAGAGTTTCACCCAGCGCAGCGTTCGCGCAACCGTTAGACGTATCTGCGCGCCCTGGTAGACGGTCGTTCCGCCTGCCGGGATCTGCTCCAGCACCTGGCCCGGAGCCGTGGTGTCGGTCAGCCGCCAGACGAGCCGGGCGCGCAGATGGCGCGCCTCGAGCTGCGCCTGTGCCGATGCGAGGTC
>JBKOWS010000021.1:0-8583 GCA_046724565.1 Actinomycetota bacterium | reverse complement strand
CGGTCTGGCCGAGCAGCCACGAGTTGACGGAGCGCGACTTGAAGAGGTCCTCCGTGATCCGGTAGCTCGCCTTCAGGTCGAGCAGGACGAGGTTGGCGACAGAGCCGACCGCGATGCGCGGCTCGTCCAGCCCGTAGATCCGTGCAGGCCCGCTCGACATCCGCTCGAGCAGGGTCCCCAGCGGGAGGAGTCCGGGCTCCACCAGGTTCGTGTAGAGCGCAGCAAACGCGGTCTCGAGACCGGTGACGCCGAACGGCGCGGCCTCGAAGGGGACTTCCTTCTCGTGGCGTGCGTGCGGCGCGTGATCCGTCGCGATCGCAGTGATCGTCCCGTCCTTGAGGCCCTCGACAAGCGCGGTTCGATCGGAGGGCGACCTGACCGGTGGATTCATCTTGAGATTCGGATCGAGCGAGCGAACGGCTTCGTCCGTCAAGCACAGGTGGTGGGGAGTCACCTCTGCAGTCGCGGTCACGCCCTCGGCGCGGGCACGGCGTACGGCTTGCACCGACTCCCACGCCGACAGGTGCAGCAGATGTACGGGCTGGCGTTCGTAGGCAGCCAGCCCAAGGTCGCGCTCGACCATCAGGCTCTCGGCGACGGATGGATAGCCCGTGAAGCCGAGCTCGGCCGACACCTCACCCTCGTGCATCTGGCCGCCGCGCGACAGCGTCGTCTCCTCGCAATGAAGAGCGAGCCGTCGGCCGGTCACCGCTCCGTACTGCAAGGCCCTGCGCATGAGCCCCGGCGTGGAAACGGGTACACCGTCATCCGAGAAGCCAACAGCACCCGCATCGGCCAGCTCGGCCATCTCCGTCAGCTCGGCTCCAGCCTGAGCTTTCGTGATGGCCGCAAGGAAACCGACCGGAATGTCAGCTTCCGCGCGCGCGGTGTCGACGAGCGAGCCGAGCGTGGCCGCCGAGTCGACGACCGGATCTGTGTTCGGCATCGCCAGGATCGCGCAATACCCGCCAGCTGCAGCGGCGGCAGTTCCCGATGCGATCGACTCCTCGTCCTCGCGTCCGGGCGTGCGCAGATGTACGTGCGGGTCCACGAACGCGGGCGCCAGCAGCAACCCGTCGGCCTCGATCACCCGGTGGGAATTGGTGTCCAGGCATGTACCTAGAGCGGCGATCATGCCTTCGTCGATGCGGACGTCGAGCGTGGCGTCGACTCCAGTGACGGGATCGAAGACGCGCGCGCGGCGAACGACAAGGTTCTCCTTGGGTGCGTCCTTGCCGGCCAGCATCACGCCACCTCCAGCGCGGTCTCGGTCTTGACGCCGATCGGCCCGGTGGTCAAGAGGTCGTAGAGCACCGCCATCCGCGTCACGAGGCCCGCGCGGACCTGCGTCTCTATCAGCGCATCCGCGTGGTCTGCGACCTGCGGGTCGATTTCGACGCCCCGGTTCATGGGGCCCGGATGCATCACCTTCTGTCCCGGGCGCAGACGCTCGGGCGTCACTCCCCAGCGCGCGGTGTACTCGCGTAGGGAGGGCACGTAGTTCGCCCCTTCTTGCATGCGCTCCCGCTGCATCCGCAGGACGTAGACGACATCGGCTGCGCCGATCGCCGCGATGTCGGTCGTGGCCTCGCAGCCCATCGCCTCGACGCCGCGCGGGAGGAGGGCAGGCGGGCCGACGAGCGTGACGCGTGCCCCCATCAATCCGAGCGCCTGAACCAGCGATCGCGCCACGCGAGAGTGGAGAACGTCGCCGACGATCGCGACGTGCAGTTCCTCGAGACGGCCGAGCGCCTCACGCATGGTGTAGAGGTCGAGCAGCGCCTGGGTCGGATGCTGGTGCTTGCCGTCGCCGGCGTTGACGATGTGTGCGTCAGTGACGCGCGCGACGAGGTGCGGCGCGCCGATCTGGGGATGCCGGAGGACGATCACGTCAGGGTCGTACGCGCCGAGCGTGATCGCAGTGTCTTTCAGCGATTCGCCCTTGTCGACGGAGGAACCACTCGACTTGATGGACATGGTGTCGGCGGAGAGCCGCTTGGCCGCGAGCTCGAAGCTCGAGGACGTCCGCGTCGACGACTCGTAGAAGACGTTGATCACGAGGCGTCCCTTGAGCGTCGGCAGCTTTTTGACCTCGCGCTCGAGGCTGCGCTCGAAGGTGCGCGCGGTCGCGAGCAGGCGCTCGATGTCGTCGCGCGTGACGTCCTTGATCGAGATGAAGTGCCGCCGCGGCGGCGGGGCGGGCGGACGCAGGTCCTCCCGCATGACGCGGATGTCAGCCATCGTGACTCTCCTCTGGTGCGGGGACGAGCAGGATGCGGTCGACCTCGTCCACCTCGACCAGCTGCACCTGGATGCGCTCGTCGCGCGAGGTCGGAAGGTTCTTGCCGACGTAGTCGGGCCTGATCGGGAGCTGGCGGTGTCCGCGGTCGACGAGCACGGCCAGTTGGATGCGCTCCGGGCGTCCGTAGTCGAAGAGCGCCTCGATCGCGGCCCGGATCGTCCGACCGGTGTAGAGCACGTCGTCGACGAGGACGACCGTCTTGCCCTCCAGCGGGAAGTCGAGCGCGGTCGACCGAACGACCGGCTGCGGATGGCGAGGCGCGCCGCCGCCGCGAACCTGGACGTCGTCGCGATAGAAGGTGATGTCGACAGCGCCGAGCGCCGGCTCCTCGCCGGCGCGCTCGCCGACGAGGCGGCGCAGGCGCTGAGCGAGCGGGACGCCGCGCGTCTGGATTCCGACGAGCGCGACCCGGGTCAGGTCCGGGTTCGCCTCGATGATCTCGTGGGCGATCCGGGAGAGCGTCCGGCGGAGTGCGTCCGCGTCCATCAGGACCTTTTCCGCCGACGTGTGCGCAGGCAGCTGCATTCGACTCCTTTCCGGCCTCACTGGACCGGGTTAAAGGGGTTCGGGTCGCGCGAAGCCTACTCCGCGCACCGGACGAAGGCTATGCCTTCGCCCGGATTTAGGTACGCCGCTTGTCGCGGGGAACGTACGCGGGCGGAGCCCGCGCACTCTTTTTGGGGTTGGTGCTCGGACAGTGTTCCCTTCCGTGCGGGCACGGGCGCCGGAGGCGGCCGCGCCCGCATCAGTTCGCCTGCGGCTAAGCCCGGGCTTCGCCCTGGTCTTACCCTCCGGCCTTGATGGCTCTGCTTGAACCGCGCGTCCATCGACACCACAGCGGGCCGGAGCCAAGGGCAGGCGGAGCCCGCCCTTAGAGGAGGCCGGACTCACTCGGGCGGCGACGCCTCGGGCGCCGCCGCCCGTGGACCACGGCAGCCGCTCAAGACCAACCCCATAGGAGCACGCGGGCCTCAGCCCGCGTGCGTTCCGCGCGAAGCGCAGTGCAACAACCCGCGCGGAAGCGCAGCTTTCGCGCGGTTACGGCTCGCCGACGAGGTCGTCCGGCTCGGTCATCGCTTCGATCGCGTCTTGCGCCTGTTCGACGGACGTCTCGGGCACGGAGACGGTCACGGAATCGTCCTCCCCGGCGCCGAGCTCGGAGTCGATCCCGGCAGAGCGGAGGATCTCCTGGATCTCCTCGGCCTCATTGACGTCGCCGGCGACGGCGACTCGCACCATGCCCGTCATTCCGGCGCCGATGATACGGCCTCGGGCTCGCGACGGTGGAGCGCGCCCCCTTTGACGAGGCGGGGCGAGCCCCGCTCGGCGAACGGCACCTCGACGACGTCGAAGTCGCGCGGCACGACCGCCTCGGGGAAGATCTCCCGCGCCTCGCGGGCAATCTCAGGACCGAAATACCGGCTGGAGAGATGCGTGAGGGCGAGCAGTCCGACCTCCGCTCGGCGGGCGACCTCTGCGGCCTGGGCAGCCGTCTGGTGCATCGTCTCCCGGGCGCGCTCACGTTCCTCCTCGGAGAAGGTCGCTTCGGTCACGAACACGTCCGCGCCCCATGCCGCCTCGACCACGGAGTCGGCCGGAGCCGTGTCGCCGGTGATCACCACCTTGCGTCCTGGTCGGGGCGGCCCGAGGACTTCGTCCGGGGTGACCGTGCTCCCGTCAGGCAGCGTGACTGACTCGCCGTTCTGGAGGATGCCGCGGGCCGGTCCGTCGGGCACACCGAGCGCGTCGGCGGCTTCGACATCGAACCGTCCCGGCCGCGTAGTCTCGATCAGCGACCAGCCAAGCGCTGAAACGCCGTGGGCAACGGTGAAGGTCGCGAGCCGGTAGGCGTCCCGCTCGAGCACGTCACCCGGCGCAAGCTCGTGGAGGACGAGCTCGTACGTCAGCTTCCCGACCACTCGTTTGAGGGAGCCGAGGAGCTCGACCAGACCGCGAGGGCCGTAGACGTCCAACGGCAGCTCCCGGCCGCGCAGGGCGAAGGTCTTGAACATGCCGGGCAGGCCGAGGACATGGTCGGCGTGGAAGTGGGTGACGAACACCTCCCGAAGCTCGACCAGCCCGACCGAGGACCGGAGGAGCTGTCGCTGCGTCCCCTCGGCGCAGTCGAAGAGGAGCCGCTCGCCTCCTCGCCGCACCAGCAGGGCGGCGGGAGCGCGCTGCGCCGTCGGCATCGAGCCGGCGGTGCCGAGGAAGACGAGGTCGAGATCCACGGGGCGATTCTAGGTTTGGGCCTCTCAAGTCATCCTTGGCACGAGCCGATACGCGCCGAGGAAGACGTGTCGTCTCATGCGGCTCCAAGGCTTTCCGGTGGCTGGGCACTTCACCGCTCGGTCACGCTTCTCCGTGTCTTCTTGCTGGCGAGCGCCGGCGTCCTCGTCATTTCTGCGATCTTCCTCGGCCTGGTGCTCACCTCGTCCATCCAGCGCCAGTCGCTCGAGTTCGATGTGATCCGCGGCATCCTGCGGACGGCGCCGCCATCCTCGCGCACTTCAGCCGCCTTCGAGAAGCGGTGCCGCTAATCCGCCACCATCACGAACGCTGGGACGGGAACGGCTATCCGGACCGGCTTGCCGGCGATGCGATCCCGGTGGAGTCGTGTGTCGTCGGGCTGGCGGACGCGTGGGACGCGATGACGACGGATCGTCCCTATCGCCGCGCGATTTCCCTGGAGGAAGCGGCAGCGGAGGTCCGGAGTTGCCGGGGCACGCAGTTCGCGCCTGCCGTGGTGGATACGTTCTTCGCAGCGTTCCGGCGGCAGCCGTCGGTGTTCGAGCCCGACCTGCCGACGCTCAACGCCGCCGTTTCCGCCTGAGACCCGCGTTAGGCTCGGCGGGTGCAGCGCGCCGTCGGGCTGAACGTCACGACCTGGGGTAACGGTGACCCGGCCGTCTTCGTCCACGGCAGCTTCGGGCGCGGCGAAGAGACGTGGAGGGAGCAGCGTCCACTCTCAGATTCGTACCGGCTCCTCCTCGTCGACCGGCGTGGCTTCGGTGCCAGTCCTTCAGACGGCCGCGTGGACTTCGACCGCGACGCGGACGATGTCGCCAGCCTGCTCGATCACGACGTCCACCTCGTTGGCCACTCCTACGGTGGGGTCGTGTCGCTGCTCGCCGCTGCTCGTGGCCGCGAACACGTTCGCTCGCTGACCGTGATCGAGCCGCCCGCGCTCGGTCTTGTGCGCGGCAACCCCCTCGTCGACGAGTTCATCTTCCGCGTGCAGACCGCAATCGCGCAGGCGGCGGATCCGGCCGACTACCAGCTTCGCTTCCGAAACGCCTTCGGCTTCGACGCGCGCCGACAGGAGCTGACCGGTCCAGACCTGGAAGCAGCCAGGTCGTCGTGGCACGAACGACCGCCATGGGAAGCCGAGATCCCCTTCGGCGAGCTGCGCGGCTTGCGCGTGCTTGTCGTACGGGGTGATTGGGAGGATGCACCGCCCCGCGCCCGACAGTTCGGCAGAGGCGCGTTGCACGCGGTCTGCGACGTGCTCGAGCGCCAGCTCGACGCCGAATCGGCAACGCTCGGCGACACGCACAATCCGCAGCTCCTCGGCGCACCCTTCAATGAGCGTCTGCGCGCGCTCTGGGAGTCGTCGTGAGCGAAGACATCCGCGATCTCATCCGCCGCGACGCTTCGCCGGGCGAGCTCGACAAGGTTCGCGAGCTCTGGAAGCGTCACTCGATCGCCGAGGACGCACGCGACCTGCCGGGCTTGATCTCGACCCTCACGCCGGACTGCGTCTACGAACTGGCGCAGACCGGCCACCGTTGGGAGGGCCACGAGGGCGCAGCGCGCTTCTACATGGAGCTCTTATCTGCCTTTCCCGACATCCACTTCGACCTGACTGACATCGTCATCGGGCCGCAGGGCGTGTGCGAGGAGGCGGAGGTGACCGGCACGCACCAGGGCGAGTGGCTCGGCGTCCCCGCGACCGGGCAGCGGCTCGTGTGGAACGTCGTGATCTTCTTCCCCTGGGACCGCGAACAGCATCTTTTCCGCGGCGAGAAGGTGTACACAGCAGGCCTGCCGCTTCCGGACTCGGTGAGCTAGGGCAAGACGAGCACCTGACCGGCGACGATCGTCGTGCCGTGCAGGCGGTTTCGCTGCTGTAGCTCCCAGATCCCCTGCCGTGGATCTCCCGAGTAGTGGGCGCTGGCAATCGACCAGAGGGTGTCCGTCGGCTTGACCACATACCGAGCGGGCTTGCCCGCGCCGCCGGAGGGATGGGCGACGACGCCCACGACCAGGGAGACCGCCAGCAGCAGGATCAACAGGCGAGGGAACATGTGTTCGTAGCCTACCGAACACCTGTTCGGTCTGTCAAGAGCTCAAAGCGTGACCAGTTCCGGCGTGATCCGGCCCCTGCGGATCGTCAGGACGAGCATCGAGTGGGCCGGCGCGCTGCGGCGTTCAGTCGGCGAGCCCGGGTTCAGGACCCAGAGATGCTGGAAGCGCTCGACCTGCGGCACGTGGGTGTGTCCGTAGACGACCGCCTCGCAGTCGGAGAACCGTGCGGCCAAGCGCGCCTCGCGCCGAAGCTTGGGGCCGGCGTCGTGAACCATCCCGATCTGGACGCCTCCGACCTCGACGACACGCTGTTTCGGCAGCGTCGTCTTCAGGGCCGGCTCGTCCATGTTGCCGTGGACGCCTTCGACCGGCGGGCCGAACGCGCGCAGCTCCTCGAGGAACTCCGTCGCGACGAAGTCGCCGCCGTGCAGGACGAGATCCGCGGCGGAGACGAGCCGGATGCATTCCTCGGGCAGCGCCCGGGTCCCGCGCGGTAGGTGAGTATCGGAGATGACCGCGACGCGCGTCAGGAAGCAGCGACCGGCTCGGGCGCAACGCTGCGCGGGGCGTTCAGGAACTGACCTGCCTTCCAGATGAGCTCACCGTCGGCGTACACCTCTCCGTCGGCCCGGAGGTCGCAGATCATGTCCCAGTGCAGCCCGGACTCGTTCCTGCCCCCGAGCTTCTTGAAGCTGGAGCCGAGCGCGAAGTGCATCGTGCCGCCGATCTTCTCGTCGAACAGGATGTCGTTCGTGAACTGGTCGATCTCGTAGTTGAGTCCGAAGGCGGCCTCACCGAGGATGCGTGAGCCGTCGTCCATGTCGAGGAGTGACTGCAGGTAGTCGTTCCCGGTCCGCGCCTCCGCCTTGACGACGCGGCCCTCCGCGAAGTGCAGGCGTACGTCCTCCACCCCACGCCCCTGGAAGATCGCGGGAAAGGAGAAGCGGATCTCGCCTTCGGTCGCCGTCTCGACCGGGCTGGTGAAGACCTCGCCGTCCGGCATGTTGAGCCGCCCGTCCGCGGCCAGCCAATCCCTTCCCTCGACGTTGAATGTCAGGTCGGTGTCTGGACCGAGGACGCGTAGCTCGGTGAACGTGTCGAGCTCGCGGGCCCTTTGGTTCAACTCGGTCGAGACTGTCTGCCAGTGTGCGACCGGGTCCTCGTCCACGCGCACGTGGCACGCTCCGTAGACGAAGTTCTCGTACTCCTCGAGCGACATCTCCGCGTCCTGGGCATGGGCGTCGGTCGGGAAACGCGCACCCACCCAGCGCGCCTTGCCCTCGTCGATCCGCTCCCAGAACCGGTTCGTCAGCTTGCGCCTCGACGCGATGCGCCGGCTCACCCGCTGGGGATCGGCCTGGCTCAGCGCACGGGTGTTGGTGTCACCCCAGATCGTCAGCACCGCGTCGACCTGCTCCACCTCGAATCGGTCCAGCTCGGAGACGAAGGTGAGCTGTTCCTCCGTCGACTCCTGCAGCGCGATCACATCGGTCCCTTCTACGTCGATGCGGGTTCGAGGATGGGCGCCGGCACGAAGCGTCTCGCGATAGAGCTCACGGACGAGCGGCGCCGCGACCGCTGCCGCGTCGATCCGGACGATCTGCCCGGGCTTCAGCTCCAACGAGTAGTTGACCAGCAGGTTGGCGAGCTTCGCCACGCGCGGATCGGTCATGTTGATTCTTATACCTCATTCCGGTCCAGGTTAAGACCGGCTTGAAGTGACATGTCCTAGCCGTGGAAAGTGCGGCTGAAGGTCGTGGTGCGGTCCGGGTTCGTCTCTGCCCGCAGGGTCACGGTCACCCGGTAGGAGCCGCGACCGAGCTTCGGCAGCTTGAAGAGCAGGTCGTGCGCCGCCTCTCCCTGGCCGGAGGCGCCCGTGAGGCGCCGGGTTTTCGAGGGCCGGGTGATCTTTACGTCGTACGAGAAGCCTTCGTCAGCGCGCACGAGGAAGGAGCGCGGGAGTGTCCTGAAGG
>JBKOWS010000025.1:0-12423 GCA_046724565.1 Actinomycetota bacterium | reverse complement strand
TTCCAGCGCGGCGGGCGTCTGCCGGGGAAGGGTGTAGGTGATGAACGGACTGGACGCCGTCGCCCCCTGCTTGGACAGCGAAGCCCCCAATGCTGCTTGCCACTGTCGGGTCGAGCCGCTCACGCGACCGAACAACCTGGTGGGGTCGGCCGCGAAGCGCAGGCCGAGGGTTTTGACCGATTTGGCCACGGTGTTGATCTGGGCGTCTGTGGCGCCAAACTGGCGGGCGGCCTTGGCGAGCGAGCTGAAGTGTCGGTAGTCGGGTGAGCCCGGCGTTGCCACCTTGGCCGCGGCTTCGCCGAGCTCGGCCGTGAAGCTGGGAAGCGACAGATAGAAAGTGACCTCGCCGGTCTTGGGCACCGGGAGCGACACCGGCGCGCGAGGGCTGCTCGACGCGCACCCGGACGCCAGCAAGGACGCGACGACCAGCGCGGCGGCAACGGTAACGCCACCACGGCATGTCTGGTCAGGTCTTCTTGTCACTGCTCCGCGAAGCACGATCCTTGCTCCTTTTGGCCCGAAGCAGCGTCGCCAGCTGGCGGCGGTCGCCGCTCCTTTTGCTGTTCGTGGGAGATCACTCACGAAGAAGATGCCCCGCTTGCGGTCCGGCGGCGACTGAGCCGCGGGCGGTCAACCCAAGACCCGGGGCTCTGTGCTGTCGTCAGTCCAACCGGACGTCGTCGAGAGGGCGTAGACCACGAGCACGGCCAGGAGCAGCGCCGCGAACGCATACCAGGGCTCAGTGTGGAAGAGCAGGAAGCTTTCCACGATCACCAGAGTCGCCCAGAGGTAGCCGATCACACGCCCGAAGGTGTGGCCGCCGAGCAGCGAGTAGCCGCCCGCGAGCGAAAGCGCCGCGATCACGAGCTCCCAGATACCCAAGCCGACGGTGTGATGACCGAAGGCTCCGCCGGACACATTGGCGATCCTCTGGCTGTTTGCGAGGAAGTAGATCCCGGAGATGGCCTGCATGACGCCGACCGCGAACATGACCACGGCGGCGAAGGTGAGCCAGCCCGGACGGTTGAAGCTCGAAAGTGCACCTTGTGTTGACATCAATCCACCTTTCACCCTTGCGAGCGGCTGCTGCCGCCGAATAGGGATAGGAACAGCGTGAAGACGTTGAGGATGTCGAGGAAGATCGACGCTGCGAGCTGAGGTGCGGAGGTGACGTCGCTCGTCGTTCGCACCCGCTGGAAGTCGACCATGGTCAAGCCGGCGAAGATCACGAGCCCGAGGATCGCGTACACAACCTCACCGTTCGGGATCTGGGCGAAGATCAGCACGATCCCGTAGGCGATCAGGCCGATCAGCGCCCAGAAGAGGAGTCGCGCGTAGGCCGAGAGATCCCGTCGTGTCGCATACCCGGCCGCGCCGAAGCCGGCGATGAAGAGCGCAGTCGCTCCGCCGGCCTGCCACAGGATCCGAGGGTTGGCGTCCGCGTAGTAGGCGATCGTCGGCGCCAGCGCCAATCCCATCAGCACGCCGAAAGCGAACAGCGTCCCGAGTGCAAGCTGCTCGGACTGCCGCGCCGCGAAGTTGAGCCCGATCAGGCAGAGGAATGCCGCGATGAACCACGCCCAACCCCACCCGTACGAGAGATCGCGGCCGAGGTAGGCGCCCAGCGCGAACAGGCCGGCTGTCGCGGCGACAAGACCCATCGTCTGCGCGAACAGCGTCCGTGTCTCGTCGCTGCTCTGGAGGGTGGTGTCGCCGCTGATCATCGCTGGTAGCTCCCTTCGAGAACCGGACTCGATTCGTTCATCCACCCAAGCATCCTCCGACCGTGGTCCGGGCGCCTCCGCCGTTCGCCCGATTCGTTGCGGGCCACCACCGACACGCTTCATGTCGGGTACGCAGATCCATCCGGTGGTTCGAAGCGACTCGGAGCTGAGTCGCGGCCCTAGAGTCGGCTCTCCTCGGATCCCGGTGAAAGGAGGCAGCGATGACACCTGGCTGACGGCGGCGGCCCAGGACAAGCCGCGAGTCATCTCGCCTAGGCGGAGTCGGTCTTGCTTGTCGCAGAAGAGCCGAAGTGCGACAGCTAGCCGCTTGAGGCGCGAATACTTTCGGCGAGCTTGCGCTGCGCGGCAGTCCATGGCGGTCTCTTCGCGCGCTTCCTCGCCCCGGCCCAGTAGACCTCCACGCGCTCCTCGACCGGCGGTACCTGCCTGCCGACCCGGCCCGCTGGCTTGAGCACGACGCGGTCGATGAACTTGGCGAGCCGCTCGCGCTCGTCCCACCGCAGGAACTCCTCGAACGTGACTCGCTTGCCCCGCTTGCGGCCTCCGGCGGGCGGGCGGATTCGTGCAAGCTCGCGGCGCGCAAGCTGCACCGCCTCCTTGCGGACACGCAGGCCCTTCACGAAGCCCTCCATACCCAGCTCGCGCTGCAACTCGAGGTTGTCGCGGAACTCGTCGTGCTCGCCTTGCGCGCGCTCGACAGCGACCAGCGCTTCCGTGTAGCGGGTGTCGCCGAGGATGACGGCCTCGAGGTGCGGCACGTGGGCGGCGCGGTCACGCCAGAGCAGATCGTCCACGTAGCCGTCGAGCTTGGCGGACATCATCGAGGCGTGCGCTGCGCAGTCGGTGTTGGTGCACACGTAGAGCCCCGCTTCTGGCCCGGCTTCCCCTGCGCCCCGCTGCGGCAGCGCTTCCCGCAGGTCGCGCAGTAGACGAGCCCGAGGAGAAGTTCTGGTCGCGCGAGCCTGAGAGAGACTGAGGCCCCGGCAAGCGGCGACCGCCGGGGCCTCAAAGAAACGACGTGCGTCAGGCAGCGAGGCGCTTGCGCGCCTTCTGCACGGTCGGAAGCGCTGCCTTCGCCCTGGCGAGAGGACGTGCTCTCAGCGCCACCACCGCGGGCTTCGGTTCGATCGTGATCTCCTCGCCGGTCGCAGGGTTGCGGCCCTTTCGAGGCCCGGTCGCTTCCTTCACGCGCACGGCGAGCTGGACGACTCCGCCGATGCGAACTTTCTCTGCGTCGGCCAGCTGCTCGAGCACGACTTCCTCGAGCGCCGTCAGTGCGGCCTTGGCATCGGTCTTGCTCAGGCCGCTGCGCTCAGCGACCTCACCGGCGAGTTGCGTCTGGGTAAGCGCCATCGGACTCCTTCTCTCTTCGAGGGACAGAAGCGCCCTGGGATTCAAGCTAGGCCGCCAGACGGACGGCTGAGATGACCCCCGGCCGGGTGTATACAAGATCGATGGCGACGCGGAGGCGGTTCCTGCAAAGTGCCGCCGCGGCGGTCGCGGCGGCGCGCTTCCCCTCATCCGCGCTCGCCGCTGACTTCGACCCGAACAGCTGGTCGAGCGTGCGTGACCAGTTCGAGCTCGACACCGCCGAGACGAACTTCGCCACGTTCCTTCTCGCCCCTCACCCGAACCCCGTCCGCGAGGCCATCGAGCGACACCGGGCTGCGCTCGACTGGGATGCCAAGCGCTACCTCGACAGCGAAGAGAGCCCGGCGGAGGATCGGGTCAGGTCGGCGGCCGCGGCCTACCTCGAGGTCCTTGCCGACGAGATCGCACTGACGGACAGCACGACCATGGGCCTGGCCCTCGTCTACGGCGGTTTGCGCCTCCGGCCCGGGCAGGAAGTGCTCACCACGACGCACGACTTCTACTCGACCCACGAGTCGCTGCGGCTGCGCGCGCTCCGGACGGGCGCGCACGTGCGCCGAGTCCGCCTCTACCGGGATGCCCACACCGTTTCGGTCGACGAGGTCGTCTCGGCGGTGCGCCGCGCGGTCCGGCCCAGGACGCGCGCGCTCGCGCTGACCTGGGTGCACTCGAGCACCGGGGTCAAGCTGCCGGTCCGCGCGATAGCAGACGCCTTGCGAGCCGTGAACCGGGCTCGACCTCCGGCTGACCGGATCCTCCTGTGCGTCGACGCCGTGCACGGGTTCGGCGTCGACGCATCGGCACCGGCCCAGCTCGCCTGCGACGTTTTCGTCGCCGGTTGCCACAAGTGGCTGTTCGGACCGCGTGGCACCGGCCTCGTCTGGGCAAACCCGGGGGCGTGGAGTGCGATCACTCCGACCATTCCGAGCTTCGACGGCCGCGCGATCGGAGCGTGGATGCGCGGGCAAACGCCGCGTCTACCGCGAGCGGCCGCGACCACACCCGGCGGCTTCCACGCCTTCGAACATCGCTGGGCACTGCGCGAGGCGTTCGAGTTCAGACAGCAGATCGGAGCAGCGCGCGTCGAGGCGCGCACGCATGAGCTCGCCGACCGACTCAAGGCGGGGCTCCGACAGATAGCGGGGATTCGTCTCGTCACCCCGGACGCGCCGGCACTCTCGGCAGGCCTCGTCTGCTTCAGCGTGGGCAGTCGCGACCCTGGCGACGTCGTCGCCGCTCTCTACGACAGGGCGCGGATCGTCGCCAGCGTAACGCCGTACGCCGCCCGCTACGTCAGGCTCGGGCCGAGCATCCTCAACTCACCTGAGGACATCGACCGTGCGCTGCGCACCCTCCGCGATCTGACGTAGGTCAGGCGACCACGCGGTAGACCTCGAAGACCTCTGCGTATTCGCGGTTCACGTTGATCCCGTGCGTGCGGGCGACGTTGCGGATGTACTCGGGATCGCAGTACCGGCGGTGTTGCTGCGAGGCGTACTTCTCGAGCGCCGCCACCTTCTTCTCGACGTGCGCCCGCTCCAGGGCGAAGTACGCCTGGTAGGCGAAGTCGAAGTTGTTCCACGGAATCTCGTAACCGAGGATGGTCGTCCGCTTGAACGCGCGCATTCCCTCGGCTGCGATCACCTGGTGGTCCTGGTGGATGTCGTGCAGGCTGGGCTGGAACACGGCGTCTGGACGCCAGTCCTCCCACAGTGCGACGAGGAGCTCGAGGATGTCCTGACGGTGCTGCGGAAACGTCCGGACGTCGAAGTCGTGCACCGTCAGGTTCTCCGGACGGATCCCGAGCTTGGCCGTCGCCTCCTTCACCTCGCGCGCGAGCGTGTCCGGCGGGAAACCCTCTGGCAGCGAGCGCGTGGCGATCGAGAAGGCCACGTATCGCACCTCGGCCCCCTCCTCGACGAGGCGCGCCATCGTGCCACCGGCCCCGAACTCGCCGTCGTCGGTGTGTGGGGCGAGGACGAGCACGCGTTTCCCGGTGCCGATCACCCGGCGTTTCCTATCACGACACCCGTAGTCTTGGGTCTTCCATGCCCCATGGAGACCTGGCTCAGCTGTCAGCGGTCGTCGGCGGGCTCGGAGCAGCGGCAATGCTTCTGTCACGGTCGCGCGCCCAGCTGCTTGCCGGGCTGGCGCTGACGACGCTCGCCGAGGCGGGCCTCGCGGTCGCCCTGATCCCCGGGCACGACCTCAAGCTCCTGGTCAGTCCCCCGCTCCACCTCGGCGCCCTGGTCTTCGGGCTCCTGGTGGTCAGCGCCGCCGCGGCCGTGTTCGTTCGCTACCCGATCGTCGTACCGGTCGCGCTCCTCGCTGCTGCACCGTTCCGCATCTCCGTCTCGATCGGATCGCAGAAGGCCTACCTGCTGATCCCGCTCTACGCGGTGCTCGCCGCGGCGATGCTCGCGCTGGTCGTCCGCGTCTCGCGAGCCCGAGAGACGCGGCAACTGCCACAGCTTCTCGCCGTGCCCGCCGCGGCCTTCGTGCTCCTCGCAGGCATCTCGCTGACGTGGACGAGAGATCTGCGGCAGGGAACGATCGAGCTGCTCTTCTTCCTCTTTCCGTTCTCGGCGCTCGTGGTCGCGGTGCTCTGGTCGCCGTTTCGCAACTGGCACCCACGCGCGCTCGCAACGACACTTGTCGCGCTCGCCGGGCTCTTCTCGGCGGTCGCGCTGTTCCAGCGCCTCACGCACGGCCATCTGCTCGCAGGCGACGTGGAGCGTGCGAATGCCTACACGACGTACTTCCGAGTCACCTCGCTCTTCAAGGATCCGAGCGTCTTCGGCCGCCACGTGGTGATCGCGATCGCCGTGCTGCTCGTCGCCGTGTGGCTCGGCCGCATCGGCTTCTGGTTCGGCACGGCCCTGATCGCGTTCCTCTGGGCCGGGCTCTACTTCTCCTACTCGCAGTCGAGCTTCGTCGCTCTCTTCGCCGTCGCGGTCGCGATCTCGTATGTGCTGGGAGGCGCAGCTCTTCGGCGCGTGCTGATGGTCGGGGCTGCCGTCTGCGTCCTCGCCGGCGCCGCGTTCGTCGCCGCCACGGCGGTGAACGACTCCGCACGGCAGGCGACCAGCGGCCGAACCCGGCTCGCGCGCGTGACGTGGGTCGTCTTCACCAACCACCCGCTGCTCGGCGTCGGAATCGGTGGACAGCCGCAGGCGAGCAGGGACGAGGCCAAGACCCAGCTCTCCGCCAAGCGCGACCGCTCGCACACGACGCCGCTCACGGTCGCCGCCGAGCTCGGCCTGGTCGGCCTGGCCGTCTATCTGGCGCTGCTCGCCGGCGCGTCTCGGCTCCTGTTCCTCCTCACGCGAGTCAATCGCCCGCTCGGCCTCGGTGCGGCGGCGGTCTTCCTGGCGCTCATCGTGCACTCACTGTTTTACGCGGGCTTCTTCGAGGATCCGATCGTCTGGGGTGTGATGGCCGTCGCCGCGTGGGCCCTGCTCGCCCTGCGCCAGCGGAGCCCGGCCCGGCCGAGCCCGCAGGTCGTTGAGGCGCCGCAACGGGACGGCAGGCCGGATCGGACGCCTGCCGAGCTGCAGCATCAAGCGCCGCTGGCAGACTAGTCCCGCCGGGTGCGCAGTCGGATCCTTCTCATCGTCGCTGTTGTCGTGCTGCTCGTCCTGGGCGCCGCGGTTGCTGTGTTCATCAAGTCGCGCGACCGTCCCGCCGGAAAGCTCGACACCGAGCTGAAGGGCGTCTCGGCGTCCGTGGCGACGAATGCAACGGCTCCGATCAAGCCGCCGAAAAAGAAGAAGGGCCGCTACCACCTGGTCGACGACAGGGTCTGCTGGGACAACTTCGGCGGGGATCCGCAGCGAACGCTGGCACGGCCGAACATCGACATCGGGCTTCCGCTGCGGCACTTCTGGGTCACCGGCCTCCGCACCTACATCGAGTACCCGCCCAGCTACTGCGGCGGAATCCTCTACGTGAACACCTTCGGCGGCCGCACGGTCGCACTCGACTCACACAACGGCCACATCATCTGGCAGAAGTACGGTGCGAGGAAACCGTCGACGCCTGCAATCGCGGGGCCACGCCTCCTGGTCAGCTCCCACGACGGGCGCGTCACCGCGTACAACCGTTTCAACGGGCGGCTCCTCTGGACGCTCAAAGTCGCCGGCAAGGTCGAGTCCTCGCCCGTCGCGATCGGCCGCGTCGCGTACTTCGGCGCCACCGACGGCCGGCTGTTCGCGGTCTACGTCCGAACCGGGCGCATCAAGTGGGCCTACGACACAGGCGGCCGGATCAACTCGAGCCCGTCGATCTACAGAAATCGGATCTTCATCACCACGTACGCGGGCTCGATCTTCTGCCTACGCCTCAGCGACGGACACAAGATCTGGAGCACCTACCTCCGCCGAAACGTCCTGCAGTACGAGAGCTTCTACGCCAGCCCGTCGACGGACGGCCGCCGCATCTTCACCATCTCGCGCTCGGGAGACATCTTCGCGCTCTCCGCCCGCACCGGGCACATGATCTGGAGAGCTCACGTCGGCGGCTACGGCTACTCGACACCCGCAATCGCCGATGGGCGGGTCTTCATCGGCGGGTTCGACGGTGGCCTGCGAGCCTTCCGAGCGGGCGACGGCAAGGTGCTCTGGAACCGCAACCTGGGCGGGCGGATCCTCGGCGGATCATTCGTTGCCGGCAATCTCGTTTTCACGGCGACGCTCGAGGAAAAGACCTTCGCGATGCGAGTGAGCGACGGGAAGATCCTCTGGCATCTGAACATCGGAAAGTACTCGCCTGGGATCGTCACCGAGCGGCACTACTTCTTCACGCTGAACGGGATCGTGATGGCCTGGCACGCGCGGCGGAGCCCACAGATCCTCGCGCTGAAGAGAGCCAAGCGGCTCCATGCCGCGCAAAAGTCAGCGAAGCGGAGGGTGACGACGACGCCAAAGGGGTGAGCGTCGGAGCCCGAAGCTCGCGACGCGCCACGCCCCGGCTCGAACGCCGTAGGACACGAGTCGGAGACGCCCCAGAGCATCCGGAGACTCGTGCGTCTCGTACCCGAGTTCGCCCAGCAAGTCTCCCGCCACCCGGTCGAAGGCTCCGACGTCCTCGGGCGACATCTGCGTGTGCCAGTCGCGCAGGCCTGGAGTCGGTGGACGGGTGAGGCTCGTCTGGTGCGGCTTGGCCGAGACGTCGACGTTCCCGGCGTAGTCCGCCATTTCGGGCTCATAGGGCAGGCGTGCAAACTCGCAGATCGCGCGAAGGACGCCTTCGACGTCCTCGACGAGCTCCTCATATCGCACCTCGAGATAGCGGCCGCGCCCGACCCGCCGGCCCAGCCGGCGCGCAGCTTTGACCTCGGCCCGCCACTGGCAGCCGAAACCCGCGGGGTCGCGCGGGTGCATCCAGCTCTCCGTGACGATTCCCGGCGGCATGGAGAGGAAGGAGGTCGCGGCATTGCGACCGTCGCGGATCAGATGGACGAAGAGCGCGTCGGGAAACAGCCGCTCCAGCAGACGCAGGTTCTGCATGTACATCGGCGTCTTGTCTCCCCAGCGCGGCTTGCCCCGCTCCTCCGCGTAGACGGCGTACACGGTTCCGATGGCGGCCCCGATCGGCACGTCGTCGCGGAGGCGCGCCCGCACTTTGTCCAGCGGAACGTCCCACTCGGTGAGCGTCTCGATCCGCCGCAAGTCGTCGACGAACGTGTCTGCGTCGACGCGCCGTAGATGCCGGTCTGCGAGCTGCGGGATGAAGTACGACTCGTCGGGGACCGCGAGCTCCGAGTGGCGATCGAGCATGACGCGCAAGAGCGTCGTACCGGACCGCCGAACGCCGAGGATCAGCAACGGCGGGCCGCCTGGCGTCATGGTCAAGAACCGTGGATGGGCAGCGGCGCGGACCGGTTGCCCGCGAGATCCTGAGCCTCCACGGTGACGCTCGACGCACGCGAGATGCTGCCGTAGTAGGGCAGCCGTCCGTGCCTGCGGGTCGAGTACGTGAAGACGCGGCGGTGGCCGTTCGCGAACAGGAGTGCGTGCGCTGCCTCCGAGGTCCGATAGACGAAGATCGTCTTGTTCGAGTGCTTCCGCACGCCGACGATCGCGATCCTGGGCTTGACGGTGTCCACCCGGATCGGATTCGGGAGGTCGATCAAGCGCTGAGCGCGACGCAGGTGGACAACCGCGTAGTAGATCCCGTCCCGGACGACCGCGCCGCTCCTGTCACGTCCGTCCCACTGGGCATGGACCCCGCCCTTGGGAAAGTCGCGGTTCGCGACCGTAACCTCGCGCCCGTCGATCCGGATCGCGATACGCAGATGGTCGGCGCGGCGAAGGGTGAAGTCGATGTGTGCGATCCGGCTCGCACAGCCGCACACCGGTGAGAAGGCCTTATCGACGCGCGTCTGCGAGATCGGGCTCGGCTCGAGCTTCAGGCGCTGCGTGACCGCGAACGCCGTCGCCGTCGCCACCAACAGGACGAGAGCGAGGATCGTGGGCGCGTTGCGGCTCACTGCGTCGCGATTGTAGGAGCAGCCAAACGGCGAACGCCGCGAGACCGAGCCCGAGGCCGACCGCGATCACGTAGCCCGCCTGCGGGACGTTGAGGAGCTTGACGCCGCTGAGGGCCAGCACGCCTGCGAGGCCGAGCCGGAGGGCGTCCTGCGGTACGCGCAGGGTGAACCGGCTGGAGATCCAGATGCCCGGCACGGACCCGAGCAGAAGCCAGGCCATCGCGTGGAGGTCAACGTTGCCCTGGACGAGGTGGCCGAAGCCTGCGACCCAGAGCAGCGCGGCGGCGTGGAAGATGTCCGTGCCGACGATCTTCGCGATCGTCAGCGGGTACACCATGACCATCACGAGGCCGAAGAACGTCCCGCTGCCGACCGAGGTCAGCCCGACGATGAACCCGAACACGGCGCCGATCAGCACGGCGATGACCTTGTCCCTGCGCTTCAGGATGAAAGGAGCGTCGTCGGGCTGCATCCCACGCTTGATGAACGTCTTCGCGACCAGTCCCGCGGCGCCGAGCAGCAGCGCGGCTCCGATCGCGTAGCCCTCTGCCGACTGCACGCCGTCGCCGTAGTTGCGGGAGAGCCAGCCCGCGAGCGCGACTCCGAGCAACGACATCGGCCCCGAGCCCAGGAACATCCACAGGGTCAGCCGCGCGTGCACGGTACCGAGGCGCCTGTGCCGAACCGCTCCGAACGTCTTGAAGACCGCGCCGTGGAGGATGTCGGTGCCGACCGCGTAGGTCGGCTTGAACCCGAAGACGATTACGAGGATGGGCGTCATCAGGCTCCCGCCGCCCATCCCGGTCAGGCCGACGAGCACGCCGATCAGCAGACCCGTGAGGGTGAACTGCCAGGTCATCTACCGCTGATACGCCGTGATGAGGACCTCGGCGACCTCGGGCCGTGAGAACTCCACCGGGGGCAGCTCGCCGGCGACGAGCATCTCCCTCACCTTCGTGCCCGAGAGGAAGACGTGGTCGTCCCCTCCGTGCGGGCAGGTCTTCGCCGAGGCCATCGATCCGCACCGCCTGCACCAGAAGGAGTGCTCGAAGAACATCGGCTCGATGTCGAGCTCGTGCGGCTCGAAATCGTCGAAGATCAGCTGTGCGTCATAGGTGCCGTAGTAGTCCCCCACACCGGCGTGGTCGCGCCCGACGATGAAGTGCGAGCAGCCGTAGTTCTTCCGGCAGATCGCGTGCCAGATCGCCTCGCGCGGCCCTGCGTAGCGCATCGCGGCCGGGAACGCGCTCAGGACAACCCGATCGTCCGGGTAGTAGCCGTCGAGCAGGACGCGGTAGCACTCGACCCGCGTGGCACTCGGAACGTCGTCGGACTTCGTGTCGCCCACGAGGGGATGGATCAGCAGCCCGTCGACGGTCTCGAGCGCGACCTTCGTCAGGTACTCGTGCGCACGGTGGATGGGATTGCGGGTCTGAAAGCCGACGACGCGCTTCCAGCCGCGAGCCGCGAAGGCGGCGCGCGCCTCGGCTGGGTCGAGCGCAAGCTCCGGGAACGGAGGCGTGACCCGCTCGAACACCGTCACGCGCCCGGCGACGTAGAGATCGGGCTGGTCGTACATGCTCGCGACTCCGGGATGGGCGACGTCCGTCGTGCGGAATGACCGCTGGGCCTCGCGCTCCTTGTCGTACTCGTAGACCTCCTCGACGTCGAGGACACCGTAGATGCGTCCCTTTTGGTCGGCGAGTGCGACGCGATCGCCCTTCGGTGCGAGCACGGCCGCCAGGCAGACCGGCAGCGCCCAAGGAAGTCCGGAGGCGAGTTGCATCGACTCCAGCACCGACTCGTAGTCCTCTTGGCCCATGTAGCCCTGGAGCGGCGAGAGCGCGCCTGAGGCGAGCATGTCGAGATCCGAGAGCTCGCGGGACGAGAGCGTGAGCGTCTCGAGGGACTCGAGATCGTCGGGACGCTGCCCGATGCGGTCGACGAGTGTGCCTCCGTGCGGGGCGATCAGCTTCGTCTCGGTGACGACGCTCATGAGCCGACCCTCGGCTCATGAGCGAGGGAAGGGGCAAAGGGGGAAACCGTGAGGTTTCCCCGCTCTCTCTCCTCAGCGTGCGCGGCGATCGCAGCGGCGCGCGGGCTCAGGCGTGACCTAAAGAAGGGGTCTCGTAGGGGGAACATGGTTTCCCCTACGGGAGCGAGACGGAGTCGAGCGACGCTCATGCGGGCACCGGAGCCGCGGTAATCAGACCGCGCTCTTCGAGGTGCGCGAGGATGATCTGGGCGCTGTCCTCGGGCGAGCGTTGCTCCGTCTCGACGCGAACGTCCGGATCGGTCGGCTCCTCGTAGGGGTCGTCGACGCCGGTGAAGCCCTTGATCTCGCCCTTGAACGCCTTCTCGTACAGGCCCTTCAGATCCCGCCGTGCGCACTCGTCGACCGACGTCGCGACGTACACCTCGACGAACGTCCCCCACTCCTCGACCAGGTCTCGCGCCTCCCGGCGCGTGGCCTCGTAGGGCGAGATCGCCGCAGCGATCACGGCCGCTCCGTGACGCGTTAGTCGAGCAGCGACCCAGCCGATGCGCTCGATATTCGCGTCGCGGTCCTCCTTGGAGAACCCGAGACCCTTCGAAAGATGGGTGCGAACCGTGTCGCCGTCGAGGTACTCGACGATCGGCCCGCGCTCCTCGATCGCCGGCCCGACGAGGTGAGCGATGGTCGTCTTGCCCGACCCGGAGAGCCCCGTGAACCAGAGCGTGAAGCCGCCCTCGCGCCGGCGCTCCGTCTCCGGATGCTCGTGCGCGTAGATGTGATCAGTCATCAGTCGTTTGACTCCGGCGCAGCCGCCCGTCCGC
>JBKOWS010000168.1:0-6303 GCA_046724565.1 Actinomycetota bacterium | reverse complement strand
GCTGGCGATCGGGCCGTGGCAGACGCTCATGGACGAGTTCCTCGTCGACGGAGAGACGACGTTGCGGAACCTCGAGACGGGGCTCGCGCGTGCGGCCAAGCTCGGAAGTGCTATGCGCGTCGGCTATCTCCCGGACATGTTCGGTCACATCTCGCAGATGCCCCAGATCCTGCGCTCGGTGGGAATCGAGACGGCGGTCGTGTGGCGCGGCGTGCCGTCGGCCGTGGACTTCCACCGCTTCGTCTGGGAAGCACCGGACGGTTCGTCGGTCGTCGCGGAGTACCTGCCGGGGGGCTACGACAACGCCGCCTACCTCTTCGACGTGCCCGGCCCTCCGCCGCTCGACGTGTTCGAGGAACGCTTCCGGCCCTGGTTCGGCGCGGACGACATTCTCGGCATGGTCGGCACCGACCACATGCCGCTCGTACCGGACCTCTCCGAGCGGCTGCCGTCCGCGGGCGCGCTGATGGGGACGCTGGCCGACTATCTCCAAGGGGCAGCTCCCGAGGGATTGCCACGCTGGCGCGGGGAGATGCGCTCGGCTGCGCGCGCGAACCTGCTCCCCGGGGTGGTCTCGGCGAGAATCGACCTGAAAGCGGCGTGTGCGCGCGCGGAACGCTGGCTCGAGCGTTACGCCGAGCCGCTGCAGACGCTGTACGGGGAAGAATGGCCGGACCCGTACCTCGAGCAGGCCTGGGCGCGCATGTTCCAGAACTCGGCGCACGATTCGATCTGCGGCTGCTCGGCGGACGAGGTCTCGGCCCAAGTGCTCGTTCGCTATGCAGAGGCCGAGCAGATCGGCCGGGAGCTCACGCAGCGCGCGCTCGCGCGCATCGCCGCCGAGGCGCCGCGTCATTCGTTCGCGATCGTCAACCCGTCGCCGCGAGAGCGCACAGACCTCGTCGAGCTCGAGCTGGTCGTGCCGGAGGACTGGGAAGCCGTAGAGCTCGAGCTTCCCGACGGGTCGACCGTTACGACGCAGGAGGTCCGGCGGCAGGACCCGATGCTGTGGGAGACGACGCTCGCGGGCGTGGAGGTGCCGATCGTCATCACCCGCCGCCTGCATGGGCGCGAGCTCTTCGGCCACTGCGTCAACGGGTATCGCATCGAAGAGGGCAGAGCGGTGCTGGAGGTGGGAGACGAGCCCGACCCGGAGTGGCTGGATATGGAGCAACTGGTCCGGGAGGTCTCGTTCGCGACCGCCGAAGGCGAGTGGAACCTGCGCGTGGTTGAGCGTCCGAAGCGAACGGTGGTGGCAGCCCTCCCGGTCCCGGCGCTCGGCTGGACGACCGTCCGGCCCAGACATGTCCCGGGGTCAGACCCAAAGACACGCCTCGAATCGACGGTGCCGCTCGAATCGCTCACTCGCATCGTACGCGGGAAAGACATCGGAGACAGTTACAACTTTGCGCCGCCTGTCGACGACCTGCTCGTCGACGAGCCGACGGAGCAACGTTTCGAGACGCTTGAGGACGGACCGCTTCGACGCGTCTCCGTGCTGCACCGCCGCTACCTCTGGGACGACACGCCCGTCGACACCCAAACCCGCTTCGAGGAGCGCGCCGGCGAGCCCTTCATTCGCATCCGCATCGACTTCGACAATCCGTGCGACGATCAGCGCGTCCGCGTGCACGTCCCGCTACGCGAGCCGGCCGACCGCTCGTACGCCGAGGGACAGTTCGCCGTCGTCGAGCGCGGGCTCGAAGTCGAAGGCGGCTACGGCGAGGTCGCAGTTCCGACGTACCCGGCAAGCTCGTTCGTCACGGCCGGCGGAATCGCACTGCTCCTCGACCACGTCACCGAGTACGAGGTGGTCGGCGACGAGCTCGCGCTGACGGTGCTCCGCTCGACCGGGTTCATCAGCCGCGACCAGAACCCGTGGCGCGAGGATCCGGCCGGCCCGGAGCTCGCAATCCCTGCGGCACAGCTCCGCGGGCTGCACAGCTTCTCCTTCGCCTGGCACCCGAGCACCGACCGGATCCACGAGCAGGCCGAGCAGTACCGCCATCCCTTCCTGACCGCCCACGGCAAGTCGCAGGCGAAGGAGCTCAGCTCGCACACGGGACCCGAGCTCGATGCCGATCCAACCGTCGTGCTGACGGCGCTGCGCCGCGATCACGCACGTCTCGTCAACGAGAGCGCCGAGCCGCAGACGGTCCGCTTCGCAGGGAACGAGCTCGAGCTCGCAGCGTGGGAGATTCGCACGATCCAACTTTGAGAGGCGCCGATCGTCCAAGGGAACAATGCGGCTCCTCTTTTTCTGTCTCGTGGCCTGGCTCGTCCTGGCCGTCGCGGCGCTCGCCTCCAACGGGGTCGGGCACGGCAGCGGTCACAAGAGCGGACCCGGCTACCTCAGCGCGCACTAGGTCCGCCGGCGCCAGAAGCCCGAACGCGGCTGCTCGGCCGCGGGCTCCTCGCCGAGCGCGCGCGCCGCAGAGAGAAGGTCCGCACCACGCAGCGTCATCAACTCGGACCGCTCGAGCTCGGCCAGCTCCGCACCCTGCACGCCGGCCAACCGCAGCGCCTGCGCGTTCAGTGCTTGCTCGAACAGCGTCCTCGCAAACCGTGCGTTGCCGAAGCCCTCGCCCCGGGCGGCTCCTCCCAGGATCTGACGCAGGACATCGACCGCCTCGGTATCCAGCGTGTACTCGTATTCGCCCGCCAGTTTCTTCGTGATCTCTACGAGCTCGTCGGTCGAGTAGTCCGGAAACGCGATCTCGCGTGAGAACCGCGAACGCAGGCCTGGGTTCGAGCGAAGGAAGTGATGCATCAGGCGCGGGTACCCGGCCACGATCACGACGAGGCGATGGCGGTAGTCCTCCATCCGCTTGAGCAGCGTCTCGATAGCCTCGGGCCCGAAGTCCTGCCGCTCGTCCGCCGGCGCGAGCGCGTACGCCTCGTCGATGAAGAGGACGCCATCGAGCGCTCGACGGATGGCCCGGTCGGTCTTGATCGCGGTCATGCCGACGTACTGGCCGACCAGACCGGCGCGATCGACCTCGACGAGGTGACCGCGCCTGAGGAGACCCATCGCGCGGTACATCTCGGCCAGGAGCCGCGCGACCGTCGTCTTCCCCGTCCCGGGATTGCCGAGGAAGACGAGGTGCTGGGAGGTCGCGACTTCAGGCAGGCCATGCCTCTGGCGCTCGGCCTGGATCTGCAGGAAGGCGACCAGAGCGCGCACCTGCTCCTTGACGGTGTCCAGCCCGATGAGCGCGTCGAGCTCGGCCTGGAGCTCGGGCATCGTCCGCGCCGGCTCGGGCCTGCGGAACTGATCGGAGATCCAGTCAGTCGGGTCCGGCGCGCCCGTCGTCTGGGACAGCCGTTCGCCCAGGACCTTCAGGCCCCGCGCCACATCCTCCAGCGGATTCCGTGCCACGCCGTCCATTCTGCCCGCCCAAACGAGGGATCCGTCAGCCTCAAGCGGACGGTAACCGGTGCCGATTCGTTAACCTGGTTAACGAAATGTCTGTCGCAGTCACCGCCGATCCAACTGTCCTCGCCAACCGGCTCCGTCCGGTGCTCTTCAAGCTCGGCCGTCACCTGCGGCGCGAGATCCATTCACTCGGAGTGACCGGTGGCCAGGTCTCGCTCCTCGTCCAGATCAAGCAGCGCCCCGGCATCGGCATGCGCGAGCTCGCTGCCCTCGAGCGGATTTCCGTGCCCGGAATGTCGAAGTACGTCAGCAAGCTCGAGGAGGCGGGACTCGTCCAGCGCGCGCCGGTCGAGGGCGACCAGCGCCGCGTCGGGCTGAGCCTGACACCCGCCGGGCACAAAGTGCTGCGCTCCGTGAGGTCGAAGCGGACCGCCTGGCTCGCTGCCCGGCTCCGCGAGCTCGACCCGAACGAGCTGGATGCGATCGACGCGGCGATCGAGCCGCTCACGAATCTGCTCGACGCGGAGGAGGCGTGACGGCCGCGATCCTTCGCGCCGGCGCGCGCACCTTCCTCAGCGTCCGTAAGCACCGCAACTACCGCCTCTTCGTCAGCGGTCAGGTCATCTCCAACATCGGAACGTGGATGCAGCGCGTCGCGCAGGCGTGGCTGGTCCTGTCGCTGACGCACTCCCCCTTTGCGGTCGGCATCCTCGCGCTTTGCCAGTTCCTTCCTTTCACGCTGTTCAGCCTGGTTGCGGGAGTCGTCGTCGACCGGCTGGACGCCTGGCGCACCGTGATCAGCACCCAGTTCACGCAGATGCTGCTCGCCTCGACGATCGCGGTCATCGCGCTTGCCGGCGTCGCCCAGCCCTGGCACGTCTACGTGATCGCGGCGCTGATGGGGCTCGTTCAGGTGCTCGACGCGCCGTCCCGCCAGTCCCTGACCTTCCGGATGGTCGGGCCTGCCGAGCTGCCGAACGCGATCAGCCTGAACGCCGGCGTCTTCAACGGCGCGCGCATCTTCGGCCCGGCGCTCGGCGGCGTGCTCATCGCGGCGGCGGGAGCCGGCGTCTGCTTTGCCGTCAACGCCGCCAGCTATCTCGCAGTGCTGGCCGGGCTCCTGCTGATGCGGCCACAGGAGTTCCACGCAGTCGAGCGGCGTGAACGGCCGCGCACGCTGTATTCGGGCTTGAAGGAGGGGGTCTCCTACGCACGGCACCACGAGGAGATCTGGCTGATGCTCTGGCTCGTCTTCGTGCTGAGCACGTTCTGCCTCAACTTCAACGTGCTGCTCCCCGTCCTCGCGAAACAGACGCTGCACTCGGGCCCGCAACTGTTCGGACTCCTCTCGGCCGTCTTCGGCGTCGGGGCGTTGATCGGCGCGCTCGTCTCCGCGCACGTGAGCCGCGCCACGGTGGGAACGACTGCGCTCGGCAGCGCCGGCTTCGCTCTGGCCGAGCTGCTGATCGCACCGCTGCGGAGCACCACGCTCATCGTGCTGCTCCTCTTCGTGGCCGGCATTTGCTTCACGACGTGGTCGTCGAACGCGAACTCGCTCGTCCAGCTCGCCTCGCCGGATTACCTGCGCGGGCGGCTGATCGGGATCTACTTCTTCGCCTTCGCGGGCACCGGGACGCTGGGCGGCATCATGGCCGGCTGGCTGACGGCTGCGGGCGGCACCGAGCTGTCGTTCACGGTGGCCGGGATCGCCGGCGTGGCCATGTCGCTGTACGTGTGGCTTCGGTCTCGAGCGGTCCCGCTCGTCGAAGAGTCGCCCGCCTAACAGAATCCTTCCCCACTCCGAATACCCAACTCACAGCAAGCGGGCATAACGCGCTCGTGAGAAGCAGGCTGGCGCTGGCGGTGGTCGCGGCGCTCGCGTTCGGCGCGGGTGGCTCAAGCTCCACGGAGCCGGAAGCCGCGCCGGCGACGCATCCGAACATCCTCGTACTCGAGACGGACGATCAGACGCTCGACGAGATGGCGGTGCTACCGAACGTACGGCGGCTGATCGGCGACCAGGGCGTCATTTTCGACAACAACTTCGACTCGTTCTCGCTCTGCTGTCCATCACGCGCCAGCTTCCTCACCGGTCAGTACTCGCACAACAACGGCGTGCGGGGAAACGCACCGCCGCAGGGCGGCTACCAGGCGCTCGACAAGTCCAACACACTCGCGGTCTGGCTGCAGCGGGGCGGCTACTACACGATCCACCTGGGCAAGTTCCTGAACGGCTACGGACGCCGGAGCCCGACTGAGATCCCCGCCGGCTGGAGCGAGTGGCACGGCGCCGTCGATCCCACGACCTACCGCTATTACAACTACACGCTCAACGAGGGCGGAACACTGCACACGTTCTGCGCCGTCCCCCAGCCCTCGTGCTACCAGACCGACGTCTACCGAGACAAGGCCGACGAGATCATCCGGCGACGCGCACCCGAGGGGCCGTTCTTCTTGTGGGTCGCATTCCTGGGCGACCACTCCGGCGCGCCGCGGGAACCTGACGATCCGCCGGCGCTCGGCACACCCGTACCGGCCCCGCGCCATCGGGACGCCTTCAAGAACACACCGCTACCCCAGCCGCCGAACTTCAACGAGGCGGATGTGTCCGACAAGCCGCAGATCATCAGGCGGCGGCCGCGGCTCAACACCCGGCGCATCGCCGCGATCCAGGAGAACTGGCAGCAGCGCCGGGAGACTCTGCTGTCTGTCGACGAGGCAATCGCCTCGATCGTGGACACGCTGAGGCAGGCGGGCGAGCTGGACAACACGTTGATCCTCTTCACGTCCGACAACGGCTTCTTCCACGGCGAGCACCGGATCCCGAACGGCAAGGTCCTCTGGTACGAGCCTTCGATCCACCTGCCCTTGCTGATGCGCTGGACCGGGAACAAGTCGCTCCCGCGCGGTGTACATCGCAGTCAGCT
>JBKOWS010000183.1:0-4266 GCA_046724565.1 Actinomycetota bacterium | reverse complement strand
CGCGGCCAGCGGCACGAGCACTTTGCGAAATGCCTGCCACGTCGAGGCGCCGTCGACCTGCGCCGCCAGCTCCAGGTCACGCGGAATCTGGCGGAAGTACGAGCTCAGCGTCCACATCGCGATGGGCAGCGTGAGCGAGATATACGGGATGATGAGCCCGGGCCAGGTGTCGTAGAGCCCGATCGTGCGCCAGAGGTTGAAGAGCGGCGTCGCAATCGAGATCGCCGGAAAGACCGTCACAGCCAGGGCGAAGTTCATGACAAACCGACGTGTCGGGAACTCGAGCCGCGTCGTGGCGTACGCGGCACACGTCGCAAACATGAGTGCGATCGCCGTCGCGATCGACGCGATACCGAGCGAGTTCCGTAATGCCGAGGTGAAGAGCGCGGTGTGAAAGACAGTGCTGTAGTTGTCCCAGGAAACGTGCGTCGGGAAGAACTTTTGGTTGTTGATGTCGTCGCCGCCCTTCAGCGACAGCGACGCAATCCAGACGACCGGCCCAAGTGCGTAGCCGATGATCGCCGCTCCGGCGACGAAAAGCCCGACGCGAGTGCGAGTAGCGAGCCTCATGCGTCTCTCACGCGCCCCACGTCAGCCCGGAAGACCTTGATGAAGAGGACGCAAATCAGGAGGACGCTCACAAACAGCAGGATCGAGACGGCGGAGCCGAGCCCCATCTGGGCGCGGCTGATCGTCTGCCGGTAGGCGAGGATCGACACCGTCTCGGTCTTCTGCGCCCCCGCCGTCATGATGAAGACGTTGTCGAAGATTCGGAACGCGTCGATCGCGCGGAAGAGCAGCGCGACGGTGATCGCGCCCCACATGTTGGGCAGCGTCACCCGCATGAAACGCTGCCACCACGTCGCTCCGTCCACCATCGCCGCTTGCTGCTGCTCGTCGGGTACCTGAACCAGACCAGCGAGCAAGAGAAGCGACACAAACGGTGTCGTCTTCCAAATCTCCGAAAGGCAGATCACCGTCAGCGCCGTCGGACGGTGGCCGAACCAATCGGTGCTCAGCCCGAGCCAGTGGTTGACGAAGCCCGTATCGCTGGCAAATGCGTATTGCCAGGCGTACGCCGAGACGACCGTCACGACCGCGTACGGGATCAGCACGGCCGTCCGCACGAGACCCCGTCCGAAGATCGCCTTCTGCATGACGAGCGCAAAGGCGAAGCCGAGCACGAGCTCGGCCGAAACCGTGACGACGGTGATCAGGAGGGTCGTCGAGAAATCCGTCCACCAGAGGCTGTCTGTGAGGATCACCCGGTAGTTGTCGAACCACACGAAGTGGCGCTGATCCGGCGCCGTCAACCGGTAGTCGAAGAGCGACAAGTACGCGGCGTTCGTGATGGGATAGGCCGCGACGGTGAGAAGGACGACGACCGCCGGCGTCGTGAGGAGGAAGCCGAGACGCCGCTCGGCCTTCGTCTTCTCGCTGAGCTGGCGAGAGCGCCTGACCGGCGCGAGGCGATGCGTACGGGCAGCTGTCGCCATCAGACCAGCCGCTTCCCACGGAGCACGGCGCGGACGAACTTGCTGGCGGCAGCCGGCGTGCGCGAATTCACGCTCGCCGGTGGATGGAACGACCGCTGTAGGGCCGCCGAGAGGTCGCCGTAGACGTCGGTCCGCGGCCTCGGCGCGGCAGCCTCGAGTGATTCGCGCAGCAGCGGAGCCATCGGGAACGCCTTCACGATCCGCGGGTCGGAGTAGACATTCCCGCGCGCGGCCGGATTGCCGTCGTGCACGAAGTAATACGTTTGATTCGCCGTCGAGGTGATGCAACGCGCGGCGGCGAGCGCGAGCCGCGGATGGTGCGACCAGGCGCCGATGCCGAGGTCGATGCCGCCGAGCGGCGGACGGCTGTCGCGAGCGCCGTCAACCCGTGGATAGCGGGCCCAGCCGATATCGGCGAGGGTTGCGGCGCTGAGGTCGCCGTCCTGAACCGCCGTCTCGGCGGCAGACCAGATGTACGGCCAGTTGACCATGAAGCCACCGGTCGGTCCCTCGAACAACTCCCGCGACCCCTCTTCGTCCTCCGTCGACAGCGACGGCCCGCCGACACCATGCGATGCGATCTTGGCGATGATGCTCGCGGTCTCGACTCCGGCGCGTGAGCTGATCCCCAGGCGGATTTCGTCGGCATTCGCGCCCGGGTTCTGGATGATGTGGCCACCGGCCGACTCCATCAGGGCGTTGATCAGCACGGTGTAGCCCTCATAGAGGCGCGCCTGGACGGCGACAGTGGTCTGCGTCGTGCGCGCGGCGCGGACGATTTGCGCCCAGGTCACCGCAGCGTGCGCAGGGTCAAGGCCCGCTTTCCGCACGACCGACTTGCGATACCAGAGCAGCTGGGTGTTCGCCCACATCGGAACAGCCGCGAGGCGACCGTTCCAGGTCGCGGTGCGCACCGCCGGTTTGACGTCTCCCGCGGTGAGCGCCGGCGCACTCGCGCGCGGGATCGGCGCGAGAAAGCCCGCCTCGGAGAACTCGGGAACGAGCACGACGTCGAGGCTCATCAAGTCGATCGACGAATCCTTCGCGGCGAGCCGTCGCAGCAGTTGCTCGCGCTGGTCGCTCGCGCTCCTCGGGAGGAGCGACGTCGCGATGCGATAGCGGCCGCCCGCCTGCTCGGTGCAGCGCCGCGCAATCTCGGCCTGGCCACCGTTGTCGGGATTGATGTACCAGTTGATGCGCGGCGTGCCGGCCGCAGCTTGCGAGCCGCAGCCGGACGCCACCGCGGTCGTCAATACGAGGACGACCAACGCTATACCAGCTCCGCGAAGGTTCATCAAGCTCACGAAGGCGAGTGTCGAAGCAGCGACTGCCACGTCGCTGCCGTCGGACTGCCTGTGACTGCCGAGCGGCAGTTCGGCGGTGCGGCCTACTTGTCCGCTTCTCGCATCGAGGCGTAAGAGTGAATTGCCTTCGTCAGCTCCAGTATCTGATGCGAGAGGTCGAGCAGTTCCTGGTTCTGCCTGTCCTCTTCTCTGACGGTCTGCCACTGCTGGTCGGCGAGGACTTGGCGCTTCTCGTCGGCCCGGTTCTGGCTGATCATCACGAAGGTCGAGAGGAAGATCGCCTCGAGCGAGACGATCATCGTCAGCAGGCCGTACGGATAGTTCTCGACGCCGAGGCCGATCCAGCAGGAGAACCAGATGATGTGGATGTAGACGAATTGCATCGAGCCGGCGAACGCCGTGATCCGGTCGGCGATCCGGTTCTCGAAGCTGTGGGCTCTCGCTTGCGCATGATGCGCAAGCGCCGGGTTCGGCCCGGCCCGAACCTGCGCTCGTGACGAAAGAGACCCCGGACGTTGCACGGTCGGCCCGCTCACGTCGGCTCGACCGTGGTGTTACGGCAGCAGTCGGAGCTGGTCGAGGTCATCCGCACACCGCATCAGGCCTTTCTCGTCGAGCGCGAAGACCCCCGCCCCGAGGATGTCGAGCCGGTCGCAGACGACGAGCGGCGCGCGACCGTCGACAGCCTGTAAGCCGCGCAGCACGCGAGCCAACCGCCCGAGCACATCCCCCCCGCTCTCGCCGGGCGCGCGCGGGGCGAGCAGGGGTTCGTCGATGGTGAAGACCCAGCGGCCGCCGACAGCGATCGCCGCTGCTTCCCGTGCTAGTGCCGAGGGGCTTCTGACGACGACGTCCGGCGGGTACGCCGCCTCGGCGGCCGCGCGTGCAGCCGTCTGTGGCTTGAGTGCCGATGCAAGGAGGAACGTTCGTCCCATCGCTTTTTCGCCTTTCTGTTGGCTACGCCCCGAAGTGTCCGGTTACGCGCCGCACGCCGTCATCGGCAAACGTGCGGAACACATGCCTCAAGGGCGCAGATGTCGCAAATGGGCTAACAAGCACGTCACACGGCAGAGACAGAGCCACCGGTGGCAGCCGGAAGGCAGTCGCGCCTCGCATCCTTGTTCGCATGACAAGGCCGGAGCTCTCATGCATCTGACCGTCGTCGAGATCTACCCGGCCATTTCGGCCGCCGCCGTCGCGTGGCTCATGATCCGGATGAGCGAAGCGAAAGGGCTGGCAAGGCTGAAGACTCCGACTCGCTGTGCCGCCTGCCGCCGACGCCTCACGAAGGCCGGCGAATGCTCGTGCACGCGACGGTGACGATGCCGGCGCCGAAAACTGCTTCGAACCGCCCGATGCTCATCGGCTACGACGGCTCGGCAGGAGCCGAGTACGCAATCGACGCAGCCGCCGGGCTTCTCGAGCCGACGAGCGCCGTGGTGCTCAACGTGGCACCACGGCTGACG
>JBKOWS010000076.1:0-7819 GCA_046724565.1 Actinomycetota bacterium | reverse complement strand
GACGGCTACCGGGTCGAGCTCATCGACCGCAGCGGCAACTAGCGGCCGTTGCCAGGGCCAGGCGTCGCGACTGCTGCGCGAACGAGAGCAAGCGGGCCGAGGCTGAATACGCGCTGCCATATAACTCGGTGGAAGCCCACGTCCGTCAGCAATCTTGACGCCTGACTCACGGTCCGTGCCCGGTCGCGGCGCGTGAGCACCGTGGTCGGCCAGAGCCACGCGGCGAAAAGGTCGGCCAGGACGAGGCGTCCCTCGTCCCGCAGCACCCGTGCACACTCGAGCAGCCCCGCGCGCTGATTGGACCAGTGGTCGAATGACAGCGTGCTTACGACGAGGTCGAACGAGGCAGGTTCGAAAGGCAGCGCTTCGGCAGTTGCATGCTCGTACCGCACTCGCCCGTCCTCGCCATTCCCAGCACGTGCCTTTGCGAGCATGCTCGGAGCTGGATCGACGCCGATCAGCTCAACGGACCCGGGTAGCCGAGCCGCGAGGGCGCGCAGGAGCACACCGGTTCCGCATCCGACGTCGAGCACCCGCGCAGGCAACGACATCGCGGAGAGTGCTACGAGGGCCGAGCGCTCGGCAACGAGTCGATGCCACTCGCCCAGCCATCCCTCGTCGTACGAGAAGGCGCGGCGGTCGAACCGTTCGACCTCCGGCGGAGCCATGACCGCATACTGCCTCGGGGATCGAGATCAGTTTGACGGCGTGAGGGCCCAGTTCGACCTCGTGCGTTATCCGGACTCCTACCCGGGTTGAGCTGATCGAGCGCCGCTCGTAGACTTTCAGTGTGCGGTTTCCAGACGGCTACCGCATCGAGCTGATCGACCGGAGCGGGAAGTAAGTCCGACTCAGCCAGACCACGGCGTGAGCTCGAGCGCGCGCTCGTAGGCTGCGCGGTCGTGCACGGGCTCGCCGTGCGACACGATCACGTGCTCGAACGGCAGGTCGAGGAGGGCACGCAGGGCCGGCAGCGTGCGTTCCTCGTGCCACGGAGTGGACCAGACGAGCAATTCGCCCTCGGGCGCGGTCAAGGCATCCGCGAAGACGAGTGCACGTTGTTCCGGAAGCCAGAGCGGCGTCTCACCGCGGCCGCGACCGTCGTACAACGTGATGAAGCCGCCGGGAAGCTCTCTGCCTGGTTCGATCGGTTCGAGCTCGGTCACCGGGATGTTGTGGCGCCAGAAGAGGCTCGGGCCGAACGCGCGCGCGCCGTAGCGCCGAACGAAGAGGTCGACGTCTCGCACGTGATCCGGTTTGAGCACAACGACCAGGGTCGGAGGAGCTTCGTCGAGCCGATTCCAGATCTCTCGCGCGTCGGCCGGTGGAGCGATCGGGTCGAGCACGGCGACCTCGCCAGCCGACGTTACGCAGGTCGAGTTCACGAATGGGCCCCAGTCGAGGCCGGGTTGCCAGTCGGGATGCTCCACGCGCCAGACCCAGAGGCCGGTGGAGACGTCTCGCGCCTGGGAGCTCACGGCGACCGATTGTCCCAATCCCGGCACACCCCCGTCACTCACACGTCACAGACCTCTCGCTACGTTGCCCGTTATGGCGACAAGTACACGACCTCGACCAAAGACGACCGCAACGCCCTGGGGCGCCGCGAAGACGCTGGAGCAATTGACCCTGCCCCAGCGTGCAGGTGAGAAGCGATTCGCCTCCATCATTCAGTTGCTCGAGACGGACAAGGGCGAACGG
Organism: Actinomycetota bacterium; assembly: GCA_046724565.1. GTDB lineage: Bacteria > Actinomycetota > Thermoleophilia > Gaiellales > Gaiellaceae > 3-1-20CM-4-69-9. The sequence continues at coordinate 6,118 of JBKOWS010000076.1, read as the reverse complement.
CTCGTGCGCTTTGCTTACACGACCGGCGGGGTAGCCCGGCGCGGACCGGTCACCCTGCGGCTGAAAGACCTCGAGCGTCTGCGCGCGGCACTCTCCGAGCACCCGGCGCTCGCGCAAGCGTTCGGTTTCGGAGGTGAGGCCTAGACGGCCGCCAATGCCCGCTCGCGGGCAGACGCGACGAGCGAGGAAAGAATGAAGGCACCGTCCGCAGAGCCGAGCAGCGGATCGACTGCGTGCTCGGGATGCGGCATGAGCCCCATCACGTTTCCGCGTTCGTTGACGACTCCCGCAACGTCACCTCGAGAACCGTTCACGGGCTCGGCATAGCGGAGCACGATCTGGCCACGAGAGACAAGTTCCTCGTACAGCGGGTCGTCGGCATACCAGGCGCCCTCGCCGTGCTTGACCGGAATGGTTAGCCGGCCGCCTTCGGTGCAGCGGTTCGTGAAGGGCGTGTCCGCTCGCTCCACGACGAGTTGGACATCACGACAGACGAAGGAGAGCGACTCGTTCCGCCGGAGCACGCCCGGAAGCAAGCCGCCCTCGCACAGGATCTGGAAGCCGTTGCAGATCCCGAGCACGAGCCCGCCTTCGTTCGCGAACTCGGAGACAGCCGCCATCGCGGGCGCGAAGCGTGCGATCGCACCGCAGCGCAGGTAGTCACCGTAGGAGAAGCCCCCCGGCAGGACGACGGCGTCGAGGTCTGGTAACTCCGTCTCGGCGTGCCAGACGAACACCGCCTCCGCGTCGAGTGCGCCGAGGGCCCAGAGCGCGTCACGGTCGTCGCAGGCCCCCGGAAAGCGGAGGACGCCGATCCGAGGTTGGGGGCTGCTCAACCTTCGTCTCCGGTGAGCTCGATTTCGTAGCTCTCGATCAACGGATTGGCCAGGAGCTGCTCGCACATCCTCTCGACCTCGGCCCGGGCCGTTGGCACATCTTGCGAGCTGAGCTCCAGATCGACGACCCGGCCCACACGAGCATCGCTGACGGAGAAGCCGAGGTGTCGAAGGGACGACTCGACCGCCTGTCCCTGCGGATCGAGGATTCCCTGCTTGGGACGGACGAGCACGGTCGCCTTCATCGCAGGACCAGAGTGGGCTCGGCGAGATAGGCCTCGAACGCAACGTCGGTGAGCCGCTCGAAGGCCTCGACGTAGCGCGCCCGTGTGCCCTCGACGACCTCGTCGCCGAGCTCGGGGCCCGGCGCCGTCTTGTCCCAGCCCACCGACTCGCAGTAGTCGCGCGCGAACTGCTTGTCATACGACGGCTGTGAGCCGCCAGGCCGGTAGCCCTCGGCAGGCCAGAACCGCGACGAGTCCGGAGTAAGCGCTTCGTCAGCGAGCACGAGCGTTCCGCCGCCATCGACCCCGAACTCGAACTTCGTGTCGGCGATCAGGATCCCGCGTGACCGGGCGTGGTCGGCAGCGAATCGATAGAGCGCGATCGACGCTCGCTCGACTCCGGCCAATAGCTCGTTCCCGATCAGCTCCGCCGCTTGCTCCCTGTCGATGTTCTCGTCGTGGCCTGTGGTTGCCTTGGTCGAGGGTGTGAAGAGCGGCTCGGGTAGCTCCGCGGATTCCTGCAAGCCTTCGGGCAGCGCGTGCCCGCACACGGATCCGGATGCCTGGTAGTCCTTCCAACCGGAGCCCGCGAGGTACCCGCGCACCACACATTCGAGCGGCAGCATCTCGAGCTTCCGGCATTCGGTCGACCGCCCGTCCGGCCTGAGCTCGATCAGGTGATTCGCGCAGATCCCCGCAGTGCGCGCGAACCAGAAGCCGGATAGACCTGTGAGCACGCGACCCTTGTCCGGAATCTCGGTCGGGAGCACGACGTCGAAGGTCGAGATGCGGTCGCTGGCGACGAGCAGCAGACGCTCGTCGTCGAGCGCGTACAACTCGCGGACCTTGCCGCTGCCAACGTGAAGCGTCGCCTTAGGCATGAACGGGTTCCTCCTTTTCGACGAGGGCGCGCAGGCGATCGAAGACGGTGTCGACGTGACGGACGGTCGCGTCGAGATCGAACACTGCGTCTAGGTCCACCCGGCCCGCGATCTCCGGGTCGTTGCGGACGAGTTGCGAGAAGTCAGCCTCCTCTTCCCAGGCGCGCATCGCGTGCTGCTGCACGAGGCGATACGCCTCGTCCCGTGGGAGACCTGAGTCGACGAGCGCGAGGAGCAACCGGTGGCTGAACACAAGCCCGCGCGTCGCGTCGAGGTTCCGTCGCATTCGGTCTGGATGGACGACGAGGCCCTGCACGAGCCAGGCGAAACGATCGAGCATGTAGTCGAGGGCGAGGAAAGTGTCGGGGATCACGATCCGCTCCGCAGAGGACTGCGAGATGTCCCGCTCGTGCCAGAGCGGCACGTTCTCCAGCCCGACGAGAGCGTTGGCCCGTACGACTCGCGCAAGTCCGCAGATCCGCTCCGCCACCTTCGGATTGCGCTTGTGTGGCATCGCGGACGAGCCCTTCATACCCTTGCCGAAGGGTTCCTCGACCTCTCGCACCTCCGTACGCGCGAGGTGACGGATCTCCGTTGCGAACCGGTCGAGAGCGGTGGCGGCGAGCGCGAGAGTGGAGAGAAGCTCGGCATGGCGGTCGCGCGCGATCACCTGGGTCGAAAGGGGATCGGGCTCGAGCCCCAGCCGCTCGCAGGCGACGCGCTCGACCTCCGGGTCGACCTGAGCATAGGTCCCGACGGTCCCCGAGAGCTGGCCGACGCGGTTCGTCTCGAGAGCCCGACCGAGCCGACTCCGGTTGCGGTCGAGCTCGAAGGCCCAGCCGGCGAGCTTCCAGCCGAAAGTGATCGGCTCGGCATGGACGCCGTGCGAACGCCCGATGCAGACCGTGTTCCGGTGCTCTTCCGCACGAGCTACCACGGCAGCGAACGCGCGGTCGAGTCCTTCCGCGACCAGCCGGCCCGCATCCTGGATCTGCAATGCAAGGGCCGTGTCGACGACATCCGATGACGTCAGCCCGTAGTGGAACCACCGACCCTCCGGTCCGAGCTGCTCGGCCACGGCATCGACGAACGCAGCCGTGTCGTGGTCGGTCACGCGCTCGATCTCACGGACGCGCTCGACCGAGGGAGGCGCAGCCTTTGCCTTGATGGCGTCGACGTCACGCGTCGGGATCGTGCCGACCTCGGCCCACCCCTCCAGGGCGGCCAGCTCGACCTCGAGCCACCGCGCGAGCTTGCTCTCCTCCGACCAGATCGTGGCCATGGCCGGGCGGGAGTAGCGGGAGATCACTGGCTCGATTCTAGAGAGGCGACCGGTCCGAGAATTCGTGCCGCGAGGACGGCGGCGTTCTTGGCGTTGTCGACGCCGACGCACGCAACCGGCACCCCCGGCGGCATCTGGGCGATCGAGAGCAGCGCGTCGAGGCCGTCGAGAACGCTCAGCGACGACCGGAGCGGGACGCCGATGACGGGAAGTTCGGTGTGAGCGGCGAGCACGCCGGGCAGTGCCGCCGCGAGCCCGGCTCCCGCGATCAGGACTCGGAGTCCGCGTTCGTGCGCGGTGCGTCCGTATTCGGCCACCGCGTCCGGCTGGCGGTGGGCGGACCGGACCTCGAACTCGTGCGGGATTCCGCGCTGCTCGAGCTCGTCGATCGCTCCTTGCATCCGCTCGCGGTCCGATTCCGACCCGACGACGATCCCGACCAGCGGGTCAGACATGAGCCATCGCGGCGATGTCCCTTCGATAGCGCATGCCGGAGAAGGAGATTCGTTCGCAGGCGGCGTAGGCGCGGTCGCGTGCCTGGGCCACCGACTCCCCCGTTGCTGTCACGTCGAGGATTCTGCCGCCGTTCGTGACGAACCGGTCGCCCTTCAGCGCAGTGCCGGCGTGGAACACCACCGCGCCTGACTTCTCGGCACTTGCGATTCCTTCGATCGGGGAGCCAACGTCGCCTGCGGCCGGGTAGTCGCCGGCCGTGAGCACGACCGTGACCGCCGCGTTCTCGGCGACCTCGACGTCGCCGCCCAGGTCACCGGCGGCGGCGGCCGTCAGTGGGCCGAGCAGGTCGCCGTCGAGGCGCGGCAGGAGCGACTGCGTCTCAGGATCACCGAAGCGGCAGTTGAACTCGAGCACGCGCGGGCCGTCGTCGGTGAGCATGACGCCGGCGAAGAGGACGCCGATGAAGGGAGTGCCGCGGGCGGCGAGCTCCGCGATCACCGGTCGGTGGATCGCATCGACAAGGGCCTCGGTCTCTGCCGCGGCGACGCCGGCGACCGGTGAGTAGGAACCCATGCCGCCGGTGTTCGGCCCAAGGTCGCCGTCGTGCGCGCGCTTGAAGTCCTGAACCGCCGGCAGGGTCACGGCGTGTGTGCCGTCGCAGAGTGCGAAGACGGAGATCTCCTCGCCCTCGAGCAGCTCCTCCAGCACGATCGCGTCGCCGAACGACCGAGCCTCGTTGAGCGCGCGGTCCACGTCCGCTTGGTCGTAGCAGACGAAGACGCCCTTTCCGGCCGCGAGCCCGTCCGCCTTGATCACACAGGGCGGCTGCGCGACCGAGAGCGTCCGCGCGGTCGGCACCCCCGCGTCACGCATGACCGCCTTGGCGAACGACTTCGAGCCCTCGATGCGCGCCGCGCTGGCGCTCGGGCCGAAGACAGGAACGCCGGCGTGGCGAAGCTCGTCGGCAACGCCGGCGACGAGCGGCGCCTCTGGCCCCACGACGACGAGGTCGGCATCCAGGGAGCCGGCGAGCGCGAGAAGTCCTTCGCCGTCCTCGGCGCGCACGGGGTGGCAGCGTCCAAGAGTGGCGATGCCGGGGTTCCCGGGCGCGGCGTGGAGTTCCTCGAGCCCCGGCGCCTGGCTCAGCTTCCAGGCAAGCGAGTGCTCGCGTCCGCCCGAGCCGACGAGGAGCACCTTCACACGTGGACTGTAACGAGCGGTGCCGACGGGTTTGAAAGCCCGCTGGAATGCGGAACCTAGGAGGGGATGCTCGAGCCGGGACTGGACAAGCACGAGTGGGAGAGCCAGTGGGAGCAATTCCAGGAGGATCTCGAGACGTCTCCGGCCGAGGCGCTCCCTGAGGTCGACCGGCTCATCCACGAGATGCTCGAGGCTCGCGGGTACGCCATCGACGATCCGGTCGTGCGCGAGGGTGACGATCGCGACGTCGTTGCGGAGTTCTTCGCCGCTCACGAGATCACGCGTCAGATCGACAACGACGAGGAGGTCGACCCAGGCGACGTCGCCGCCGCGGTCGAGGGCTATCGCTCTCTCTTCGACTACCTCATCGTCTAGCGCGGCGCCCCGTAGTACGCGGGCGGGTTTTGGTTCGGAACCGGCACAACCGCGCGCGTCCCGTGCCCGTATCGTCGACCACGAGGGTGGCGGGTGATTCACCCCACCCGGGTGGGGGCATAGACGCGGAAGGGCTAGGCTGAACGGGCCATGGCGCGGGATCAGCGCGCACCCGATGCGCCCGTTCATGCCTCGGCAGCGACGTCTGGTTGCGACTGCCGGCCGGACGCAACGAAGCCGACCGGCTCGCGGTCGAAGAGCCGCTCGAGATCCGAATCGACGGGCACGCAGTCGCGGTGACGATGCGGACGGCTGGACCCGACGAGGACCTCGCGCTCGGGTTCTGTCTTGCCGCCCACTGCCCGGCGCATACCGACGCACCGCGCTGCCGGTGCTCGAGCGTCGCCTCACAGCCGGGTCGCTCGCCTACCGCGAAGCACTCGAAGAGCTCGACGCGTGCACCGTCGAGCTTGAACCGACCGCGCTCCTCAACGTCAACACCCCGACCGACCTGAAGCGGCCGGAGGTTCGCATCGTTCCCTTCGAGGAGCGCCACTCCGCCGGCTTCGGCGCGCTCGTGTCGGAGACGCTGCGCGAGTTCGGCTTCGAGCCCGACCCTGAGCTCGATCCCGACCTCGACCGGCCCGACCGCCACTACGCGGTGCTCTGGATTGCCGAGGCCGACGGTGAGGTCGTGGGCTCGGTCGCGTTGCGCGACCTGGGGGACGGCGCCCTCGAGCTCAAGCGGATGTACCTGCAACGAGCACAGCGCGGCCGCGGCCTCGGGAAGCGACTGCTGACGATCGCGATCGACTCCGCCCGAGCGCGCGGCGCCTCCGTCATCCGTCTCGACACCAGTGAGCG
>JBKOWS010000163.1:0-8042 GCA_046724565.1 Actinomycetota bacterium | reverse complement strand
CGTGACGTCGCGGCGCTTGAGCTCGCGAATGAAGCCGTAGTTGACGAGATGCGGCGCGAGCAGCACCTTCCGTTCGTCGACCGTCAACATGACCATGTCCATGTGCGATGTTCCGATGTTTCCGTGGCCGATCGAGTCGTGCCACCCCGGGCTGTGTGCGACCACCAGTTCGATACCGAGGTTTTCGAGAACGAAGCGGATCTGCCGCAGCCCTTCCTCGTTCGCAACCACGGACTCGTTGAAGACGAATGTCTTCGAGTCGAGCCACCTTCCTGCACCCGGCTCCCCGATCCCCGTGCCGTGGATGGTCATGTAGATCGGCACCTGCAACGCCGTCAGTACCTTCGACCAGATCACTTCGCGGCCGCGTTGCCAGGAACCGAGACCCATGCGATGGACAATCGCGCCACCGCGCGCGACGAGGCCTCCACCTGCAAGCGTCACGAGGTTTTTCAGAAAGCCGTACGCACCAATGGCCGGCACCGGCGGCTCGACGTAGTTGACGCGGACGCCGTTATCCCGCAGCAGCCCGTAGTACTCGTCGAACTGGTAGCGAAGCTTGCCGAGGTCGGCGTTCCCGGCCGACGACGAGTAGTAGTACTGCCATTCCTGCGCGTACTCCTCGCGCGTCTCGTTCTCGGTCGGTCGCGACACGAGGACCTCGCGAAGCATGCCGATACCTTCGGCGCCCCAGCGACTGCCCCAGATCTGCTCGACCTCGTCGTAGAAGTCTGTCTCGTGCAACATCCAGTTGCGGAGAGGTCTGCCGTGCTCGAACCACGGGAGCGTCTCGAGGACAGCCATCTCGTCGTGCTCCTCAGCCCGTCGCGGCGATGTGTAGGTGAGCTCGATCTCGTCGCCGTCAGATCTCACGACACGGAACGGAACCTCCTCGGGCGTCGTCGGTCGTGATTCCTGATCCGTTCGCTGCTCGAGCATCGCGACCTCCCTTCGTTGGCCGCCCGATCGTAGCCGCAGTACCGTGGAACGGCGGCGGGGCCCGCGCTCGATGAAGGTCTCGCCGTCCGCTCCGGGGATGTCGATGACGAGCCCGGCGTTCTGGAACACGATGCCCTGCCCGGGGGCGCTCCTCCTTCCGCTCGGTAGTGGCTCGTTTCCCGATGATCGAACCGGTCGCTGCGGGGGCACTATCGAGCCGCCACGGTCCGGTGGAATGCTCGAGTTCCGCCCTATTACGGGCCTGTGAGGAAGAGCCGTTTCTCCGTTCGGAGGTTGGGTGCCCACTCGAGTCGGCTTGCGGCTGCGAAACGCATGTAGGCGCGGAGTGCGTCGCGCATGGCGTCGACGAACCCATCGGCGCGGCGTGGTGCAAAGCCGCCCTCCCACCAAACATCGAGCACCTGCACGCGGGCTTCGGTCCGGTCGATTCGCGGCTCGATCCGGCCGACGAAGCTGTCCCGAAACACGATGGGCAGCACGTACCAGCCCCAGCGGCGCTTGGCCGGCGGGACAAAGAGCTCCCACACGTAGTGGAAGTTGAAGAGGCTCGCGAGGAGGCGGCGGTCCCAGATCAACGGATCGAACGGGGGCAGGAACGCGACGGAGGGCGGCGGCTCCGGCGGCGCTTTCAGTAGTGAGACGTCCTCGGCGAGGACGAAGCGCTTGCCGGTCACGCCCTCGACCACGATGGGAACGAGCTCACCGCGGTCGACGAGCTCCTCGCGCAACGCGTTCCGCCCCGCGTGTTCCGGGCTCGGCTTCGCGGAGCCGAGGCCCCCGAAGACGTCTCCACCACCACCGACGCCGAGCAGACCGTGGGCGCGGTACCGGGACAAGAGCTTGTGTCGGAGTTGTTCGTTCAGCGGCAGACCGCGCGCGAGGACGTCCGACGGCAGCAGCTTCTCGAGCACGTCGTAATAGCGGCGGTTACCGTCGCGTCGCGACAGGCCCAGAACCCCCATGATGGCGTACGCCTCGAGGACGACACGGACCGTGTTAGTCGGCATTCCAAACCAGTCGGTCGTCGGGCCCTGCTCGCGCTCGAAGTCGAGCGCTGACAGCGGGCCCTCTGCGCGGATCCGCTCGAGCACCCGTTCGGCTACCTCCGCGTTCTCGGCGAGGAACCGCGGTGCGTTCCGGGGCAAGATCCCACGGAACCACGGGAACTCGGCCGACGGGACGAGGGAGAGTCCCTTGTTGTACGCCTCGAAGATCTCGCGGCGCTCGTAGAGCAGGTCGCACCAGTCGGGGTCGTAGTCGGCCACGCGCGCGTGCAGCACGAGGTCGTGACTCCGACCCGCAACCGCGAGCGGGTCGAACTGGATCGAGCCGAACCTACGGAAGACCTCGAGCACGGCGTCGAGGCCTCCCTCGAGAGATCGTGCCGGCGCCAGGAACTGCCGGGCAACGAGAAAACGGCGTGCGGCCTCAGCGGTGACCCTCACCCGGAGAACGCTAACTACGGGACGTCGATGCGCCGAGCCGCGTCTGGCGCGGGCGGGCGGCTCGCAGCCGCCCGCCTTGCCTGACACAGCTACGCGACGAGGCGAATCGACGAGGTGCCGTCCAGCTCGCGCAGCCGGCGAATACGCTCGGCGAGCGGGGGATGCGTCATGAAGAGCGTCGCCATCCCGCGCCGCGGCAGGGGATTCACCGCGTACAGCGAGGCCGTCGCCGGGTTGACGGCCATCGGCACAGCCTGCGCTCCGCGCTCGAGCGTCTCGAGCGCGTTCGCCAGCGGCTCGGCGCGGCCGAGCAGTTGCGCCCCGGTCGCGTCGGCGAGGTACTCGCGCTGGCGTGACACGGCGAGCTGCAGCAGCGTTGCCGCGAGCGGCGCGATGATGATCGTGGCGACCATACCGATCAGGCCGAGGGGACCGGAGTCCTCGTCGTCTCCGCCGAAGAGCAGCGAGAACTGGAGGATGTTCGCGATCGCCGAGATTGCACCGGCCACCATCGCCGCGATCGACGAGACGAGGATGTCGCGATTCTTGATGTGCGCGAACTCGTGCGCGAGCACGCCTCTCACCTGCTCGGTGGGCAGGTGCTGCAGCAGCCCTTGCGTGACCGCCACGGCGGCGTGCTCCGGGTTCCGTCCGGTCGCGAAGGCGTTGGGCTGCTCGGACGGGATCAGGAAGAGCCGAGGCACCGACACCTGCGCGCGCTGGGCGAGATCCTGCACGATGCCTTCGAGCTCGGGCATGCTTCCCGGCTCGACCGGCTGCGCTCGGCTCGCCTTGAGCGCGAGCTTGTCCGAGAACCAGTAGCCGCCGACGTTCATCACGACGGCGAGGCCAACGAAGATGTAGAGGGCGCCGCCCCCGATCAGTGCTCCGATGGCTATGAGGAGGGCAGTCAAGCCCGCAATGAACAGCCAGGTGCGGGCCTTGGTCGCGAAGCGAGTAGCTGTGATGTTCATGTGCTCAGAGTCTCCTTTCGACTGAGCGCCGTGGTTGACGATCAGCCGAAGGTTTCTCCCGCCACGCGCCTGCGGGCCGGTGCGCCCGGGCTCGATGCCTGCCGAGCCGTACTGACGAACGACACCCGTTCGGGGATACTGCCCCCCGGCGCACGGAATAATAGCGCCCGGGTCATGAGCAGCGAGCGGCCGGACATTGAATGAGCCGCAGGGCCCAACTCGGACGGGAGCGACGGTGCCCCGGCGACCGCAGAATTTTCGAGATGATTCCCGCCCGCCACAGCCCAAAGGATCCGGCCATGATCAACATCGCAGCCGGGAACGACGCGAGAACCATCAAGACCCACGAAAGGTCGTTGAGCCCAGACGTGATCTAAAGCCGAGGGCCTGCTTGATTGACGGCAGGGCGATGTTGAGGATCGAGGCGTCGAGCACGTCCATGAACCGGAAGAGGCTGAGCAGAAGAAGGATCGCGACGCCGCGCCGTGATGCCAGCGACGACGCCTCCGTGGCCGCGTCGGGTGCGGCGGGAGTCAGGTGGCGGTCTGGATTCATTTCGTGGTTCTCCTTTGGTCACATCAGTGGGGTTCGCGGGTCCACTAGGAATGACCCGACTCGACGGAGGGACGTGACCGCTGGACGAACGCGACTGCCCGGCGCAACGTTTGAACAGCACGCAATGCCGTCGAAAGTCATCATTGCGAGCGAATCAAGCGGGACTTTCAACGGGAGAGCGACGGGACTCGAACCCGGGTAGTCTCGGTGATGTCCCAACCCGAGAGGAGGTCATCGCACCCGCCCGCACCTACCACGGAGGTCCTCATGGGTACGACCGTCGATACCGGCATCGACATCAGTCCTTTCCACGTCGAGATTCCCGACGAGGAGCTAGCCGAGTTGCGTGGGCGCATCGCCGCGACTCGCTGGCCCAGCAAGGAGCTCGTCGAAGATCGTTCGCAGGGCGTGCAACTAGCCGCGCTCCAGGCGCTCGCGCGCTACTGGACGACCGACTACGACTGGCGCAAGGCCGAGGCGACGCTCAACGCGCTTCCGCAGTTCACGACGGAGATCGACGGGGTGGACATCCACTTCATCCACGTGAAGTCACGTCACGAGAACGCGTTGCCCCTGATCGTGACGCACGGCTGGCCCGGCTCGGTCATCGAGCTGCTCGAGGTCGTCGGCCCGCTGACCGACCCGACTGCGCACGGCGGACGCGCCGAGGACGCGTTCCACCTGGTGCTGCCGTCCCTCCCCGGCTACGGCTTCTCCGGCGAGCCCATCGAGCTCGGCTGGAACGTCGGCCGCATCGCGCAGGCCTGGGCGGAGCTGATGCACCGCCTCGGCTACAGCCATTACGTCGCCCAGGGCGGCGACGTCGGCGCCTCCGTCACCGACCAGATGGGCCGCCAGGCACCCGAGGGGCTGGTCGGCATCCATATGAACCTGCTCGTGACGGGGCTGGCCGGCGGCAGCCACCCGTCGGCAACCGAGGAGGAAAAAGCGGCGCTCGCCGCGCTCGCCACGTTCAGGGCGAGCGGCTTTGGCTACTTCCTGGAGCAGGCCACGCGCCCGCAGACGATCGGCTACCCCCTGCTCGATTCACCAGTCGCGCTGGCGGCCTGGATGCTCGACCACGACACGGACGCCTACTACAAGATCTCCCGCGCCTTTGTCGACGGGCAGCCATCGGGCAATCTCAGCCGGGACCACATCCTGGACAACATCACGCTGTACTGGCTGACGGGCACCGGGGCATCGGCGGCCCGGTCGTACTGGGAGAACGGACAAGCCCAGGCTCGGGCGGCCGCGGCGGGCCAGGCTACTCCAGAGGTGTCGCTCCCGGTCGGCTTCACCACGTTCCCGGGCGAGATCTTCCGGGCCCCGCGCAGCTGGGTCGAGCAGGGGTACCCCAACCTCGTCTACTACAACGAGGTCGACAAGGGCGGCCACTTCGCCGCCTGGGAGGAGCCGGAGCTCTTCGCGACCGAAGTGCGAGCGGCTTTCAAGTCCCTGCGTTAATCGGCGCTCGTGGCGGCGCGCGACAGTGCGCGCCGCCCACAGCTGTTAGCGAGGCAGGGGTCTGTCACTTCTCCCTCATTTGGCTCCCATTTGCTCCCGCTTGTGGTCAGGCGCTCAACCGGAAGTGAAGTGGTCAGCCGCTGGCTTGGACTATTGACCTGCCGCGACGGCGCATACGCGCAGGCTGCGCTGCGAACGCGAGCTGAGTCACGACTGTGGCTTCCGTGCTGCCTGAGCGATCGCATCCGCGGTGAGGGTGGCTCGCACGAACAGACAGGCGACGGGCGAGGTCCAGTCCTTCGGTCTGCCAAGGAGAGACATCGATCAGCATGACGTCGGGACGAAGCGCCGTCGCTGCATCCTCCGCGCCTTCCCATCGCTCGAGGTCCGCTACGACCGCGAGCCCCTCGGCCTGAAGGAGCGCCTTTGAGGCGAGCCGACAGCTGGCGTGAGTGTCGAGGATCAGCATACGAACCTGCGGGGCTCGTGGCTCCCATGCGTGCTCCTCCTTCGTCATGCCTCGAGCATGCTCGCGCAGCGTGTTCTTCACTTCTCTCCTCCCGCACGTGGGTGTCGTCTTGACCAGGAACGAGAAGGGTGGAAGGGGACAGAGCCCTTCGCTGAGAAGCGGTGACCGCTACACGCCGACTTCTGCGATCGCCGGCGTCAAACCACATGAGCCGTTCCTGCGCTATCTCCAAACCGTTCGATGAATTCGCGAGGCGTAACCCTACTTTCAGTTTGGCCAAGAAGCCGGGGATGAAGCAGGGAGCGACGGGACTCGAACCCGCGCTTTACCCCTGCGCTTCGCTTACCGAGTGGCCTTCACGATGTTGACCGTTCGTCGACGACGTTCGGCCGCGGAGCCGTGGTGTCGATCTGGTTTCACCGGGTTGTTCAGGCCCCAGAGGCAGGAGTAGGGTCGGTGAGGTTCCCACAACCCGAGAGGAGGTCACCCCACCCGTCCAGCACCGACCACGGAGGTCCTCATGAGTACGACCGTGGATACCGCCATCGAGATCCGTCCCTTCCACGTCGAGATGCCAGAAGAGGAGCTCGCCGAACTGCGCCGTCGCATCGCCGAGACGCGCTGGCCCGGCAAGGAGCTCGTCACAGATCCGTCGCAGGGCGTGCAGCTCGCGATGCTGCAGGAGCTCGCGCGCTATTGGGCGACGGACTACGACTGGCGCAAGACCGAGGCGAAGCTCAACGCCCTGCCGCAGTTCAAGACCGAGATCGACGGGCTCGACATCCACTTCATCCATGTGAAGTCACCGCACGAGAACGCGTTGCCGCTCATCATCACGCACGGCTGGCCGGGCTCGGTGATCGAGATGCTCGAGGTCATCGGGCCGCTCACCGACCCGACGGCCCACGGAGGGAATGCAGAGGACGCGTTCGACCTCGTGATTCCGTCCATCCCCGGCTACGGCTTCTCCGAGGTGCCGAAGGAGGTCGGCTGGGATCCCGGCCGGATCGCTGAGGCCTGGGCAGAACTGATGGACCGCCTCGGCTACACCCAATACGTCGCCCAGGGCGGCGACCAGGGTGCCGGCATTACCGACGCGATGGGCAGCCAGGCACCGGACGGGCTGCTCGGCGTTCACTTCAACTTCCTGGATGCGGCCCCGCGAGAGCTCTTGATGGCCGCCCTCAACCTCAGGCTCGCGTTTTCCGACGAGGACCGCGCGCAGTTCAGCAAGTTCGTCGGGATCTTCATGCGAGGCTACATCGCCGAGATGGGCGAGCACCCGCAGACGATCGGGTACCCCCTCGCGGATTCACCCATCGGTCTGGCGGCCTGGATGCTGGACCACGACGCGGACAGCTACGAGAAGATCTCCCACGCCTTTCTCGACGGGCAGCCCGCGGGCAACCTCACCCGCGACCACGTCCTCGACAACATCACGCTGTACTGGCTGACGAACACGGCGACCTCGGCCGCGCGGCTGTACTGGGAGTTCTCACAGGGCGCAACTGCTGCGTTCAAGCACCCGCCTCCTCACGTCTCCCTTCCGGTGGCCTTCACGGTGTTCCCCGGCGAGATCTTCCAGGCGCCGCGCCACTGGGTGAAAAAGGCGTACCACAACCTCATCTACTACAACGAGGCTGACAGGGGCGGCCACTTCGCCGCCTGGGAAGAGCCGGAGCTCTTCGCTACCGAGATGCGCGCCGCATTCAAGTCACTGCGTTGACCGGTGCTCGCGTGGGTGGCGTGCAGCAGTGCGCGCCGCCCACGGCCTTTGTTGTGATGCTTACGAGACGAGGGCGGCCAGCGATTGCGACCGGGGGAAAACACGGGAGAGCGACGGGACTCGAACCCGCGGTTTACCGCAGTAATCACGTCGCGCGAGCGTCAATCTAAGCACTAGTGTCCGCGTACGACGCTCGGCACCTCCTCGCGAGGGAGCGGCGGTGACCGGGCAGGAGCCCTTGCCCTTTCAGTTCAGTGGACGTCGGGGCAGCCGGCCGGCTGCGGCTGGTCGATCCTGATGCCGCTGTTCGGCGTTCCGGTCGGCAAGACGTACATCGTGTAGATAACGAGACTGCTGGAGCTTTCGTTGCGGCCGTTGTGGACCTCGGTCGGCATCTGGCCGAACCCGGAGCCGGCGCTGACCTTGTCCGAGTGACACTCGGCGCC
>JBKOWS010000169.1:0-5420 GCA_046724565.1 Actinomycetota bacterium | reverse complement strand
TACCCGTACATGAAGATCGACGAGAACGAGGTCGACATCGGCCACGAGGCGACCGTCTCGAAGATCGGGGAAGAGCAGCTCTTCTACCTGAGGTCGCGCGGCCTTTCGGAGGCCGAGGCCTCGGCCTTGATCGTGTCCGGCTTCGTCGAGCCGATCACGAAGGAGCTCCCGCTCGAGTACGCGGTCGAGATGAACCGGCTGATCCAGCTGCAGATGGAGGGCTCTGTCGGTTGATGGTCGGAATCGACGTCGAGCGCGTCGACTTCATCAGAGTTCCGGTCAAGGACATCGAGGAGGCGAAGCACTTCTACGGGGAGCTCCTCGGGTTGGAGCAGAACCCGAACTCGCCGGGTGACGACTGGATCGAGTACGAGGTGGGCGGCATGACGCTCGCAGTGATGACGCCGCACACACACGACTACGAGTTTGCGCCCCTCCCCATCGGCACGATTGCGTTCCGCGTCCCTGACGTCGCCGAGGCCAGGGCGAAGCTCGAGGCAGCCGGAGTCCAGGTCTTCGACATGTGGGACTCGGGCGTCTGCAACGGCGCCGGTGTCCGCGATCCGTCCGGCAACTCGATCCTCCTGCACCACCGTTACGCGCCGTATCCGGACGGCACGAGGCCATGATGCGGACATGACGAGGGCGATTGTGTCGTTCGGCGATTTCAGACGGGCGCACGGGTACAGCCCGCGCGCCCTGATGGGGCGGCACTGACAAGGCGGCGCCTTAGGATGCAGGTTCAGCGCATCGACTTCATCGCGTTGCCGGTGGAAGACCTGGCGCGCGCGGACGCGTTCTACGGCGAGACGCTCCGGCTTGCGCGCAACCCGAAGAGCTCAAGCGACCGCTGGATCGAGTACGAGACCGGGAACCTGACTCTCGCGCTCTCGATGTACGGCGGCTCTGTGGCCCTCGGAGTTCCGGACGTCCACGAGGCAAGGAGTGAGCTCGAGCAACAGGACCTGCAGTTCGCGATGGACACCTTCGATTCCGGCGTCTGCCACGGCGCCCCGTTCGCCGATCCCGACGGCAACCACCTTCAGCTCCACCATCGCTACAAGCCACTGGACCGCTTCGACGTGCGGGACCAGGAAGTGCAGCGCACCGACTTCATCGGAGTCAACGTCAGGGACCGAGCGCGCGCGTCGGACTTCTACGGCGGGACGCTCGACCTCGAGCGGAACCCGCGTTCGAGCGAGGGGTGGCCTGAGTTCGAGGCGGAAAACGTCGGCCTGGTGCTCAGCACGCCCGAGCAGAAGGGCGGCGGGGAGTACCGTCCGGAGTTTGCGGTCGCCCTCCGCGTGGCCGACGTGCAGACGACGATGGAGCGGCTCGTGAACGCGGGGGTCGAGTTCGAGTTTCCTGAGCCGTACGACTCCGGCGTCTGCCACATGGCGTTCTTCAGGGATCCCGACGGCAACAGCCTCATGCTCCACCGTCGCTATGCCCCCTACTCCGACGGTTCCCTGCCCTGATGCGCGTGGAGCAGGTCGACTTCGTGTCAGTGCCCACGCGGGACGTCGCCCGCGCCGTCGCGTGGTATCGCGACGTGCTCGGACTCGCAGAGAGCGAATAC
Source organism: Actinomycetota bacterium (assembly GCA_046724565.1). Lineage (GTDB taxonomy): Bacteria > Actinomycetota > Thermoleophilia > Gaiellales > Gaiellaceae > 3-1-20CM-4-69-9. The sequence continues at coordinate 3,841 of JBKOWS010000169.1, read as the reverse complement.
ACCGAGGGTGAGGTCGAGGCACCGAACCTGACCCTGTCCTTCTGGCAGCCGGAGGACGACGGCCTTCCCTTCGCGCCGAACGAGAGCGGTGTCGCGTTGCGTGTCCCAGACGTTCAGGCCGCAGTCGAAGAGGTCAAGGCTGGCGGCGCGCAGGTCATGGGGATCGAGGACACAGGGGTCTGCCACATGGGCTTCGTCAGGGATCCCGACGGCAACGTGATCATCCTGCACCGGAGGTACGCACCTCGTGTCGCACGCTGACGCCCTCGCCGCGTACGGCTCCCTCCGGCTCCCCGACACGACCGAGGAGCACTGGCGCTTCACCGATCTGAAGGGCTTCGACCCTGACTCGTTTACGGTCGGCGGTGGGGAGACCTCTCAGGCCGCGCCGAAAGGCATGCTCGACCTCGACGTGGCCGGGCTGGCCACGATCGGCGAGAGCGGCGTGACGATCGAGCGCGCGCCAGAGGGAGTGACGTTTGCACCGCTCCCCGACGATCACGAGCGTCTCTACTCGCTCGTCGGCTGGGACGAGAAGTTCGCCGCGCACAACGCCGCGGTCTGGCAGCACGGCCTACTCGTGATCGTGCCGGCCGGAGTCGAGCTCGAGAAGCCGCTCTACGTGCGCGTCACGAACTCACAGGAGGACGGGTCGCTGTTCTGGCGTCTGCTCGTCGTCGCCGAGGAAGGCGCCCGCTTCACGCTCGTCGAGGAGGTTGGCTCGGCCACGCCCGACCTTCGCTCGTACACGAACACTGCTCAGGAGTTCTTCCTGGAGCAGAGCTCGAAGTTCGAGTACGTCTCGATCCAGAACCTCTCGCGGGAGACATGGCACTTCGCCACGCACCACGCGCGGGTCGAGCGCGACGCCGAGCTGGACTGGGTGGCGGGCGGCTTCGGCTCGAAGAAGGGCAAGGTGCGGATCCAGAACGACCTCGCCGGCGAAGGCGCGACCTCCCGCGTGACGGGGGCCTACTTCACCGACGGCGACCAGCACCTCGACTACGACACCTTCCAGGAGCACATCGCGCCGAACACGACCTCCGACTTCGCCTTCAAGGGCGCGCTTCGGGACACCTCCACCGCCGTGTGGCGCGGGATGATCCGCGTCGAGCAGGACGCGCAGAAGACGAATGCCTACCAGGAGAACCGCAACCTGATGCTCTCACCGACGACGCACGCAGTTCCCATCCCGGGCCTCGAGATCCTGGCGAACGACGTCCGCTGCACGCACGGCGCCACCGTCAGCCGCGTCGACCGCGAGGAGCTCTTCTACGCGATGGCGCGAGGGTTGTCGCGGGGCGACGCCGAGCGGCTGATCGTGCGCGGGTTCTTCCAGGACATCCTCGACCGGATCGAGTTCGAGGCCGTTCGAGAGTCGCTCGCAGCCGCACTGGAGGCGCGGATCCCGCAGGCCTGAGCGGCTGGCGCTCACGGCGGAGGCGCCCGGGTACGATGAGCCCGTGGCGGTAACAGCGGAGAAGAAGCTCGATGCGCGCAAGCTGCGCGCCGACTTTCCGATCTTCGAACAGGAGATTCGCGGCAAGCCACTGGCCTACCTGGACTCGGCCGTCAGCGCGCACAAGCCGCGACAGGTGCTCGACAAGCTCCGCACGTTCTACGAGACCTCGTACGCGAACGTTCACCGCGGGGTCTACACCCTCTCCGAGCGCGCAACGGCGGAGTACGAGAGCGCACGGGACAAGGTCGCGCGGTTCGTCAACGCGCCAGAGTCGCGTGAGCTGATCTTCACGCACGGCGCGACTGAGAGCATCAACCTCGTCGCCTACGCCTGGGGACTCGACAACCTCGGTCCCGGCGACGTCGTCGTCGTGACCGAGCTCGAGCATCACTCGAACTTCGTCCCCTGGCAGTACATCGCCAAGCGGACCGGCGCCGCCTTCACGGCGATCCCGCTCGACGACCACGGTGAGCTCCGGCTCGACACGCTCGACCAGATCGCGCGCTCGGGCAACGTCAAGGTCGTCGCGAACAACCTGGTCTCGAACGCTCTGGGCACGATCAATCCCGTCGAGCGGCTCGCCGCCTGGGCCCACGAGCAGGGCGCGATCATGGTCGTGGACGCCGCGCAGGCCGCTCCGCACCACGCGATCGACGTCCAGCAGCTCGACTGCGACTTCCTGGCGTTCTCCGCGCACAAGATGTGCGGGCCGACAAGTGTGGGAGCGCTGTGGGGCCGCGCGGAAGTGCTCGAAGCGATGTCGCCGTTCAACCTCGGCGGCCACATGATCCGCTCCGTCAAGCTCGAGGAGACGACCTGGGGGCAGCTGCCGTACAAGTTCGAGGCCGGCACCCAGCCGATCGCGGAGGCCGTCGGCTTCGGCGCGGCCGTCGACTATCTGACCGACGTCGGTCTCGATGCGATCGAGGACCACGAGCGGGAGCTGCTCGTGTACGCCCTCGAGCGTATGGCCGACGTGCCGGGACTCCTGACCTACGGCCCGTCGCCGGAACGCCGGGCGGGCATCGTCTCCTTCAACCTCGCAACCGTGCATCCCCACGATGTCGCCCAGGTCCTCGACATGGACGGCGTCGCGATTCGCGCCGGCCACCACTGCTGCCAGCCGCTGATGGCGAAGCTGGGCGTCGCCGCGACGAACCGGGCCAGCTTCTACCTCTACACCATCCCGGACGAGATCGACCGCCTCGTCGCAGGCCTGCACAAGGCACATAAGCTCTTAGCCTGAAAATGCTTCGCATTTTCAGGCTGGTGGAAGAAAGACCTTCGCTACGCTCGGTGAACGATGAGTGAATTTGATCAGCTGTACCGCGAGGTGATCCTCGATCACTACAAGAACCCGCGCGGTCACGGGTTGATCGAGGACGCCGACGCCGAGGCCGAGGGACAGAACCCACTTTGCGGCGACGAGGTCTCGATCTACGTCGCGTTCGGCGAGGACGGCGACACGATCGACGAGGTGAAGTTCTCCGGCCGGGGTTGCGCGATCTCCCAGGCCGCGACCTCGATGCTGACCGAGATGGTGAAGGGACGAAGCGCCGCCGAAGTCGCGACCCTTCCGCGAGACGAGCTGCTCGACGAGATCGGCATCCCGCTGACGCCGGTTCGGATCAAGTGCGCTCTGCTCGGGCTCTCGACCCTGAAGCTCGCGCTGCACAAGGCGAAGGGAACGCCGCTGCCCGACGAGTGGGCCGGCGCCTCGAGCGACCTCGAGCTCAAGTAGCGGGTGGCTGAGCTCGACGTCTGCCCGGTGGAGGAGTTACCGCCGTGCTCCGTCAAGATCGTCTACGCCGGAGCGATCGCCGTCGGCGTCTACAACCTGAACGGCGAGTACTACGCGATCGAGGACCGCTGCTCCCACGACGACGGGCCGTTGGCCGAGGGTGATTTCGACTGCGACGAAGGCGTCGCGATCTGCCCGCGGCACGGCGCGAACATCGACATCCGAACGGGTCGCGCGCTGACGCTGCCTGCGGTCGACCCGGTGCGGACCTTTCCCATCCATGTCCGCGACGGGTGGATCAAGGTGGAAGTTGTCTGAGGCACCGCTTGCGGTGCCGACATCAGGATGTGCGGGCTTTGCCCGTGCATCCGTCTGAAATGACCGGTCGAACCAGTTGGAGGTCGACCCTTGCCGTCCGCGAGGCACCGCTTGCGGTGCCGACGTCAGGATGTGCGGGCTTTGCCCGCGCATCCGTCTGAAATGACCGGTCGAACCAGTTGGAGGTGACCTGTGCCGTCTGAACCGATCCGCTGCTGGACGTCGAAGGACCCCGCGTACAACGCGTACCACGACGCGGAATGGGGTCGGCCGGTGATGGACGAGCGCGGCTTGCTCGAGCGGTTTTGCCTCGAGGGCTT
>JBKOWS010000140.1:0-7394 GCA_046724565.1 Actinomycetota bacterium | reverse complement strand
CCCTTGTGCCGGTGCAGGCCGCCCTCGACGAGCCCCTGCACGCCGTCGACGTCACGCGCCGCGTCGGCTGCGTAGCTGGCCAGGATGTCGCTCGAGATCGTGGCGGTCAACGCCCGGTTTGTAGCACCAGTTCGGTCGCTTCGGGCCGGGCGAAGAACCTGAAGGGGACAAGGCTCGTCCCCAGCCCAGGTGACACGTGCATCTTCCCACCCGGTCCCTGATAGAGACCGGTCGTGAACCGCGCGCGTCGATGCATGAACCGGTACTTGCGCCCCCGCCCGAGCGGTAGCGAGATCTGGCCGTCGTGCATGTGGCCCGCAAGGACGAGATCGAAGGCGCCGGGAGGGAGGAAGTTGAGCACAGACGGGAAGTGGCAGAGCAGGATGCGCAGCGCCGCGGACTCGTCGACCAGCTCCCATGGACGAGATGTCCCTTGCCGGTAGGCACGCGGATCGACACCGACGATCTGTACGCGCCGGCCGCGGAGCTCGATCGTCTCGGCTTCGTCCACGAGCAGTCGCCCCGGGGCAAGGTCGCCGAAACCTGCAGTCCGCGAGAAGGGATCGCGGCTGTGCTCCACGTCGTGGTTGCCGAGGACGACGAACGATTGCCCCAGTCGGTCGATCAGCCCGCGGAAGGTCGATTCCCCCCGCGATCGTGAGACGAGATCTCCGGTGATCACGACGAGGTCGGGGTCTCGGCCGGCGACCCACTCTACGGCGCGATTCACCGCGCGGATGCTGCGGGACGCCACACCGAGGTGGAAGTCCGACAGGTGCGCGATCCGCAATCCCGCGAGCTCCGCCGGCAGTCGCCCAAGCGCAACGTCCAGCATGCGTAGCCGTACCCAGCCCGCCTCGAACCAGCCCCACCCTACGGCGGCGCCGGCGGCGCCGCCCAACAAGGTTCCGGCGCGAGACCTGGCTGAGATCATCGCGCCGGATTCCGCCCCTCCAACAGTTGATAGATGCCGAAGCCCGTCGGTTCTTGCTTCAGACTTCGAGTCTCTCGAGAACCGGCGTCACCGGAACGACGTGGCGTTTGAACTTCAGCTCCGACTCTTCGAGGCCCGCTGCGACGCCGACCAGTTGTGAGAGATGGAGGATCGGCATCGCGAAGTCCTTGCCGGTCGTCTCCTTCAGCTTCGACTGCCAGGCGTCGAGCGACAGATGGCAGAGCGGACACGGCGTCACGAGCGCGTCCGCGCCGGCTTCCTTCGCCTGCTCGATCGGCTGGATCAGCTCGCCGAGCGCGGTCTCCTCGCGGGCCTGGATGATCGGAAAGCCGCAGCACTTGACCTTCGCGGGATAGTCGATCGCCTCGCCGCCGCATGCCTCAATAATGCGCTCGAGCGACCAGGGGCGGTCGGGATCCTCGAAGCCGAGGAGCTTCGAGGGGCGCAAGATCTGGCAGCCGTAGAAGGGCGCGATCTTGAGGCCCTTCAGGCCCCTGTGAGCGGACTGCTTGAGCAGCTCGTAGCCCTCGCCCTCGGCGATCTCCCACAGCAGGTGCCGCACCTCGACGTTGCCGGAGTACGGCGGGACGCCGACCCGCTCCAGATTAGTGCTGACGCGCTCGCGCAGGTCCGAGTCGTTCTTCAGCTGCCAGTTCGCCTGGCGGAGGTTGAGCGTGCAGACGTTGCAGACGGTGAGCAGCGTGTCGCAGTTCGCGGCCTCGGCGTATGCAAGGATCCGCGCGTTGAGGTGCAGGTAGTAGTCCGGCTCTGCCTCGTGGATGTCGCCGGCACCGCAGCAGGTCACCGTCTCGAGATCGACGAGCTCGAGGCCCACCTTCGGCGCGAGCGCCTGCGTCGACGAATCGAGCTCCTTCGCCGAGAGCGAGGCGAGGCAGCCCTTGTAGTAGGCGACCGTTCTCATTCTTCGGCGGGCGGCGGCTCGACACCCGGACGCACTTCGGGATCGCCGGTCCTCACACCCGTCTGCTCGGCGAACTCGATCCGGCCTAGCGCGTGCTCGCCCTGCACGATGCCGAGCGCGCCGTCCCGCCCCTGCTCCTTGACGAGGTTGTAGAGGAGCCGGGCCTCCTCGACGCGTTCAGCGACGTGCGGCGGAACGGGTGTCGGGACCTTGCCGTGCTTGGCAAGACCGAGGGCGAACTTAGTCTGCTTGATCGCGGAGATGACGCCCTGCGTCTTTGGGACGAGCTCCGTCTCGCGCAGCCAGCCGGTCGTCATCGCCGAGCGTACGAACCACTTCGCGTGCTTGGCGCCCAGGTCCCGGTCGACACCTTGTTTGATCGACTCGGCGCCGAGCTTGGCGATCGCATCGCGTGGATCGACGCCCTTCGGACAGCGCTCGTTGCAGAAGTAGCAGCGGGTGCAGTCCCAGATCCCGTGCTCCGAGTTGTAATCGTTGAGACGCGCGACATCGGCCTGGTCGCGTACATCACCGACGAAGCGCATGCCCTTCGCCAGCGCAGCGGGCCCGAAGAACTCCGGGTCGGACTCCATTGAGTTGCACTCCGAGACGCAGCAGCCGCACATGATGCAGAGCGCTTCCTTGTGGATCACGTTCATCTGCTGCTGCGAGACGATGCGCTCCTTCTCGAGCGGCTCCTCGTACCCCGGATCGAGCCACGGCTTCATCGCGCGGATCTTGCTCCAGAACGGATCCATGTCGACGACGAGGTCCTTGCGCACGGGCAGGTTCCCCATCGCCGAGATCACCGGCACGTGGCCGGACTTCGCGATGTCGTACATGCGCGTCTTGCAGGCAAGGACGGCGGCCCCGTCCATCCGCATCCCGCACGAGCCGCAAATCATCATCCGGCAGCTCTTCCGGTAGGCGAGCGTGCCATCGACCTTGTCCTTGATCAGGTCGAGGACGTCGAGCAGCGTGACCCAGTCCGGCGCCTCGACCTCGTAGCGCTTCAGCTCCTTCTCGCCGGTCTCCGCGTCGTACCGCCAGATCTTCAGCGCGACGTCGATCGTCGTCGAGCCTGGTGCGGGCGCGAGTTCCGTATGCAAGTCAGTAAGTCCTTTCCTGGGGTTGCCACTTCGTCATGGTCACTGGCTTCCAGTCCACCTGCGGCCGGCCGTCCTCGAGCGTGACCAGCGTATGCCGTAAGTAGTTCTCGTCGTCGCGGTTCGGGTAGTCGTACGGCCGCGCGTGCGCGCCGCGGCTCTCCTTGCGCTCGATGCCACATACGACCATGCAGGCCGCGAGGTCGAGCAGGAAGCCGAGCTCGAGCGCCTGCGTCAGGTCGTTGTTGAAGACCTGGCCCTTGTCCTCCACGACGATGCGGTCGTAGCGCTCGCGCAGCCCGTCGACGATCTCGCCCTGCTTTCGCATCTGGTCCTCGCGTCGGAAGACGCCGAAGTTCTCGTGCATCGTCGAGGCGAGCTCGTCGCGGATCGACCACGGCCGCTCCCCGTCGCGGCGATCGAGCAGCTGCTTCAGCTCGCGCTCGGAGTCGGCTTCGATCGACGGCGGCACCTCGACGGTGGTGTTCGAAAGCGCCCACTCGGCTGCGTGCCGGCCGACCCGCTTGCCGTAGGTGATCGTCTCCATCAGTGCGTTGCCGCCGAGCCGGTTCGCCCCGTGCACCGAGACGCACGCGCACTCGCCGGCCGCGTACAGGCCCTCGACCGTGGTCAGGCCCCAGACGTCGGTGTCGACGCCGCCCATGTGGTAGTGCGCACCCGGCCTGACGGGGATCGGCTCGTAGATCGGGTCGACCCCCGCGAACGTCATCGAGAGCTCACGCGTCCCGTGCAGGCGCTCGAGGATCTTCTCGGCGCCGAGATGCCGCAGGTCGAGCAGGACGTTCCCGTTCACGCCGCGCCCCTCGTCGATCTCCGTCTGCTCGGCGCGGGAGATGACGTCGCGCGATGCGAGCTCCATCGCGTTGGGCGCATAGCGCTTGAGGAAGCGCTCGCCCTCAGAGTTCAGGAGATAGGCGCCCTCGCCGCGCGTCCCCTCCGTGATCAGGACGCCGGTCGGAGAGAGCGTGGTCGGATGGAACTGCATCATCTCCATGTCCTTGAGCGCCACTCCGACGCGCAGCGCCAGCGACATCCCGTCGCCGGTGCACGCGTACGCATTCGTCGTGCCGGTGTACAGGCGCCCGGCGCCGCCGGTGGTGAGGATGACCGTCTTGGCGCCGATCGACTTGAGCCCGCCATTCAGGAGGTCCCAGGCGATCACGCCCTGGCAGCGGTCGTCGTTCATGACCAGCTTCCAGGCGAAGAACTCCTCGTAGGTCGGGATGTCGCGCTTCATCACCTGCTCGTAGAGCACGTGGACGAGGACGTGGCCGGTGATGTCCGCCGCGTAGGCGGTGCGCGGCGCGCCCGCCGCCCCGAAGGGTCGCTGGGCTATCCGCCCGTCCTCGGTGCGCGAGAAGACGGCCCCCCAGTGCTCGAGCTGGTAGACGTCCCCGGGCGCCTCGTTGCAGAGGATCTCGATCGCATCCTGGTCGCCGAGGTAGTCCGAGCCCTTGACCGTGTCGAAGGCGTGGGTCTCGGGATCGTCCTCGGATGCGTTGCCGAGCGCGGCGTTGATCCCGCCCTCAGCCGCGCCGGAGTGGCTCCGGACCGGGTGGATCTTGGACAGCAGAGCGACGTCGGCGCCCGCATCGTGCGCCTCGATGGCCGCGCGCATCCCCGCGCAGCCGGCACCGACGATGAGGACGTCGTGCTTGGCTTCCACTACGGAGGAAGCTATCGAATGGCCTAGAGACGAGGAGCGGTTGAGTGGGAGCCGTCTCCCCGCCGGCTCCCACTCTTACCGTGCCCCCTCCCCCGGCTTAGCCCGCGACCTTCGTGGGGAGCGCGACCGCCGTGTTGTCCGACGGGAGCGCGTCCCGCACGTTCATCGTCGCCACGGCCTTGAACGTCACCTTCCCGAGCGCCGCGTCGTCGCTCGTGAACGTGTAGTTGAAGCTGAAGTTCGTCGTCCGGTTCGAGCCGCGGACCGGCACCTGCTGGGTCAGCGTCCCGACAAGCGTGTCGTTCCTGTACAGCTGCACCTGCACACTCTCCGGGTAGCGGCTGTTGGTGACGCCGACCGTGATCGCTCGTGTCTGCCCCGCCGCAGCGGACTGAGGCACAGTCAGCTTGCTGATCGCCACGTCGTGCGTCTTGACGTGGACGATCTGCGTCGTCGAAGCGCTTCGACCGTCGGACGTACCGACGGCGAGCTTGACGCTGTAGTCGCCGTCAGAGCCGTAAGGATGGGTCGGGCAGCAGCCAGTCGCTGTCGACCCGTCGCCGAACTGCCACGACTCGGACGAGATTCCGACGCCGGCTGGATCATAGGAATTGTCGTAAAGCTGGACGGTGTCGAAGACGGATGGGTCGCCGGGGTAGTAGCTAAACGCCGCGGTCGGCGAGGGTGCGACGTCAAGCGTGAAATGCATCGGCTGCCCCGACCCGCCGTTACTGGCGACCTGAATGTAAACCGGCGATCCCGCATCCGCGTGGAACGTGAACGGGTTGCCGAGATGGCAAGCGGTCTGGGAAAGGCTTCCGAGGGAGTTGCCCGTGTAGGCTCCGTACTCGACGGCGAACCCGAATCCACCGGTCGCGGTGATATTCGCCATATACGACCCTGTGGTCGGTGGACTGAAGGCGTACCACGCCGACCACTGCGGCGAAGAGCCGCATGATGGGGTTGGCTCGCCTGACTGTGTAGTGGCTGCAGTGGTGTCGAGGTCGTCGTTGAACGGGACGCTGCCGATCGACGTCGCGTTGGTGAAGTCATCGTTCGATGGAGGCAAGATCGCCTGAATCGACAGGTTCAGCGTGCCCGAGCTCGAGCTGAAGAAGCCGCCCACCTGGAGGTAGTACGTGCTTCCAGCCTGCACGTGGAAGGTGGCTGAGCTCATGCCGTTGTAGTAGGGACTCGCGCAGGCGATGGCGGACAGTCCGCTGAAGCCGGAGCCGTTCTGCTTGTACACGTACAGGATCCGGTCTAAGAAGTTGCTGTTTCCGATGTCCGTCCGCAGCGTGCCGTCGGCGGTCGGCGTGATCGAGTACCAGATCGTCTTCCCGGCGAAATAGCAGCCCGAGGGCTCGCCACTCTCCATGGTTGCGCCCGTGATGTCGACCGAATCGCTGAAAGGAAGCGACGATGGGTCGATGGCCTGAGCACTCGCGAAGTTGTCGTTAGCCGGAACGGCTGCACTTGCAGTTCCGGGAGCGAGAGCAAACAGCGCAACTGCGAGAACAGCGACTGCGACTGCCCCACGACCGAAACCAAATGCCCGCCGTCGTCTGGACGGCGACTCGTTCATCTCCTACCTCCTGTCGTTGAGATCGAAGAGGCGGCGGGCACCTCGGAGAGTGCCCGCCGCTCTTTCCCGGCCACGAGTTCCCCGTCAAGCGACGTGGACGCGCGTCCACGCGCTGCTCGGGCTGGGAGACCGTTGTCCCTCGAATGCACAAGGCCAGCGTTCCTCGGCTCGCTAACCGGGCTCTAACCGGGGACCTGTTCGGCCAAAGCGGACGGTGCTACAAACAGCACTATCCCCGTCGAATTTCGGATCCTCGGGCCGCTGACGGTCGTCGAGGACGGCCGCCCTATTCCGCTGGACCGGCGGCGTACCCGGGCGCTCCTCGCCTTCCTGCTGCTGCACGCGAACGAGCTCGTCTCGAGCGATCGGCTGATCGACGAGGTCTGGGGACCCGAGCCGGCGAAGACCGCCGCCGCTTCGCTCCAGAACTACGTGTCGCGGCTTCGCAAGGCGATCGGGGCAGACGTGCTGGTCTCGCAACCGCCCGGCTACGTCCTCCGCGTCGACCCCGAGCGGTTCGACCTGGCGCGCTTCGAGCGGCTCGCGGCGGAGGCCCGCGGCGCCGAGCCGCGTGAGCGCGCCGAAAAACTGCGTGCGGCGCTGACGCTGTGGCGCGGTCCCGCACTCGAGGATCTTGCGTTCGAGGCGTTCGCGCGCGACGAGATCGGGCGGCTGGAGGAAGCACGTCTGGCTGCGCTGGAGGAACGGATCGACGCGGACCTCGAGCTCGGCTCTGCGGGAGAGCTCGTCGGCGAACTGGAGGAGCTCGTCGAGCAGCAACCGTTGCGGGAGCGGTTCAGGGCGCAGCTGATGCTTGCGCTCTACCGAGCAGGACGCCAGGCCGACGCCCTTGACGCGTATCAGGACGCGCGGCACGTGCTCATGGACGAGCTCGGGCTCGAGCCGAGCGAGGAACTTCGCTCTCTGCAGCAATCCATCCTCCAGCAGGCCGGGTCGCTTGGTGTTGCGGCTGCGGCAGGGATGGAACGCGCCCCGGACCGGCGAACGGTCACGGTGCTCTTCTGCGATCTCGTCGATTCGACGAAGCTCGCGGCCTCGCTCGATCCCGAGGTGTATCGCGCGCTGATGTCACGTTACTTCGAAGCCGCGCGCACGCCGATCGAGCGGCACGGCGGCAC
>JBKOWS010000170.1:0-8991 GCA_046724565.1 Actinomycetota bacterium | reverse complement strand
CGAGGACGCGCGGTCCGAGCTCGAGCTTCCGGGCGAGTTTCCGTTCACGCGTGGCCCGTACTCCGACATGTACCGCGGCAGGCCCTGGACGATCCGTCAGTACGCCGGGTTTGCATCAGCGGAGGAGACGAACGAGCGCTTCCGTTATCTGCTCGAACGCGGCCAGACGGGACTCTCCGTGGCCTTCGATCTGCCAACGCAGCTCGGATACGACTCAGACGATCCGCGGGCCACAGGGGAAGTAGGTCGCACCGGCGTCGCCATCGACTCGATCGCGGACATGGAGCTGCTCTTCAACGAGATTCCGCTGGCCGAGGTGTCGACGTCTATGACGATCAACGCACCGGCGGCCTTGCTCCTCCTTCTCTACGAGCTCGTTGCGGAGGAACAGGGCGCGCGCGGCGACCAGCTGCGCGGCACGGTGCAGAACGACATCCTCAAGGAGTACATCGCCCGCGGGAACTACATCTACCCGCCGCGTCCGTCGATGCGGATCACGACCGACCTCTTGGCCTACGCGTCGGAACGCATTCCCAAGTGGAACCCGATCTCCATCTCCGGCTACCACATCCGCGAGGCGGGCTCGACCGCGGTTCAGGAGCTTGCGTTCACGCTCGCCAACGGCATCGCCTACGCTCAGGCGGCGGTCGACGCCGGCTTGCCGCCGGACCAGCTCGGCGAGCGTCTGTCCTTCTTCTTCAACGCGCACAACCACTTCTTCCAGGAGGTGGCGAAGTTCCGGGCTGCACGCCGGATGTGGGCGCGCATCATGAAGGAGCGGTTCGGCGTCGAGAATCCGCGTGCCCAGGCACTACGCTTCCACGCTCAGACCGGCGGCTCGACGCTGACGGCGCAACAGCCGGAGAACAACATCGTGCGCGTCGCCATCCAGGCTCTGTCGGCCGTGGCCGGGGGTGCGCAGTCGATCCATACGAACGGCTACGACGAGGCGCTCGCCCTTCCCTCCGAGCGCAGTGCGCGGATCGCCCTGCGCACGCAGCAGCTCCTAGCGCACGAGGCAGGCGGCACGGACACGGCCGACCCGCTCGGCGGCTCCTACTTCATCGAAGCGCTGACTGACCAGCTCGAGGAAAAGGCGTGGGAGCTGATCGAACGGATCGACGAGCTCGGAGGTGCCGTCGCTGCGGTCGAGCAGGGCTTCGTGCAGGACGAGATCGAGCAGGCGGCGTTTCGCTGGCAGCAGGAAGTGGAGAGCGGCGAGCGCGTCATCGTCGGCGTCAACCGGTTCACCGAGGGCGAGGAGGAGCCGATCGAGCTTCACCGACTCGATCCGGAAGCTGAAAAACGCCAGCTCGAACGGACGGCCCGTGTCCGGGCGGAGCGCAACCAGGCAGAGACGAAACGTGCGATCGAGGCGGTGCGCGAAACGGCGCGCGGCGACGGCAACCTGCTCGTTCCGATGCGCGAGGCGCTTCGTGTGCGCGCCACGATCGGAGAGATCAGCAATGCGTTGCGAGACGAGTTCGGCATGTACGACTCGCAGCAGCGCGCTTGAAGATCCTGCTCGTCTCGCAGATGTATCCGGGTCCTACCGACCCCGACCTCGGCGTATTCGTGCGCGGGCTCGAGGAGCAGCTCGTTGCGCGGGGCAACGAGGTCGAACGCGCCGTCCTCGACCGCCGGCGCCGCGGCAAGCGCAAGTACCTCGAGCTCGCGCGCGCAACGCGCGAGACCGCACGTCGCTTTCGTCCCGACGTCGTCTACGCGCACTTCCTCGTTCCGACCGGGCTGATCGCAGCCGTGGCGGGAGGCGCGCCCCTTGTCGTCACCGCGCACGGCCGGGACGTGCGCAACGTCGGCTGGCTGCCGGGAATCGGAGCCGCAACTCGGTTCGTCGTCCGGCGCGCGGCGACGGTGATCGCCGTCTCCGACTACCTGCGACGCGAGCTCGAGGCGAAGGTGCCAGAGGCGCGTGGGAAGACTGAGGTCGTCGACTCCGGCGTCGACCTCCAACGGTTCACCGTCGAGCCCGCCCCCAACGGACCGCCGCGCTTTCTCTGCATCGGCTCGTTGATCCCGCGAAAGAACGTCGTCCGCCTCGCGAACGCGCACGAGCGCCTCGGTGAAGGGACACTCACCTTCGTCGGCGATGGACCGCTACGCCGCGAGCTCGAGGGCCGCCCCGGGATCGAGCTCGCCGGCCGGCTTCCGTCCGACGAGCTCCCTGCCCGAATCGCCGCGGCGCATGTCGTCTGCCAGCCGAGCCTGATCGAACCGTTCGGTCAGGCGACGCTCGAGGGAATGGCGGGCGGCCGGTCGGTCGTGGCCACGAGAATCGGTGGGCCACCCGAGTTCGTCCCGCCGGACGCAGGTGTGTTGGTCGACCCGGTCGACGACGACGCGCTCGTTGCCGGCTTGCGCGCGGCTGCGTCGATGCCCCGACCGAACGCTGCCGCGCGGTCGGCGGCCGAGGCACATGACGTCAGGCGTCAGGCGGAGCGGGTCGAGGCGATTCTCCGGCGAGCCGCTCGAGATCCGCGAGCCTGATCTCGACGAGCGGCCGGATCGAATCCTCGAGCCCGGCTTCTCGTGCCGCTTCGAGCGCCTGCACGTAGCTCTGTCGAGCTTTCGCGGGGTCGACGCCCTGCTTCAGCCGATTGTCCCCTGTCACCAGGAGCTTCTGAATCCGGTCGCGGGCGTCGTCCCCCTTCACAAATCGACCCTAACAAGTCACATTTCACCTGGATCCGGGGAGTGCTGGAGGCCGTCGTCGACAATCCGCAGAAGATCCGCGTGCTGATCGCGGACGACCATCGCCTGTTCACGCAGGCCCTCGAGGCAATGTTGGTCTCCGACGAGCGCCTCGAGATCGCCGGCCACGCGGCCGATGGGGCCGAAGCGGTGCAACTCGCCTTGTCGCTCGACCCCGACGTTGTCCTGATGGACATCGCGATGCCGGTCATGGACGGCTTCCAGGCGACGAAACAGATCCGGAAGCAGCGTCCGAGCGCGTGCATCCTCATGCTGACCGGCTCGAACGCGCGCACCGATGTGGATCGCGCACGCGCGGCCGGTGCCGCCGGTTATGTGACCAAGGACCGGATTGCCGCCGAGTTGATCGAGGCGATCGTGGAGGTCGTGAGCCGGTAACGGCGCTGGTACCCTGGCCTCGCGATGGTTCAGGCGCTCGCCGTCCTCCAGGTTCTGCTCTCGATGGCCCTTGTGGCCCTGATCCTGATGCACTCGGGCCGAGATACGGGTCTCGGAGGGATGGGTTTCACGCCTGCGTCGCAGGGCGGCACGCACATCGTCGAGCGCAATCTGACGCGGCTCACCGTCCTCGTGGCCATTCTCTTCGTCGCGAACTGCGTCGCGCTCTTTCACGCACTGAAGTAGCAGCGCTTTGCGGCGCCGTCGCGCTCGTCGCCGCCGGCTGCGGCTCGAAGCGCGCGTCGGAGCCGGCCGCGCCGATTGCAACCGGTCCGCCCAATGTGGTCCGGGTTGCGCTCACGAGCTTCCGTTGGCCCCTCGATCCCGCCCTCGCGGAAGGCCGCGACGAGACGACGCTCGCGCGCGCGCTGTATGCGACGCCGCTCCGCACCGATCCGGCGACAGACGCGGTTGTTCCGGGTCTTTGCACGGCCTGGAGGGCCACGCCGGACTTTCGCGATTGGACCTTGACATGCAAATCTGCGCCGTCCATCGCCGCAGGCCTGCGACGCCTGGTCCGGTTGAAAGACGCTCCATCACGCTGGTTGTTCGCGGACGCGACTCGCATCTCGGCGAACAGCGCGACTCGCCTGCGCATCCGGCTGCGCTTCGGTTGGCGACGGTTCCCGTATGCGCTGACGGCGATCGCTGCTGCGCCGCGCTTCGTTCCAGGCCCGTTTCGTCTCGTGAGCGGCTCGCCGAGCCGCGTGGTCGTGCGAAATCCCGAGCTGACCGTGGTGTTTCGCCGCCTCGGTCCGTATGCCGCCGCGCGCGAGTTTCGGCGGGGGGAGCTCGACGAAGCACCGGTGCCGCTCGGCGACGTCGCCGCCGATCGGAACGATCCCGTTCTTCGGAGTGCGCTCCGCACCAGGAGATTGCTCGGGCTCGACCTCGTCCTCTTCGAGGACATCGGTCCATTGCTCCGCCGGACGTACTGGCAGACGGCCGACCGTACGGACTACGAGCAGCTGGTTCCCGAAGAGGACGGCGCGAGCGCGTTCGGCGTGGTCGGTTCGCGGCCCGGCGCGAATCCGGCCCAGTTCAGGAAGGCCGTGCGCGGCATTCCGTCGCTGCCACGGATGGCGATGACGCTCGCGGTTCCGGCTGACCCGGTCCTGCGCTTCGGGGCGAGGCTGCTGTATGCAAACTGGCGCGATCTCGGGCTAGGGCCTCGGCTCGTCACTGGAGGCTCGCGAGCGGGGGCTTCCTTTTCCCGCTTGCTTGCGGCCTATCCACAGCAGGAAGCGATTCCAGCCGAGCTCGCCCTGCGGAACGGGATTGGCTCGCGGGCTCGGGTCGAGCAAGCCCTCGCAGCGACCGACCAGAAGGCCGACCTGCAAAGGCTCGACGACGAGCTGCGCGAGTCTGCCGCGGTGATACCCATCGCCTGGGTCGTCGATGCCCGCCTCGTCTCGCCGAGACTCGCGGGCTGGCGTGACGACGTCCTCGGAAACGTCGACTACACGTCGGTCATATCCCGGGCTTCGAGCCGAGGCCCGTGACGGCGAAGCGCGCCGACGCGATCGCCGGAACCATCACGCCGGAGGGATAGCGCTCGCCGTAGAAGCTCTGCGAGTTCACGAGCGCAGGCTCGCGTGTGAGCCCATAGACCTCGCGGAGGAAGTCGGGGATCGCCACCGTGAAGCGGAGGTTCACAAGCGGCTCTGCGATCCTGCCGTTGCGGATGCGAAAGGTTCCGTCGCGCGTCATGCCGGTCACGACTCCCTCGCGTGGGTGTACCACACCCAGATAGTGCAGGCGCGTGATGTACAGGCCGTCCTCGACGAGCTCGGGGAGATCCTCGACCGACGCGGCGTCTCCCGGTGCGACCGAGAGCGCATACGGAAGCGGGCCCCAGTCCCGTGACTCGATGGGCGGGGCGTGGCCGGTCGACTGCACACCGTTCCCTGCCTGTGCGGCGGTCGCCCGATCCCACACCACTCCACGCGCGACGCCGTGCTCTACGAGCTGCACGCGTTGCTTGGGCGTTCCTTCGAAGTCGAACGCCTTCGGAAAGCCGCGCGGGTCGAGTGCATCGTCGGCGATCGAGATCTTCTCGTCGAAGACCTTCTGCCCGAGCTTCCCGGTGAAGTAGCCCCGCTCCTCGAGCAGGCCGAGGGCACCGAGCGAGTCGAAGGAGAAGTACTGCAGCAGCTCGGCGAACGCGTACGGCTCGAGCACTGCGCGGTAGACGCCCGGTGGCAGCTCGGTCGCGTTCCTCGTGCGCTCTGCCTTTTCCGCTGCTTCTCGGGTGACGGCGGCGGGGTCGAGCGACCCGGCACGCCACCCGGTCCGTTCCGCATAGCCCGAGCCGGCCTCGTCCGCGGCGACGACGAGAGCGGTCGCGTCCGTCATCTCCTGGCTGACCGACAGGCCGCTGGAGGACGCGATCGCCAGGTCGCAGACTGCGCTCGTGAAGAAGCCGTAAACGGGGATGGCAGCAGTCGCATCGATCGCGGCAGCCGCCCGGCGTGCCTGCTCGTCCGGTCCGAGTGACGCGGTGGCCTCGTCGTAGCCGTCGACCTCGGCCGGCTCGGCCGGAGGTGCGAGACCCGGGAACCTGTCGTCCGGTGGTGCGCTGTCCGCGGCTTCGGTCGCTCGACGGGCCAGTTGCGTCAGGCCTTCGTCGTCGACCTTGTTCGTCGTCGCCGTGCCGGTGCGTCCGTCGCGGACGACCCGCAGCGTGACGACGGCGTTCTCGATCAGCGTCGGCTGGTGGACCTCCGAGCCCGCAAAGCGCGCGAGCCCTGACCGCTCGACCTGCACGACGGCCTCGGCCTCTCCGCGTGCGGCATCGAGTGCCGCCTGGGCGAGGTCGAGCGCGCTCACCGGCGGACTCCGACCTGGACGTCCCTGAAGCGCGCAGGCGACGCGCCGTGCGACACGTGCGCGCTCTGTCCCGGCTGCCCCTTGCCGCAATTCGTCAAGCCGTACAGTCGCCAGGAGGCGGCGCCGGCAACGGCATCCAGCCGCCCCCAGAACTCGGGAGTGATTCCGGTGTAGGTCGCATCGCGCAGCATGCGGCCGAGCCGGCCACGTTTGATCTCCCACGCGACTTGCGTTCCGAACTGGAAGTTGAGGCGCTTGTCGTCGATCGACCAGCTCCGGTTCGTCTCCATGTAGATCCCGTCGTCCACGTCCGCGATCAGATCGTCGAGGTCACCGTCGCCCGGTTCGAGGTGAAGGTTCGACATGCGCACGAGCGGCATGCGATTCCAGCCGTCGGCGCGCATCGAGCCGCCGCGGCCCGCGCCGATGCGAGCGGCGGTTTCGCGTGATGTCAGGAATCCGGTCAGCAGTCCTGCTTCCACGATCCGAACGCGTTCGGCCGGAACGCCCTCGTCGTCGAACGCGAAGCTGCCGAGCCCGCCGTCGGTCGTCGGATCGGCGGTCACGTTCATGAGCTTCGAGCCGTAGCGCAGCGATCCGAGGTCACCCGGCTTCACGAAGCTCGTGCCGGCGTAGGACGCCTCGGTTCCATAGACGCGGTCGAGCTCCGTCGGATGCCCGACGGATTCGTGGACCTGAAGCGCGACCTGGTCGCCGTCGAGAACGACCGTTGTGACTCCAGTCGGGCATTCGGCTGCGCGCACGAGCGCGGCGGCCTGCTCGGCGACGCGCGGCGCTTGGCCGACGAGGTCGAGTGCCTCGACGTGCTCCCATCCGGACTGGCAGCTCGACCCGACATGAGCGCTGGGATAGCTGCGGGTCTGGAACACGCCGTCGCGAGCCGCCGCGCAGTCGATCCCGCCGCCGGACTCGGTCAGCTCCTGCTCGACCTCGGTCCCCTCGGAAGTCAGAAGCAGCTTGTGCTCACGCTGCGCGCGCACCATCGCTTGGCGGACGAGGACATCCTCTCCTTCGAGGGCCTCGTCAGCGCGCAGGCAGAGGTCGATCTTGTCTGCGATCGGTACGTCGAAAGGATCGCGCTGGATCGGCGTGCGATGTGTACCGGTCCGCGGCTCCAACGGCGCAAGCCGTCGCGTGTGCACTCCGGGCGCGGCGCGGGCAAACGCGTGGGCGCGAAGTGCAGCGTCACGCGCGCCGTCGATCGTCAGCCGTCGATCGCACGCGAATCCCCAGGCGCCGCCTACGAGCACACGGACGCCGATCCCTTCGCTCTCCGCGTCCGACGTCCGCTCGACTCGCCCGTTCTTCGTCGCTACGAGCTGTTCGCGCTTGAGCACGACCCGCGCGTCCGCGTACTCCGCACCCGCCCCGGTCGCGGCGTCGACCCCGGCTGCGCAGAGGCTTCGCATCAGCGGCGCGAAGTCCGCTCGCTGCGCTCGCATAATGGCTTCGCACCGAACATGTCGATCGTGACCGTGGCGAGCGAGGCCGGGCAAAGCCCGGCCTCGCGGCGAAAGGTTCCGCGCACGAGCGAAGCCTAGACAGCTGTCGCAAACCGCTACTGCGTCAACGCAGCCTGCCGGTACACTGGCCTTCCCTCACGCGCTGGTGGCGGAATTGGTAGACGCGCTAGGTTGAGGGCCTAGTGGCCTTAAAAGGCCGTGGAGGTTCAAGTCCTCTCCAGCGCATAGCGGCCGGAAGTTCGGCCCCCTTCGCGGGCCATGATGACTTCCGGCCGATCCGGGCAGAGCCCACATCCGCGGCGGATGGTTTTGTTCTGCGGGGTTTGACAACGTCCGGGAGGATCTCTAGCCTGGGTGGCGAACACACGTTCGACCGCGACCCCGACCCTGGAGGCGAGATGCTGACGGGACGACAGCAGGAGATCTGGGACTTCCTCGTCGACTACGTCGACACCCACGGCTACCCGCCGACCGTGCGTGAGATCGGCGAGGCGGTGGGACTGGCTTCGCCCTCGACCGTGCACGCGCATCTGGCGAACCTCGAACGCTCCGGATTGCTCAAGCGCGATCCGACCAAGCCGCGCGCCCTCGAGCTCGTCGGCCGCGAGCCGCGGGAGGTGCCTGCCGGGTCGGTCGACAAGCTGCCGCTCGTCGGGCAGATCGCGGCCGGCGGTCCGCTGCTTGCAGAGCAAAACGTGGAGGACCACCTCGCCGTACCGGAGACCCTCCGCGGCGACTTCCTTCTGCGCGTGAAGGGCGACTCGATGGTGAACGCGGGCATCCTCGACGGCGACATCGTCGTCGTGCAACGGACGCAGGATGCGCGTAACGGCGAGATCGTCGTCGCGCTCGCGGGCGAAGACGAGACTGCCGACGAGGCGACGGTCAAGCGCTTCTTCCGCGAGTCGGGTCGCATTCGACTCCAGCCCGAGAACGATTCCCTCGAGCCGCTGTATCCGGAACACGTGCAGATCCTCGGCCGCGTCACGGGGGTGTTCAGGAGCCTCTGATGGGAGTCGCGCCTCTGCATCGAACCCTCGAGCAGGAGCTCCAGGCACTACTTCGAGGCGCCAGCCTGGAGTGTCTCGTCTGCGGCGAGTTCGTGCTCCACGCAGGCGGGCTGATCATCTGTCCAGAGTGCAATTCGACGCTCCGCGCGGAGTCCGGGTCGGAAAAGGCGCAGCTAGAATTGGGCTTGCAGGCCGGGTGACCGCGGACCCTACGGTTCGAGGAAAGTCCGGACACCAAAGGGCAGGACGCTGGGGCGACCCAGGCGGCGAAAGCCGACGGAAAGTGGCACAGAAAGGAGACCGCCGGCAGCGATTCTCCGGAGACGCTGAAGGTAAGGGTGAAAAGGTGGGGTAAAAGCCCACCAGCGTCGTGGCGACACGGCGGCTAGCCAAACCCCGTCCGGTGCAAGGCAAACAGGTCCCGCCAGCAGGCGGCCCGCCGAGGGACCGGGTTGCTGCACAGAGGGATGGTCACCGAAACAGAATCCGGCTTACGG
>JBKOWS010000014.1:0-11454 GCA_046724565.1 Actinomycetota bacterium | reverse complement strand
CCCGGATTGCACCCGACCGGCCTGGCTCCTTCACGGAGCACCGCTGCCGTACACGAGCCAGTTCAACGATCCGCATCCCACCGACGACCCGCGCGCAGTGATCCCGGTCGAGCGGATTCAGGGCCCGATCTTCCTGGCCTGCGGTGGAGCGGACACGGTGTGGGTGTCGTGCCCATACGCGCACGCGATAGTTGCGCGACGACGGGCTCATAACACGCGAGCGCGATCGATCCTGCTGGCCTTTCGCCAGGCCGGTCACGAGGTCGGTTATCCCGTTCCGTACCTTCCCGGCCGCTATGCCGCGACGCAAGGCCGAGCACGCCTCCCCCAAGGGCTGACTACGGGTAGCCCCACCACGGAGGGCGGCCGGGAAGGGCAAGATGTGGAGGCGGTGGCTGATGGCTGAGACCACGGAGGACCGGCAGACCAAGGCGAGCCCGCCTTCGGCGCCGCGCGGCTCGTCCCCCGAACGGCCGCAGGTTCCGAACTTCCGGCCGGGCCGCGGATGGATCCTCTTCTTCCTCGCGCTGCTCGCAGTGAACTTCTTCATCACCACGCGTGCGACGCAGCCGAGCTCCCGAGTTCGGGTTCCCTATAGCCCGTTCTTCCTGCAGCAGGTGAACGACGGCCACGTCATGCAGATCACGTCGAAGGGCACGGCGATTCAGGGCACGTTCACGCAGAAGGAGAGCTACAACGGCTCGAAGCCGACGAAGGTGTTCAAGACGGAGATCCCTGCCTTCGCGGACACCGACGCGCTCTCCCACCTGTTGCAGGAGAAGGGGGTCGTCGTCAATGCCCAGCCCCTGGATACGGGTGCGCCGTGGTGGCAGAACCTGTTACTCGGGTTCGGGCCGACGATCCTCTTCATCTTCCTGCTCTTCTGGTTGATGCGTCGGGCCGGAAACGTTCAGAACCTCCTCGGCAACTTCGGGCGCTCGCGTGCGCGGCGCTATCAGCCGACGGGGGACAAAGTCACGTTCGCCGACGTCGCGGGGATCGACGAAGCCAAGGAGGAGTTGAGCGAGGTCGTCGATTTCCTCCGCCATCCCGAGAAATACCGAAAGCTCGGAGGCCGAATTCCGCACGGCGTGCTGCTGTCCGGTCTTCCCGGGACCGGCAAGACGCTGCTCGCGCGCGCGGTGGCGGGCGAGGCGGATGTTCCGTTCTTCTCGTTGGCGGCGTCGGAGTTCGTCGAGGCGATCGTCGGTGTGGGCGCCTCGCGTGTCCGTGACCTCTTCGCCCAGGCAAAGGAATCCGCGCCGGCGATCGTGTTCATCGACGAGCTCGACGCGATCGGGCGCTCACGAACCACGGGCGTTGCGGGATTCAGCGGCGGCAACGACGAGCGCGAGCAGACGCTGAACCAGATTCTCACGGAGATGGACGGCTTCGACTCGTCCACCAGCGTGATCGTCATCGGCGCGACCAACCGTCCCGACGTGCTCGACCCGGCGTTGCTTCGACCCGGGCGGTTCGACCGGAGAGTGGCGGTGCAGCCCCCCGACCGAGCGGGCCGCGAGGCGATCCTGAAAGTGCACGTGCGAGGTGTGCCGCTGGGCCCGGACGTCGACCTCGGCAGGATCGCAGCGACGACTCCGGGCATGGTCGGCGCCGACCTGGCGAATCTCGTCAACGAGGCAGCATTGCTGGCGGCGCGGCGGAATCACGAGGTCGTGATGGAGGCCGACTTCACGGACGCGCTCGAGCGAATCGTGCTCGGCGCCGAGCGGCAGGTGATGATGACCGACGAGGACCGCCGTCTGACGGCCTACCACGAGGGCGGTCACGCGATCGTCGGCATGCTCACGCCGGGCGCCGATCCCGTGCGCAAGGTCTCTATCATTCCGCGCGGGCTCGCGCTCGGCGTCACGTTTGCGGCGCCGGAGACTGACCGCTTCAACTACCGCGCACCGGAGGTCTACGCAAAGATCAAAGTTGCACTCGGGGGCCGCGCGGCGGAGGAGGTTGTCTTCGGTGAGATCAGCAGCGGTGCGGAATCCGACATCCAGCAGCTGACGGAGATCGCGCGTCAGATGGTCGGCCGCTGGGGGATGAGCGACGTCATCGGTCCGATCGCGGTGATTCCACGCGACGGTGCGGGACCGCTTCTGCCCGGCGTCGCCGAGGTCTCGCCCGACACGCAGAAGCTCATCGACGACGAGGTGCGCCGCATCGTCGAGGAATCGCATCGAGAAGTCGTCGACCTGCTCAGGAAGAACCGTGGGCGGCTCGACTCACTCGCCTCAGCACTGCTCGCGCACGAGACGTTGGACGAGGACGACGCCTATGCCGCCGCCGGGATCGAGCGGAGCACGACCAGGCCTTCGGAGTCATATTCGGCCGCGGCGCGCTCGCGGCTCGAACGCTGATCGAGTCGCACCGTCTGAACGTCTGCAGACGACGCAGACGCAGGTTAGTTCGCGCAGTTACTCACCCAGCGCGTGACGAGCCCAGCAGTTGCCAACCAAGGATCGCAGCCAGCAGAGCCCGTGGACCCACTGTGGCGAACATAGCAAAGTTGCTATTCCAAGGCACGTAACACTGTGTCACTTGGTCGGGACCTGGCAGCGCTCGCCGCGGACGCGGCTCGTGACACTGTGTTACTTGGTCGAGGCGACCGCCGCGCTACCGGACGCCGGCCGCCTCCCCTCGAGTCCGTTCTGGCTCCTGCTCCTCGGACCAGGCGGCTACCTCCTGCGAGGCGCCGCCCCTCTCGACGTCGAACTTCAACGTGTCGCCGTCCGCCTCGACGAGCACCTTGTCGCCGGGCTCGACCTCCCCGCTCAGCACCATCCGTGAGAGCTCGTTCTCGACGAGGCGCTGGATCGTCCGCGCCAACGGCCTGGCGCCGAACTCCGGGTCGTAGCCCTCGCGGGCCAGCAGCTTGAGGGCGTCTTCCGAGAACTGCACGTCCATGTGCTGCGCGCGCAGCCGTCTGGAGAGGCGGTCGACGAGGAGCTGCGTGATCTCCACGAGCTGCTCCTCTGTCAAGGCGCGGAAGACGATGATCTCGTCGATCCTGTTGATGAACTCCGGCCGGAAGCTCCGGCGCAGGATGTCCATCAGATCTTTCTTCAGGGTGTCGAACGACTCGTTCGTGCGTGCCTGCTGCTGGATCCGGTCGGCGCCGAGATTCGACGTCATGATCACGACCGTGTTCTTGAAGTCGACGGTGCGCCCTTGCGCGTCGGTCAGGCGTCCGTCGTCGAGGATCTGCAGCAGGATGTTGAACACATCGGGGTGCGCCTTCTCGATCTCGTCGAAGAGCAGAACCGAGTACGGCCGACGGCGCACCTGTTCGGTCAGCTGTCCGGCCTCCTCGTACCCGACGTAACCCGGAGGCGCGCCGACGAGCCGCGAGACGGTGTGGCGTTCCTGGAACTCGCCCATATCGAAGCGGACCATCAGGTTCTCGCTGCCGAACAGCGCCTCGGCGAGCGTGCGCGCGAGCTCGGTCTTGCCGACCCCGGTCGGGCCGAGAAACAGGAAGCTTCCGATCGGCTTCCGCGGGTCGCCGAGCCCGGCCCGCGAGCGGCGCACGGCCTCGGCGACGGCCCTCACGGCCTCGTCCTGTCCGATGATCCGGCCGTGCAGCTGCTGCTCGAGCTCGAGCAGCCGCTGACGATCCTCGGTGGTCAGCCGCGAAACGGGGATGCCCGTTGCACGCGAGACGACCTCGGCGATGTCTTCTGCGGTGACCTCGGGCGCGCGCTGGCGTCTTGTCTGCCGGTCCTCCAGGTCGCTGCGTCGTGAGTCCATCTGGTGCTTCAACTGCCCGGCGCGGTCGTAGTCCTCCGCTGCGGTGGCCTGGTCTCGCTCGCGGGCGAGGCGGCGGAGGTCCTCCTCGAGCGTGCGCGTGTCGTCGTCCTTCGTCCGCGTCCGCAGGCGCACGCGTGCACTCGCTTGGTCGATCAGGTCGATCGCCTTGTCCGGCAGGAAGCGGTCGCGGATGTAGCGGTCAGACAGCTCGGCGGCCGCCACGATTGCCTCGTCCGAGATCCGAACGCGATGGAACGCCTCGTAGCGGTCCTTCAGACCGTGCAGGATCTCGATCGTCTCGTCGACGGTCGGCTCGCGGACGAACACCGGTTGGAAGCGCCGCTCGAGCGCGGGATCGCCTTCGACGTCCTTCCGGTACTCGTCGAGCGTCGTCGCTCCGATCACGTGGAGCTCCCCGCGTGCAAGCGCCGGCTTCAACATGTTGCCGGCGTCCATTGCTCCTTCGGCTCCGCCGGCTCCGACCAGCGTGTGCAGCTCGTCCACGAACAGGATGATCTGCTCCTGGTTTTCGGTGATCTCGTCGATCACCTTCTTCAGGCGCTCCTCGAACTCGCCTCTGTACTTCGTCCCCGCCACCATGCCCGCGAGATCGAGTTGGACCACGCGGCGATCGGTGAGCGTCTCGGGCACCTCGTCGTTGACGATCCGCTGGGCGATGCCCTCGACGATCGCGGTCTTGCCGACGCCCGGGTCGCCGATCAGCGCCGGATTGTTCTTCGTCCGCCGGGAGAGGATCTCGATCGTCTGCTCGATCTCGTCTGCCCGTCCGATCACCGGGTCGAGCTTGCCCTCGCGTGCCAACGCGGTGAGGTCGCGGCCGTACTGGTCGAGCGTGGGCGTCTTGCTCGACTCGCGAGTCCCGCCGGCTTCGACGCCGCGGATCACTGCGCCGCGGAGCCGCGTGTGCGAGATACCGAACTGCTGGAGGAGCTGTCCCGCCTGGCTGTCGTCGTCACGCGCCAGCGCGAGCAGGACGTGCTCCGGCCCGACGTATGAGTCGCCGAGCTCTCGGGACTCGTCGTAGGCAGCGAGCAGCGCCGCCTTGGCATCCGGGGCCAGGGACGGAGAGACATCCGTGCGCGAGCCCTTCTCGGCCTGCTCCTCGAGCTCGGCCGCGATCGCCTCCGGGTCGGCGTCGATCTCGCGCAGCACGTGCCGCACGACGTCGTCCTGCAGCGCTGCGTACAGCAGATGGTCGCTGTCGAGATCGAGGCTGCCCCATTCCACCGCCGTCTGGGCGGCGCGCTGCAAGAGCTCCCGCGTGGCGTCGCTGAAGAACTGCGTGATGTCGACGCTCTCGACCTGCCGCTGCGGTGCGGCAGTTCGTTGCGCGGCCGTCGAGGGGCCGTCGCCGAAGAAGTCGGAGAAGAAATCGTCGAAGAGGCTGCTGCCGCCGAACCGCCTCGACATCTGTTCCTCGGCGAGGTCGATCTCGCAGAGGTATTCGACTTCCTGCGTCCCGTCGGGACGAAGGCTGACTCTGGAAGCGACTGCTGGTCGTCCGTGACGCTGGCAAACGGGCTGGTCGGCGGCAGCCATTAACATCCTCCTGTCGGGGGTGGCCTGTTTGCGATACCCGCTCTTGCGGGTACCTCCACAGCACCAGGCCCCGGCACGGTGCCCGCCACAAAAGACAGAGAAGGTGCGGTTGACGTTTTCCTCTCACGTCCCGCCTAGTTCTTCTCCCCTCGGCGTCCGGCCGCTGATCGGTCGCGATTCGGCGCTCGAGGCCCTCGACGATCTCCTCTCGAGCGCGCGCGCCGGGTCGAGTGTCGTGCTCGTCGTCCGCGGTGGGCCGGGGATCGGCAAGACGGCGCTGCTCGACCAAGCAATCCGGTCGGCCGCGGACTTGC
Source organism: Actinomycetota bacterium (assembly GCA_046724565.1). Lineage (GTDB taxonomy): Bacteria > Actinomycetota > Thermoleophilia > Gaiellales > Gaiellaceae > 3-1-20CM-4-69-9. The sequence continues at coordinate 5,818 of JBKOWS010000014.1, read as the reverse complement.
AGGTCGCGCGAGTCGGCGGAGCCGAGGCGGAGCTCGATCTTCCCTATGCGGCCCTGCATCAGCTGCTTACGCCCTTCGTCGCGGGGATCGACGAGCTCCCCGGCCCGCAGCGTGACGCGATCGCGACCACGCTCGGCCTCGCTGGAGGTGACCCGGCCGATCGGTTCCTCGTCGCTCTGGCGACCCTCACATTGCTGTCGAACGCCTCCGACGGCGCCGGCTTGCTATGTGCAGTTGACGACGCCGAATGGCTCGACGCGGCGTCGGCTCAGGTCCTGTCGTTCGTTGCGCGGCGGCTCGGCTCCGAAGGCCTCGCGATGCTCTTCACGGTCGGCACCACGCAGCCGGCTCCGGTCGCTCTCACGGGCCTGCCCGAGCTCGGGCTGAGTGAGCTTGGCGATGGAGATTCCCGCAAGCTCCTGGGTAGAGAGGTCGCCGGAACACTCGAGAGCGTCGTCACAGACCGCCTGATGGGCGAGGCCGGGGGAAATCCACTGGCGCTGATCGAGCTTGCTCACAGCTTGACGTCGGAGCAGCTGAGCGGGGCATCTCCGCTGCCGGAGGCCCTGCCGCTAGGCGAGCAGCTCGAACGAACGCTGCTGCGCAACATCCGGGCGCTGCCGGCCGAGGCGCAGTCCATGCTCGTGCTCGTCGCCTCCGAACGGAGCGGGGATCCAATAGTCCTCGGCCGTGCCGCAGAAGGTCTCGGCCTACCGAACACAGCGCTCGCACAGGGGGAACCGGTGCTGAGGATCGGGCCCGAGATCACGTTCAGGCACGAGCTCGTTCGGTCGGCCGTGTATGCAGGCGCCTCCGACCGATCGCGTCGCGAGGCTCATCTGGCGCTGGCGGCCGCAATGGACCCTGTCACGGATCAGGATCGCGCCGCCTGGCACCGGGCGGCGGCAGCGGTCGAGGCCGACGAGGCTGTCGCAGCCGATCTGGAGACTTCGGCCCCCAGGGCTCGAGAGCGCGGCGGGCATGCTGCAGCCGCCGCGGTCCTGGAGCGCGCCGCGAGGCTGTCCCCGGACGCGAGCGCCCGGGTCTCGCGGACCCTTGACGCGGCCGAGGCCCGGCTTGCGTCGGGGGACGTGGGCAGGGCCTCGATCCTCTTGGGACAGGCATATCCGGAACTGCTGAACGAGCGGCAGCATGCGGAGGCGCAAAGACTCCGGGCTACGTTGGCTCTGGCTCGGGGAGATGACGGCGGCGCCTCCCTGCTTCTGCTCGACGCGGCTCGTGGACTTGAACGCTTCGACCTCCGCGAGGCCCGCGACACGTATTTAGATGCATTTGCCGCCGCCATGTTCGCGGGGCGACTCGCCGTCGACGGAGGCTTGGCTGCGATCTCGACGGCAGCACATCGGGCTCCGTCCATGCCGTCGGCCCGTGCGACGGCGGCGGACTTCTTGCTGGACGGTTTCGCCACACTGTTCAGTGACGGGCCCGCGGCGGCGGCGCCGAGCCTCCGACGTGGGATGAAGCAGGCTCTCGACGGCGCCGGGCTTCGCGCGGTCGGACTTGCCGTCTTAGCGGCGTTCGAGCTGTGGGACGAACCGGCGCTTCACGCGCTGGCTGCGCGCCGAGTCGACCTCGCGCGGGAGACGGGTGCGCTCCTCGATCTGCCGAGGGCGCTGAGCCAGCTGGGCGCAGCGGAGATCGTGGTCGGACGGTTTGGAAGTGCCGAGGCCCGTTTCGAAGAGGCAGAAGAGATCTCCGCCGCGACCGGCAATCCCGGTGTTCTCGGGCACACCGAACACGGAAAGCTCTTGATTGCAGCTTGGCGGGGCCTCGAGCATCGGAGCCGGACGCTCGCACAGGCGTGTGCCGCGGACGGCAGCGCGCGCGGATTCGGAAGCTTCGTGGGTTTCGCCCACTACGCGCTCACAATTCTGGAGCTTGGGCTGGGCCATTACCGCGAGGCGCTGCTCGCCGCACAAGATGCGAGCCTCGACCCCTCATTGGTTACGAGGACGGCACCAGAGCTCGCCGAGGCCGCGTCGCGCGCCGGCGAGCATGAGGCCGCGGCGGAAGCGGTGCGGCATCTGACGCAGAGCGCCGTCGCAAGCGGTACGCCGTGGGGGCTCGGGATACTGGCGCGCTCGGAGGCGCTCCTGAGCGATGGAACGGGGGCCGAGGATCTCTACGTCGAGGCGATCGAGCACTTGAAACAGTGTCGCGCCACCCCTCAGCTAGCGCGCGCGAGACTCCTCTACGGCGAGTGGTTACGCCGGGAGCGCCGGAGGCGCGACGCGCGCGAGGAGCTTGGCGCTGCCTGCGAGCTCTTCGAGGGAATTGGTGCGGACGCGTTCGCGGACCGCGCACGGACCGAGTTGGGAGCCACCGGGCGGCGCCTTCGCACGCGCGCGCCCGGGACCGCGGAGCCACTGACGCCGCACGAGCGGCGCATTGCCACGCTGGTGGGCGAGGGGGCGTCCAATGCCGAGATCGCGGCTCAACTCTTCATCAGTCCGAGAACCGTCGAATACCACCTCGCCAAGGTCTTCCGGAAGCTCGGTATCCGGTCGCGGGCCGAGGTCGCGCGGGCGCTCGAAGAGAATCGACCAAGACAAGACAGGTAAGTCCGCGCGAAACCGCACTGACCTTGCACGGGTAATCCGTTTCCAAGCCACAACTAGGGATCTACGGATGCCAGCACGTGACCTCCCCGGGAAAGCTCTCAGTGGGGAAGAGTCCAGCGAAGGAAGGGGGAGCCGTGTCCGCCAACGCTCTCGTCAGAGCTCCAGTTCTTCGTCGGTCGAAGCCGCGGCAGATCCCTGTGCCAAGCCGCGGTGATCTCGACCAGATCGACCGCGTCGACACCGCACTCGACGTGCTCCACGGCAAATGGAAGGTCCATCTCCTCTTCTTCATGGCCCGCGGGGTCCGGCGTCACGGACGGCTGCTCGCTTGCCTGCCGGGCGTCTCGAAGAAGGTGATGACAGACACGCTCCGCGCGCTCGAGCGTGACGGCCTGGTCGAACGGAAGATCTACGCCGAGGTTCCGGTTCGAGTCGAGTACTCGCTGACGCCGCTCGGCTGGACCATGACCGAGCCCCTCGTCTCGCTCTCCGAGTGGGGAGAGGCCCATGAAAAGGAAGTGAAAGCCGCCCGTGCTCGTTTCCGATCGCAGGCGCACTCCGTCAGGGACCATCCTGCCGCGGCCTGATCGGAGCGCCCGCAAGTCGACCTCGACGCGAGGAGGAGGAACGATGGCGAAGCACTTTCAGAAGCTGCTTGCAGTTGGTGGCCTGAACGGCGAGGTCGAGGCGCTGGAGACGCTTCTCGACGAGCTGAGGAGCGAGCCGATCGACGCCGTGACCGTCATCGGCGATCTCGGTGCACCGTGGAGCAGGGCCGACACCTACCGCGCCGTCTTCAAGGCGCTGGGCCAGTCGGGACTGACGGCGTTTTGGGTTCCCGGGACGAACGACGCGCCGCTCGGCGACTACCTGCGCGAGGCCTACAACATGGAGATCGCGTATCCGACGCTGCGCGGTGTCCACGGAACAGCCGCGATGGGCCCGGACCACGTTCTGTTTGCCGGTATCGGCGGTGACATCGCACAGGACCCCGACGCGGTGCGCTCCGAGGAGGCCCTGATCCGTTATCCAGGCTGGGAGGCGGAGTACCGCTTGAAGGTGTTGGACGAGTTCAAGGACCACCCAAAGGTGTTTCTCTTCACAACTCGGCCTCAGCACAAGGGCCTGCACGAGACCGGGAGTGAAGTGCTCGCGGAGCTCATCAACACCTACAGGCCGCGCATCGTGGTCACGTCCGGCGACGAACCGGTGGAAGAGCGTCTGGGCACCAGCCTCCTCGTCGCACCCGGACGCCTCGATCAGGGGCGATACGCGCTGATCGACTTCCACGACTCCGCCGTCGAGTTCGGGACGACCGGCGCGCACGCTGCAGTCAGAAACTGAGACGAGGGAAAGGAGACACGAGATGTCGCAACTTCTTCCGGAACGTCGAACCGAGGGCTGGAGCCCGCTCAGCGACATCGGCCAGCTGAACGAACGGATGCGCCGAATGCTCGAGCAGACCTTTGGCGGCTTGCTCGACGACCCCGTCGGGTGGATCCCCGCTGTCGACATCGAGGAGAAGGACGACGCCTACGTCGTCGAGGCCGAGGTTCCGGGCGTCAAGCGCGAGGACGTGAACATCGAGGTGACCGGAAACGAGCTGTTCATCTCCGGAGAGATGAAGGAGCGCAAGCGCGAAGGCGTGATTCGGCGACAGACGCGGAGGGTCGGCCGGTTCGAGTTCCGGGTGACGCTTCCGGGCGAGCTCGATCCCGAAGGCGTCGACGCCAAGCTCAACGACGGTGTGCTGACCGTGCGCGTTCCGAAGGCGGAGCGCATGCAGCGTCGGCGCATCGAGGTCAAGTCGGCCTGAGGGGGCCGGGGGAGGGGCCGGCCTCCGCGGCCGGCCCCTCGCCACACGCAATGACGGCGCTCGAGATCTCCTTCCCGAACGAGGACGAGCTCGGCCGGCTCTTCGGGCTGGCGAAATGCTGCTTCGAGGCGGCTGCGGGCTGGGACGACAGGCGGGTACTCGACACACTCGCTCGGGATGTCGTCTTCGTCGCCCGCGAGGACGGCGATGTCGCCGGCTTCATCGCGCTGCGCCCGGAACAAGAACGCGTGGTCGTGGAGCACATCCTCGTCACCCCCGGCCACGAGCAGCACGGGATCGGGCGCAGGCTGCTGGAGTACGCGGAGGGCTACGCGATCGCGACGCGAGCGCGTACGCTGGACATCGTGGTGGAAGCCGACAACTGGCGCGCACGCTCGTTCTACCGTCGGCTCGGCTACGTTCCGGTGCAGACCGAACTCTTCGAGCTGACCTTGCCGAGCTCCGGATGACGACCGACCTATCGCTTCGCTACGAGGTCGTCACTCGCCCGCCGAGCGGCAAGGAGCGGGTCCAGCAGTACGTATCGGACGAGCCGCTCGCCCCGGGCGAGGTGCTGCAGCTGAGGGGACGATTCTGGCTGGTCGAGACCGTCGAGCGGGACGGCGGGCAGACGGCGGGACGGGCGATTGCGAAGCCCGCGCGCTATCGCCTGCACCTGAGACATCCCGACGGGCGAGAGGAGCTCGGGGCTTTGCGTCGGTTCGGGCCCGGCTCGCCGCGCCTCGGCCACAGCTTCACGACCCTCGAGGACGGCAGTCCGATCAGCTGGGAAGTCGTCGACGAGCAGCTTGCCCATGACGATCAGCGTGAGCCGTTCTCGGATCTGATCGCCGAACGCGACTACGCCGAGGCAGAAGGCGAGCTGCCCGATCACGAGCTCGAGCACGCGCTGGACGCGCGACTCGACGAAGGTCCGCCGCCCCAGGCTGAGGCGACCATCGCGCAGGCCGCCGAGCAGGGTCTGGAGGTCGAGCTCGCAGCGCTTGATCCGGGAGAAGCGCCCGACTGGGACGAGGCCCTTCGCTACATCGACGCTCTCATCCTCGAGGAGATCGAGGATGACCTCGTCGAGCAGTGCGGTGTGGATCCGGACCACGATCCGCGCGAGACCTGGCTCGACACGATCAAGGAGCGCCTGCGCACCGACCTGCAGGCTTTCCGTGACGACGTCGAGGGGGACCACGACGAGATCGAGGAATGGGACTTCCGCGGCGGGCGCATCTTCGGCTCTGTCGGAACCTACGAAGACGAGTTCGATCCCAACAGCGGGCACGGCTGGATGTGCAGGCTCCTCGACAGCGGCGCCCTTGGGATCGCCGGCTTCGAACGTGTCCGGAAGTACGAGCTCGAGCCGGAGGCTTGAAACCTCGTAGGCCGGGCATCTGCCTCTTCGCCCTCG
>JBKOWS010000154.1:0-6553 GCA_046724565.1 Actinomycetota bacterium | reverse complement strand
ATCACGTCGGACGGCGCCTGCATCGTCTCGCTCGGTCTCGGGCCGGTGCGCCTGCATTCCGTCGACGGCGATCCGATCGCCGCGAGCGCCGTCTTCTTCGTCAACCGCTCGACCTCGAGGAAGCCGGCCCCGGTAGGCGTGACGATCAGCAACCTGCGCATCGTCGTTCCCGCCGGACAGTCGATGTACGGCGTAGCGATCTACGGCCACGAGACGACGCTCAGTCACCTCGACATCGGCGGCGCGCCGAAGGACGACGTCACGATCAGCGGACGCGCCAACGGGAACAGCTACGCGGGACGCAACTCCATCCTCGACTGCACGCTGAGTGGTGCAACGCGCAACGCGATCTCCGCCACCGCGGTCATCGGCCTGCGCATCGAGCGAAACGCGATCCAGGGAGTACGAGATTCACCGCCCGGCCAACCGGCGGCGGGGATCGACCTCGAACCGGACGATCGCGGCCAGCCGGCGCTCGACGTGCACCTCGTCGGCAACACGATCCAGGACAACGCCGGCCCCGGAATTCTGCTCGAGCTCCAGCCGAACGAGGGCCCGGCGGTCGTCGCGACCGGGCTCGAGATCAGCGGCAACACGATCGTGCGCAACTCCCTGAAGACCACGCCGCCGAAGCGCGCGGGCATCGTGCTCGCGGGCGGCGAGGACGGCGACGGCGGAACGCTCGTCCTAACCGGAAACGTCATCCGGGGGAACGGCGGCCCGGGCATCCTCGGTAGCAACCTGACGCTGCACGTCCAGGCGAGCGGCAACCTCCTGGGTGGCAACGAGGGCGGCCCCTCGGCCGGGCTCTAGTCGGCGCGGACGAAGAGATCGAAGTCGCCGGCCAGTACGCGGTCGGCTCGACCGGTCCGCCATCCGTGTCGATCCCGCACGAGTGGGGACGGCTCCAGGCGATAGCGGCGCACGATCTCCGTGCTCGGAGGCGATTCCGACGGCGCAGGCGGTGCAGGTTGGTAGACCGGAACCGGCGCGACATTGACGCGCACGGCGATCCGGACGAAGTCGCCCTCACGCACTGGAGTCTCGAGGACGTGCAGTCCGTGCTCGGCGGCGAGGATCGCGTACGCCGCTAGCCCACTGACGTTGAAGCGCAGGCCGTTCTGCTTCGACACCGGGTCGAGTCGCATCCCGCGATGGTCAGCCCAGCTGCTGTACATCTGCCCAAGGCGTTGCGCAAACTCGGCGACTGCGGCACCCGTGTCCGTTGCCGAGACCGAGAGCACGGCGTCGCTTGGATCGCCTCGTTCGAGCTCGGAGCACGCGTGGTCGAGCACGTGCAGGCGGCTCGCGAGCAGCTGGATGAGGTCCGGTGCGCTCTTGCGGCGGCCATCCTCGGACCGGTGAAGGCGATCGCCCAGACGTCCGGCGGTTCGTGTTGCGGCGATCAGCCGGTCGAGATACTCGATCCTCGCCAGCAACTCGTGCCGCTCGTCCGACTCCCAGAACGCGGGATCGTGAGTAGCCTCGACGAAGTCGTCCTTGGCCGACTCCCAACGGCGGACACGCCCGGAGACGCGCTCGAGCTCCGCGAAGAGGAACGAGATCTCGTCGTCCGAGCTGTGCGGGTCGAGTGCTAGGGTCTGCAGCGTCAGCTGCCGGCCGGTCCGCTTCGCACGCGATGCAGGGTGAAGCTCAACATCGGGATCGACGAAGCGGACGCGTATACGCGACCCGTTCTCCGCGCCGACGAGGAGGAACTGCTCGCCCTCGGGGAAGTTCCGCTCCGCGATCGTCAGGGAAAGAGGGGCCAGGAGGTATTGCTCGATCGCCCGCTTGAGCGGTCGCGCGCCGAGATCCGCACTGAACCCCTTCTCGATCAAGAGATCGATCGCCGACTCGTCCCATTCCACAGCCCAGGGCTGCATGCGAAATCCGCGACGGTCGAGCAGCGCCCTCAGTTCTTTCTCGAGCAGCGAGCGCATGATGTCTCGCTCGAGCGGGCTGAAGACGACGATGCGGTCGAGGCGGTTGAGGAACTCAGGCCTGAAGGCCTGTTGCACTGCGCGTTCGACGGAGCCGGCCGCGAACGCGTCCTGCTCGCGTGCAAAGCCGAGTCGCGGTCCCGTCCGTAGCGACGACCCGATGTTCGAGGTCATGATGATCACGGTGTGACGGAAATCGACCGTGCGGCCGAGTTGCGTCGTCAGGCGTCCGTCGTCGAAGACCTGGAGGAAGACGTCCCAGACGTGTCTGTGAGCTTTCTCGAACTCGTCGAGCAGCACGATCGAGAAGGGTTGCCGGCTGATCGCCGAGACGAACCCCGCAGAAGGTGCCTCGTGCGCGGTCGTTTCCGCGAGGAGGCGCTCGAGGCTGTCGGCGGTCTGGAACTCACTCATGTCCAGCCGCACCAGGCGGTCTTCCGAGCCGAAGAGGTAGCCGGCGAGCGCCTTGGCGAGCTCCGTCTTGCCTGTTCCGGTGGGGCCGACGAAGAGGAAGACGCCGAATGGGCGGGTGGGATCGGTGAGACCGGCCTTGATCATGGCGACGCGCTCCACGAGACAGTCGACCGCGGCAGGCTGGCCGAGAACCTTGCCCGCCAGGGCGGCGCGGGCTTCGGCGATTGAGAGCGGCGTGCGCGGATCGAGGATCCGAAGCGGCAGGCCCGTCTGCTCCGTCAGCGTCATCGTGAGCGTCTGGGGGGTCAGCTCGCGCTGGTGGTCGTCTCCCACGACCGCCTTCAGCAGGCGCAAGACGTTTCCGGGCGCGACGAGCCCGGGAAGGTAGTGCTCGGAGAGGTCGATCGCCTCGCGGAGGAGGTCGTCTCCGACCTCGAGCCCTTCTTCCTGGATCCAGGTGCGCGTGATCTGAAATGCTTCCTCCGGCGGCAGCTGCGGAAGCCGCACGATCTCGAAGACATCGAGCACCTTCGGGCGACGCACAACGAGCTGTTCCAGGGCGCGGTCGTCGATGTCGGCGAGGATCGTGAGCGCGCCGGACTCGACGTGAGGAAGCAGGGCGTCGAGCAGACCGCGAGGGCTCTGCACGTGTTGACCGGCCCAAAGGGCTTCCTCGAGATTCGGCAGCAACCAGATTACGGGCCTCGCCCGGGCGACTTCGACGATCTCCTGGACGCGGCCCTCCATCATCCCGATGAACATTTGCCCCGCCATCACTTCCGCCGCTCCTGCGCGGAAGATCAGCCAGCCTGGCTCTTCGAGCCGCTTAAGTGCAGTGCCGGTCAGGATCGACTTGCCGAGCCCGCGCTCTCCGACCACGATGACGGATCGGCGTGTGCTGCGGCTCAGCGCCCTAACGATCGCATCGAGTGGCCCCATCCGCGACGCCGTGAGGATCGCGTTCGGCAGGGCGTTCCTGTCGACGATCGTTCCGAAGGACCGGAAGAATGCCTCGGGCGTCTGCTCGGACTCTTCTTCCTCTAGTTCTTCTTCTTCTTCTTCTTCTTCTTCTTCTTGTTCTTGTTCTTCGGGCATCCCCGCTCTATAGCGGAATCCCAGTGGGACGACTAGCGCACCCGTCGCTGCGAGCGCCATCCGAGCAGCGATTCGAGCAGCGCCCTGAACCGTCGCGGCGGGAGGGCCGAGGACTCGTCGCCCGGCCGCTCGGGCCTCAGGCAGTTGTCCGGCGGGGGCTCGACACCGGCGGGATCGGCGAGGGCGGGCAGATGGGCAGGGGCCCACTCTCTGCGCCGGCCATCGGTGCGACCAGCGCCGTCGCGATCGCCCCGGTCGCCGGGTCTGACCCCAGCGGTTCGGTTTAGGCCGTGACGGCGCGCGGGCGATTGACGAACGTGTTGTCGAGCGCCGACCGCAGGCCGACGGCCAGCGCTCCCATCAGGACTGCCGCCTCGCCGAGGCTGGAGATCTCGACGCGCGGCGGGTACGGCATCCACGCAGACAGCAGACGACGAACCGGCGTGAGGAGGAGATCGCCGTTCGTGCCGATCCCACCGCCGAGGACGACGAGCGCAGGATCGGCGACCGCCGCCACGGGTGCGATGTGCGCGGCGATCCGGCGCGCGACCTCCTCGACGACCGTGCGCGCGACAGCGTCGCCGCTGCGCGCGGCCGCGAAGATCTCGCGGGCGTCGTAGGGGGGAGTCAGCGACGTGCCGGCCCAGCCGTCTGGCGCCATGCGCGCTCCCAACGCGGCGACGCCTTCCGCCGACGGGTCGACCTGGTCCGAGACTCCTGAGAGAGCCCAGTCGACCTCGCCGGCCGCGCCGTGATTGCCTCGATGCAGCTCGCCGCCGAGAATCAGCCCCATGCCCATCCCGGTGCCGATGGAGAGGAACGCGAAGTCGTCGACTCCCTGTGCAACCCCCGTCCATCGTTCTCCGACTGCAGCGAGGTTGACGTCGTTCTCGAGGGTGACGCCGACGCCGAGGCGGTTTTGGGCATCGGCGCCGAATGCCCTGCCTTCGAGACCGGGGATGTTCGGCGTCGTGAGCTGCAGCGTCCCCTTGGCCGTGTCGACCATGCCGGGCACCCCGAGCACGACTCCGTCTATGCGTTCGGCCGGCAAGGACGCGCCGGCGATCAGCGAGTCCTTGAGCGCGGCGATGGCGTCGAGCGCGCCATCCGCTTCGACGCCCCGCAACTCGATGTCCTGCCTCGCGCGAAGCTCGCCGCTCAGATCGCAGACCGCACCGCGGAGAAAGCGCGTTCCCAGGTCGAGCCCGATCACGTACGCGGCCTCTGGGACCGGCTCGAAGAACACCGCTCCGTAGCTAGGGCCGTCGGGGCTGCGGTGAGCCTCCCGTACGAGACCTGCGTCGACCAGCGACTGCAGCGCGAGCGAGACGGTCGGCTTGGAGATCCCCGCGCGGCGAGAGATCTCCGCCCGCGAAATGGGGGCGCCGGCTCGAATGGCCTCGAGCACAGTCCGTTCGTTCAGGTGTTTGAGGAGTGCCGGCGTCGCGGTCGTCCGCGTCATCTTGTGAAGAAGACTAACTTATTCCGGTCGCGAATCCGGCTTGACTCCGGACTTTCCGCGTCGTAGAGTCGCGTCTGGTTTGGGATCTTTACCAGACGGCGGCGTTCTTCTGCTAGTGCGCGGGACCAGACGATGAAGCTCGCCGTCATCGGGGGCGGCTCGACCTACACGCCCGAGCTGGTTTCGGGGCTGGCGGCGGAGCGGGACCGGATCGACCTTCAAGAGCTCGTTCTGCACGACATCGATCCGGTTAGGCGCGAGGTCGTGGGCGGTCTTGCCGAACGGATGCTTGGGGCAGCTGGCTACGACGGCAAGCTTCTGGTGACCGAGGATCTCGACCGTGCGCTCGACGGCGCATCGTTCGTCCTCATCCAGCTACGAGTCGGTGGCCAGAAAGCGCGGCTGTCAGACGAGACGGTCCCGCTTGCCTGCGGCTGCATCGGCCAGGAGACGACCGGGGCCGGCGGCCTGGGGAAAGCATTGCGGACCGTCCCGGTAGTGCTGGACATTGCCTCGCGCGCCCGGGAGCTCGCAGCGGACGACGCGTGGATCATCGACTTCACGAATCCCGTCGGGATCGTCACGCGTGCACTGTGCGATCACGGCCATCGCGCTGTCGGCCTGTGCAACGTCGCGATCGGAGTACAACGGCTTGTCGCCCGCCTGCTCGACGTGACGCCCTCGCGCGTCCTCGTCGATCAGGTTGGTCTCAACCATCTCACCTGGGTGCGCGCGGTCCACGTGGACGGACGTGACGTCCTCTCCGACCTGCTCGCCGAACACGGCGATCCATTGGCCGCGCAGGCAGGCCAGCCGCGGGCGGTCCTCGAGGAGCTTGGTGTGATTCCGTCCTACTACCTGCGGTACTTCTATTTCCATGACAAGGTGCTCGAGGAACAGACCCACGGAGTTCCCCGCGCCACCGCGGTCGCCGAGATCGAGCGCGAGCTGCTCGACCTCTATCGCGATCCGTCCCTGACGACGAAGCCGATGCTGCTCGAGCAGCGTGGGGGTGCGTACTACAGCGAGGCAGCGACACAGCTCGTCGCGTCACTTTCGACGGGAGACGGCGACGTGCAGGTTGTCGACATCCGAAACAACGGCACGATCGAGGGGCTCGCCGACGATGACGCGGTTGAGCTACCCGCCCGCATCGAGTCGACAGGCCCGGTGCCTCTGGAGCAGGAGCCGCTCGCGCCCGAACTTCTCGGCCTTGTTCAGCATGTCGCGGCATACGAACGCCTTGCTGTCGCCGCCGCCCTGAGTGGCGAACGGGCTCTCGTGCACAAGACCTTGCTCGCGCATCCCTTGGTCGCCCAGTTCCCTCAGGCCGACGAGCTCGTGGAGTTGTTGCTCACGAGTGGCGCTGAGCATCTGCCCCAGTTCCAAAGGAAGGCGCTCGCGTGACGCCGCCGCTCGTCCTCGCGGTCGACGGCGGCAACTTCAAGACCGACCTCGCGCTCGCTCGCGCAGACGGCGAGACCCTGGCGCTCGTACGCGGACCGCAGAGCTCGCCGCATCACCTGGGCATAGACGGGTGCGTCCGCGTGTTGGAGGATCTCCTCGCGGCCGCGCTGCACCAGGCCGGCTTGCCCAACGGACGCGGGCCGGTAGCGGACGTCGGGCAACTCCTCCTGGC
>JBKOWS010000030.1:0-22919 GCA_046724565.1 Actinomycetota bacterium | reverse complement strand
AGACGCGCACCCACCCTCCGGCCGGCGACCTCCAGCTCTTCGACCTTGCCGTACGGCTCGAGGGCGGCGTGCAGGCCTTCGTAGTCGACGCCCGGCACGACGAAGTCGGCGTCCTTCGACTCGAGCCCGAGCAGCTCGTCGCGCACCGCGCCGCCGACCAGGTACGCGTCGAGCCCGAGGCCGCGCACGAACTGCTCGATTGTCTGGTCCACCTACAGCGCGGCGATTGCCTCGATCTCGACGAGCAGGCCGGGCGGGAGATTCCCGACCTCGAAGGTCGAGCGGGCGGGCGGCTGGTCGCCCACGTGCTTGGAGTAGACCTCGTTCATTCCGGAAAAGTCGTCGAGGCTCATGAGGAACACGGTCGTCTTCACGAGGCGGTCCATTCCGCTGCCGGCCGCCTCGAGGATCGCGCGGATGTTCGCGAGCACCTGCTCGGTCTGTTCACGGATGCCGTCTCCGACCGGGCTTGGATCGTCGGGCTTGATCCCCACCTGCCCCGCCACGAAGACAAAGCCGTTGGCCTTGATCGCTTGCGAGTAAGGCGCGCCCTGGAACGGCGCCGGGGCCGTCTCCGTTCGCACGACTTCCTTCATCCGTTCTCCTTTCCGCGCGGGCGGCAGGCCTGTCCGAGCGCGACGCCGAGCGCCTTGAAGATCGCTTCGAGGACGTGCTGCGTGTCGCGTCCTTCGACCAGTCTCACGTGCAACGTCAAGCCGGCAGACTGCGCGAGCTCCTCGAGAAAGCGGGCGGCGAGGTCGCCCGCAAGGCCGGCAATGCGCGCCTGCGACAGGTCGACGTTCGACACGAGCAGCGGACGGCCGGAGGCCTCGAGCGCCACATGTGCAAGCGCCTCGTCGGCCGGGGCGAACGCCGACGCGTGCCCCGGCGCATCCTTCGCCCGCAGCGGCTCGGTCAGCGCCTCGCCGAGCGAACGCGCGGCGGCGCTGATCTCGACCTCGGGTGGGCCCGGCTCGACCTCGAGGGCCAGGTCGAACGAGCCGTAGACCGCGAGCGTCGTCAGCAGATGGTCGAGAACCGGCAGGCCGGTACCGACGTTCGTCTCGCCGCTTCCCGAGACGTTCACGCGCGCACTGGCGCGCCCTTCTCCGGTCGCCGCCATGGTCGGGGAGCGTACTAGGTGCGGCGGGTCAGCTCTCGATGCGCTCGATCTGTGCGCCGAGTGCGCGCAGGCGCTCGTCGATGCGCTCATACCCCTTGTCGATCTGGTGGATCGCGCCGATGGTCGACGGCCCCTCCGCGCAAAGACTCGCGAGCAGCATCGCCATGCCCGCGCGAATGTCGGGGCTCTCCATCCGCTGGCCGCGAAGCCTCGACGGCCCCGTCACGACGGCGCGGTGCGGGTCGCAAAGGATGATGCGCGCGCCCATGCTCACCAGCTTGTCGGTGAAGAACAGGCGGTTCTCGAACATCTTCTCGAACATGAGGATCGTCCCGGACGCCTGCGTCGCGACCGTTAGCGCCACCGACGTCAGGTCGGAGGGGAACGCCGGCCAGGGGCCGTCCTCGATCTTCGGCACATGACCACCGAGGTCGTCCTGGATGACGAGCTCCTGCCTCGGAGGAACGCGCACGAAGTCGTCCCCGAGCTCCACTTGCACACCGAGCTTCTCGAAGCCGTGCAGCAGCGAGACGAGGTCCGCCTGCTTGACGCCGTCGATCGTCACGTCGCTGCCGGTGATCGCCGCGAGGCCGATGAAGCTGCCGACCTCGATGTGATCGGGGCCGATCTCCCACTCCCCGCGGCGAAGCGCCTCCACGCCCTGGATCCGGAGGACGTTCGACTCGATTCCTTCGATCCGCGCGCCGAGCGAGACGAGGAACCGGCAGAGATCCTGGACGTGCGGCTCGCACGCGGCGTTTCCGATCACCGTCTCCCCCGGCGTCAGCGTCGCGGCCATCACCGCGTTCTCGGTCGCCATGACGCTCGCCTCGTCGAGGAAGACGTGCTTGCCGCGCAACGACCCGGCGCGGAGCTCGTAGCGCCGGCCGATGTCGACCTGCGCGCCGAGCTCGGCAAATGCGTGGATGTGCGGGTCGAGCCGCCGCCGGCCGATCACGTCACCGCCGGGGGGCGGCGCACTGACATGTCCAACCCGCGCGAGCAGCGGCCCGATCAGCAGGAACGAGGCGCGCAAACGGCTGCACAGCTCCTCGTCGAGCTCCTGCTTCGTGATCTCCGCGGCGCGCACCTGCACCTCGTTGGCGCCGGTCCACTCCGCCTCGGCGCCGACGTCGTTGAGCAGCTCGATCATCGTCTCGACGTCGACGATCCGCGGCACGTTGCGGAGGACGACCGGCTCGGAGGTCAGGAGGCAGGCAGCAAGGATCGGGAGAGCGCCGTTCTTGTTGCCCGCAGCCTGGATCCGCCCGTAGAGGGGTCGCCCACCCTCGATGACGAACGACTCGGCCGCCCGTCCGATGACGAGGGTCTGGGACATCGCGGTAGCCTACCCACGCCGGTGGAAACCACACGCGAACGGGCCTGGGAGACGCTCACGAAGTACACGCAGAGCGAGGCGCTCCGCCGTCACGCGCTCGCAGTCGAGGCGTCGACCGGCTGGTACGCGCAGCACTTCGGCGAGGACGAGGAGCTCTGGCGCGTCGTCGCGCTCCTGCACGACTTCGACTACGAGATCCATCCCACGCTCGACCAGCATCCGCAGGACGGCGCGCCGATCCTGCGTGAGCAGGGTTATCCGGAAGAGGTGATCGAGGCCGTGCTGTCACATGCCGAGCATCTGGCGATGCCGCGCGACACCATGCTCAAGAAGACTCTCTTTGCCTGCGACGAGCTGTCGGGTTTCGTGCACGCCTGCGGACTGGTGCGACCGACGGGCCTGGACGGGCTCGAGCCGAAATCGGTGAAGAAGAAGCTCAAGCAACCATCCTTCGCGGCGGGCATCCACCGCGACGAGGTGTACGCGGGGGCGGAAGGGCTTGGCATCGGGCTCGACGAGCACATCCGGAACGTCGTCGCGGCGTTACAACCGATCGCCCCCGAGCTCGGCCTGCGGACTGCAGAGACGGCCGAGGCATGACTCCGAAGCTCGACTTCTTCGGGATCGTGGTCAGCGACATGGCCCGCTCCCTCGCCTTCTACCGCAAGCTCGGGCTCGAGTTTCCCGAGGGCGCCGAGAACGAGGGCCACGTCGAAGCGCAGCTGCCCGGCGGCTTGCGTTACGGGCTCGATACCGAAGAGGTGATGCGGTCCTTCGATCCCGAGTGGCAGCGGCCAACCGGGGGACACGCGGAGGGTGGAGCCTTCCGCTGCGACTCTCCGGCAGAGGTCGACCAGGTCTACGCCGACCTCATCGCGGCAGGCGGACACCGGCACAAGGAACCCTGGGATGCCTTCTGGGGGATGCGCTACGCCCAGCTGAAGGATCCCGACGGGACCTTGCTGAGCCTCTACGCACTGCTGCCGGAGAGCTAGAGCCCGTCGACCAGACGCGTGATGTCGTCCTCGTTCGTCCACCAGCCGCACGAAGCGCGCACCCAGCCGGTTCCGGGGAGATCTCGCACGACCACCCCGGTGTCGTAGAGCCGCGCTGAGACCGCCGCCGGATCCTCGCGCGGGACGAATGAGACGAGCGTGCTCTCCGTGCTTTCGCCGATCACGTCGAGTTTCTCCGACACAGCTTGCCGGCAGAGCTGTGCCAGCTCCGCTGCGCGCTCGAACTTCCACTCCGGCGCTCCCGCGAGCGCGGCCTCGAGGCCGGCGAGCACCGGGGGTGCGAGCCAGCCCGAGTCGAAGCGGCCCGCGCCGTCGGTAGGGACGAACGCTCCGTCGCGCTCGATCGACTTCTGCGCGAAGTAGCTCGGTCGCGCAATGCGCAACTGCTCCGGCTCTCGCACGTAGAGCGCGCCGAGCGTGTCGGGGCCGCACAGCCACTTCTGACACGAGACGGTGTAGTAGTCGAGGTCACCCAGCTCGAGCGGGATCGCACCGACCGACTGCGCGCCGTCGACGAGGACAGGTAAGCCGCTCGCACGCTTCAGCTCGTGAACAGGCATGCGCTGTCCCGTCGTCCACAGCACGTGTGACAGAGCGAGCAGTCGAGTGCGCGGAGTGACGCGCGAGAGGATCGTCTCGAGCGCCGTCTCGGTCGGCCGTGCCGCAACCTCGGCGACCTTCACCTGCGCGCCCGAGACGCGCAGCGGCAGCAGCAGTCCCGGATGCTCGGCATCCGTCGTCACGACCTCGTCACCCGGTCCGAGGTCGAGCCCGGCCACCGCGATGTTGCAGCCGTCGGTGGTCGATCCCGTTAGCGCGACCCGGTCCGCGCTCGTTCCGACCAGCTCGGCGATCTCTGCTCGCACGCGACCGCGAAGCGCGCGCACGTCGTCGAACCAGACCCGCCCCCCGCGACCATGCTCCTGGTCGAAGCGCGTCCGCTCCGCCATCGCCTCGAGCATTCCGCGCGAGAGCGGGCCGAGCGTGCCCGCATTGAGATAGGCGAAGCGCTCGAGGACCGGAAACTGCGCTCGCGCTTCGGCGGGAGTCACTCCACCTCCCGGTCGACCGGCGCGTGATCCGAGAGCAGGCGGCCCTCGAACGTGCGTCGCTCGGACGGCCAGGGCTCGGGTGGGCCGGCGTCCAGCCCGCGCACGAGGATGTGATCGATTCCGGTCGGCGTCGGACCGGTGAAGCCCCACTCCGCCTCGGTCAGGCTCTCGAGCGTCCGTGAGCTCTGGACGCTCAGGTTGAAGTCGCCGCAGAGGAGAACGGGCTCGTCAGGCCGCGCCATCCCGTCTGCGAACACTGCCGCGCGAAGCAACTCGGCGTCGGGGAGGCGCTTGTCAGACGAACCGGTCGCGTGCACGTTGGCGACCACGAAGGTGGCCTCCCCCTCGGCGAGGCGCACGACCTGACAGACGCGGCGCTCCTTCCGCCACGCCCGTCGCACGGCGGCGTCGAGCCCGAGACGCCGGGCCTGCGCTCGGCGGAAGCGGAACGAGTTCAGGACGAGGTGCCGGTGCTCGAGGACGCGCAGGCCTTCGCCCAGGAGGATCGCGTTCGCCTGGCCGGTAAAGGCCGAGCGCAACAGGCCGTGGTTGAGGTCCGTGATGATCCGGCCGAGCTCGGCGCTCGACGGGAACGGACCGATCCTCGGAGGTTTCGTGACGTCCGCGACGGCGGTCATGCCGCTCCAGGACTCGAGCCGCGCAAGCGACCACACGGGCAGCTCCTGCAAGCAGAGAAGCGAGGGGCGGTCGCTGCTCGCCAGCCGGACCATCTGCTCGAGGAACGCCCTCCTCGTCGGCGGCTTCGTATTCCCGTGGAAGACATTCCAGGTCCGGACGAGCAGGCGTTCTACTGTACTGCCGATGCGGATCGTGCTAGCCGACCCTCCGGCCTTCACGCCGGCCTACGACCACGAGCTCGCCGCCGCGCTCGCAGAGCGCGGGCTCGACGTCGAGCTCGTGACCTCCCGCTTCCGATTCGGCGAGACGCCTCCGCCGACGGGCTACTCGCGAAGCGAGCCCTTCTATCCCCTCTCGTCGCGCCTGTTTCGACGGTCGCCAGCCCGAATTCCGCTCAAGCTCGTGGAACATGTTCCCGCGACGGTCTCGCTCGCTCGGCGCTCGGCAGACGTGCTTCACCTCCAGTGGCTGGCCGTGCCCGAGCTCGACAAGTTCCTGCTCCGTGCACGCGTGCCCACGGTCTTCACCGCCCACGATCTCGTCCCGCGACGGACGGCGAAGAAGCAAGCGCTGTGGCGGCAGCTGCTCTCGCGCTTCGACCGGGTTGTCGTGCACAGCGAGCACGGGCGTCAGGCGCTCGCCGAGCTCGGTATCGATGCACGTGTGATTCCGCATCCCGTTTTCCCGAGCGAGCCGCAGCGGAGCGACGACGGCCGGACACTGCTCTGCCTCGGCACGATTCGCCCCTACAAAGGGCTGGGTGACGCGATCGCGGCGGCGCGTCAGATCGACGGAGCACGCCTCCTCGTCGCCGGCGATCCGGTCGAGCCACTGAACGGCTATCGCGCACAGGCTGGAGATCGAGCCGAGTGGCGGCTCGGCTATCTCTCGCGAGCCGAGCTGGAGCGCGCCCTCGGGGAGTCGACTGTCGCGCTCTTTCCCTATCGTCCCGAGCTCGACCAGAGCGGCGCTCTGCTTCAGGCTCTGGGCGCCGGGGTTCCGGCGGTTGCCTACGACGTCGGCGGCATTGCCGAGCCGGTCCGGCAGTTCGGCGCGGGCCGCGTCGTGGAGCCGGGCGACGTCGACGGGCTCGCAGCCGCCGCGCGCGAGCTCCTCGACGACACGGAGGCGCTCGCCGCGGCACGTGCCGGAGCCCGGCGCGCGCGCGAGACGCTGACGTGGGCGACCGCCGCTGAGGCGCACGAAGCCCTGTACCGAGGGCTCGTATGAGGCTCAGGCGCCCGCGGTTCGCAGACCTGATCGAGCGGCAGCTCGATCTGTTCGAACGCGACCATCGGGGCTTGATCGAAGACTGCGTCGCGGCCGAGCGCGCGTACAACCGCGCAGGACGCGGCGAAGCCGAGGAACGCTACGGCGACTACGTCGACCTCGTCGAGACCGGCACGGGAGTGCTCGCCGACCTGCGGGACAACTTCGCCTCCACGCTCGACGACGAGGCCGGGGAGGAATACGAGGAGGCATTCAACCGCGCGGTCCTGAAACGCTTCCGCCGGTTCGCACTCGAGATCGAGGACCGTTGATGGCGCGCATCGAGGACTACGGGCTGATCGGCGACCTGCAGACGGCAGCGCTTGTGGGTCTCGACGGGTCGATCGACTGGGCGAGCTTTCCTCGCTTCGACTCGCCCGCGTGCTTCGCGGCGCTGCTCGGAACATCCGACCACGGGCGGTGGATCGTTGCGCCGCGCATCGACAGCTGGCAGGCCGACCGGCGCTACCGGCCGAACACGCTCGTGCTCGAGACCGACTGGGAGACCGACGGCGGCGCAGTACGAGTGATCGACTTCATGCCCCCGCGCGGCAAGGCGCCGGACATCGTGCGCATCGTCGAAGGCTTGCGTGGCAAGGTCGAAATGACGTCCGAGCTCGTGATCAGGTTCGATTACGGCGCGGCGATTCCATGGGTGCGCCGAATCGACGACGGACGCATCGCGGTCGCAGGGCCGGATGCCCTCGCCTTCCGGACCCCGGTCGAGAACCGTGGCGAGAACATGCGCACGGTCGGCGAGTTCACCGTGCACAAGGGTGACCGTGTGCCGTTCGTCCTCACCTGGTACCCCTCGAACGAACGTCCACCGCGCGCGATCAACGGGGAGGACGCACTGCAGGACACCGTGGACTACTGGGAGGAATGGTCCGACCGCTGCGTCTACAAGGGTCGCTGGCAACGGGAGGTCCATCAGTCACTCGTGGTGCTGAAGGCGCTCACGTACGCTCCGACCGGCGGCATCGTCGCCGCACCGACGACCTCTCTTCCGGAGAAGATCGGCGGC
The DNA here is from genome assembly GCA_046724565.1 of Actinomycetota bacterium. Taxonomy (GTDB): domain Bacteria; phylum Actinomycetota; class Thermoleophilia; order Gaiellales; family Gaiellaceae; genus 3-1-20CM-4-69-9. The sequence continues at coordinate 15,457 of JBKOWS010000030.1, read as the reverse complement.
GAGCGGAACTGGGACTACCGCTACTGCTGGCTGCGCGACGCAACCCTGACCCTGCTCGCCTTTCTGAACGCCGGCTATCTCGACGAAGCCCGCGCGTGGCGAACCTGGCTCCTGCGCGCCGCTGCGGGCGACCCCGCCGCCCTGCAGATCATGTACGGCGTGGCGGGAGAGCGGCGCCTGACCGAGATCACGCTCGACCACCTGCCCGGCTACGAGAGCTCCCGGCCGGTGCGCGCCGGCAACGCTGCGGCCGAGCAGTTTCAGATCGACGTGTTCGGCGAAGTGATGGACGCGATGCACCAGGGCCGCGTGCGGAACCTCGAGATCTCGAAGGAGGCGTGGGCGCTGCAACGCCGCCTGCTCGGCTACCTGGAGCACGCCTGGAAGGAGCCGGACGAGGGCATCTGGGAGGTGCGAGGTGGTCGCAGGCACTTCACGCACTCGAAAGTCATGGCCTGGGTCGCGTTCGATCGTGGCGTGCAGGCGGTCGAGCGATTCGGCCGCAACGGACCGATCGAGCGCTGGCGCGAAATTCGCGCGATGATCCACCGCGAGATTTGCCAGGAGGGCTTCGACGTCGAGCTCAACTCGTTTACCCAGTCGTACGGCTCGAAGGAGCTCGACGCGAGCCTCCTCATCATCCCGCTCGTCGGTTTCCTGCCGTCCGACGACGCACGCGTGGTCGGCACCGTGGCGGCGATCGAGCGGGACCTCGTCCGGGACGGATTCGTCTACCGCTACGCCAGCGACCGCCACGCGGAGAGCGTCGACGGCCTGCCGCCGGGCGAGGGCGCATTCCTGCCCTGCACCTTCTGGTTCGCCGACAACCTCGCGTTGCAAGGACGTCTCGACGAGGCCGAGGAGATCTTCGAGCGCCTGCTCGCCCTGCGAAACGACCTCGGCCTGCTGGCCGAAGAGTGGGACCCTTCGACGAGACGGCAACTGGGGAACTACCCGCAAGCGTTCACGCATGTTTCTCTGGTGAATTCGGCCTTCAACCTCGATCGTCAAGCTGATGCATCGCCGATGCAGCAGCGGCACCCCGAGGAACAGGCAGCCGCCTACTGATCTTGTAAGCGTCCGCAGACGCACCTACCATGAGGTGGCTGTCAATTCTTTGGAGGGTCCATGCGTCGAACCACTCTGCTGGCTCTGCTGTTCGCTGCACTCGTCGCCGCTCTGCCGATCTCCGCGCAGACAGCGAACACGGGCGGAGCAGCGCGTTACATCGTCGTCCTGAAGAACGCCGTCGACTCGCGCGCGGTCGCGAATCTGCACTCAGCCCGGTACGGCGCGAGCGTCGACAACGTGTGGTCGGTCGCGCTGCACGGCTACTCGGCCGTCATCCCAAATGATCGGGTTGCGGCTCTTCGCGACGATCAGAACGTGGCGTATGTCGTTCGCGACGGCGTGGCGACTGCGACAGCGCAGGTGCTGCCCTGGGGTGTCGACAAGATCGATGCCGATCTGAGCTCGACGCTGGCAGGGAACGGCTCGGGCGCGATCACGAACATCGACGCTTACGTAATCGACACCGGCATCGACACCTCGCATCCGGATCTGAACGTCGTCGAGTTCCGCAGCTTTACCGGCGGGCCGAAGACAGACTGCAACGGCCACGGCAGCCACGTCGCCGGAACGATCGGTGCGAAGGACGACGCCAGCGGCGTGGTCGGCGTCGCGCCGGGCATACGCCTCCACGCGATCAAGGTTCTGGGCTGCTCCGGCAGCGGATCGTGGTCGTCGGTCATCAACGGGATCAACTACGTCGCGAGCACGACCGCGCGGCCTGCCGTCGCGAACATGAGCCTGGGCGGTCCGCAGAACTCTGCCGTGGACGACGCCGTCAAAGGTGCGGTCGGACACGGCGTCTTCTTCGCCGTGGCGGCCGGGAACGACGGCGCCGACGCGTGCGGGCACTCTCCGGCGGCGGCGGGAACCGCCGGCGGCGTGGCGACGATCGCGGCGACCGACAGCAGCGACCGCGAAGCGTCCTGGAGCAATTACGGGAACTGCGTGGACCTCTGGGCACCCGGGGTGAGCATCTACTCGACGTACAAGAGCGGCGGTTACGCGACGCTGTCGGGGACGTCGATGGCGACGCCGCACGTTGCCGGAGGCGCGGCGCTCTATCTGTCGACCCACGCGAGTGCGAGCCCGAGCAGCGTCGAAACCGCGCTGAAGAACGCAGCCGTCTCGACCGGTACTAGCAGCAAGGACGGTCGCGCGATCAAGCGCGAGTACGTCCGCACGTTCTAGTCACCGATCAGCGATGACCGAAGTGGTGGGCGCCGGGCAGGCTGGCGCCCACCTCGGCTTCCTGTGAGACCTGCCGCGCAAGCGGGCCGAGCGTCTCCAGCGAGCGGACGAGCACGTTCTGGTTGCGCTCGACTCGCTCGAAGCGGCCACGGGCGAGGATGAGCGGCTCGCCGCGCACGATCGCGCGATGCCGGTCGTAGACGGACGGCGGCACGATCAGGTTCACCGCGCCGAACTCGTCCTCGATCAGCATGAAGACGACGCCGTTCGCGGTCGCCGGCCGCTGCCGCGCCACGGCCATCCCAGCCACGGCCACCTGGGCGCGGTCTGAGGCCGAGTCGAGCTCGCGTGACGAAATCACGCCCTGAGGCAGGTGGGCGCGCAGCAACTCCATCGGGTGGACGCCGACGGAGAGGCTCGTCGTCCGGTAGTCGGCGAGCATCCGTTCCCACACGGTCGGCTCGGGAAGCTCGGGCGTCGCCGCCGTCGGATCGAGCGGAAGGGCGAGCTGCTTCTCCTCTCCGCCGGAGCCGGGCACGCTCTGCGAGCGTGGCACGAGCCCGAGCTGCCAGAGCAGCTGGCGCCGCGGCATCCCGAAGCAATCTGTGGCCCCGGAGACGATCAGCGTCTCGAGCGCATGGTCTGAGAGCTGCGTGCGCTGGGCGAGATCGCGGATGCTTTGGAACGGCCCACCGTGTTCCCGCTCTGTCACGACCGCGACCGCTTCGTCCTCGCCGATCCCGTTCACGTAGTCGATCCCGATTCGCACGGCGCCGTCCTCCACCGTGCACTTTGCGGCGCTGACGTTGACGGCCGGCGGTCTCGTCTCGACTCCGCGTCTCTGTCCGTCACGGACGAGCGTCGCGGGCGGGTAGAAGCCCATCGGCTGCGCGTTCAGCAATGCACAGAGGAACTCGGCCGGATGATGATGTCTCAGCCAGGCCGACTGGTAGGCAAGCAGGCCGAACGCAGCTGCATGTGACTTCGGGAAGCCGAAGCCGGAGAAGCCGACGAGCTTGTCGTAGACGAGGTCTGCGGTCTTCGGGTCGACTCCTTTGCGTAGGGCACCTTGCACGAAGCGCTCGCGGTAGGCCTCGAGCGCGTCGAGCGAGCGCTTGCGGCTCATCGCACGGCGCAGACCCTCCGCCTCCCCCACGCTGAAGCCGGCGAGCGCGATCGCGACCTCGAGCACCTGGTCCTGGAAGACGACGACACCGAGCGTCGAGCGCAGGCAGTCGGCGAGCAGCGGATGGTCGACCGGCGGAACGAACTCGGGATCCTCGCGCAGGCGCTGACGGTGCTCGATGTACGGATGGACGGCCTTGCCCTGGATCGGGCCGGGACGCACGAGCGCCACCTGCACGGTGAGGTCCTCGATGTTCTCCGGCTTCGTGCGCAGCAGGCTCTGCATCTGGGCGCGGCTCTCGATCTGGAAGTCGCCGACGGTGTCGGCCCGCTGGATCTCGTCGTACACGGCCGGGTCGTCGAGCGGGATTCGTGAGAGGTCGATCGGCTCGCCGCGCAGTTGGGCGATCTGGTCGACGCAATCCTCGACCGCCGAGAGCATCCCGAGGCCGAGCAGATCGATCTTGAGAAAACCCGCGTCCGAGCACGAGTCCTTGTCCCACTGGCACATCTGCCGGCCTGCCATAGCGGCTGGTTGGACCGGCACGAGCTCGACGAGCGGACGCGACGAGATGACCATTCCGCCCGGGTGCTGGGAGATGTGGCGCGGCAAGCCGGCGATCTCGTTGCAGAGCTCCGCGAAGGCGCGCCAGCGCGGCGAGAGCAGCTTGCGGTCCGCGTCGGGCAGGAGCTGCAGCTCCTCGGCAACCCGCTTCGCGTTCCAGCCTTCCGAGACGCGGGCGATCCGTTCGAGCTCCGCGTACGGAAGGCCGAGCGCCTTGCCGACGTCGCGGATCGCGCCGCGCGAGCGGTAGGTCGCGAACGAGGCGACGAGCGCCGCATGCTCGCGGCCGTAGCGTTCGGTGACGGCGACGATCAGCTTCTCGCGGATGTCCCGGGGGAAGTCGAGGTCGATGTCCGGGACGGAATCGAGCTCACGGTTCAGGAACCGGCCGAGCGAGAGCTCCGCTCCGACCGGATCAACGTGCGAGAGGCCTGTCAGGTAGCAGACGAGCGAGCCGACGGACGAGCCTCGTCCACGGCCGGGCGGCAGCGCGTGCCGCGGCGAGTCGCGCCCTCGCACCTGGAGCGCGCACTCCCGCGCGAGCTCGAGGACGTCCCAGTGCAGCAGGAAGAAGCCCGCGAGACCGAGCTCGTCGATCAGCTTCAGCTCCTCTTCAAGCCGCGTCCGTGCTTCAAACCGAAGCTTGTGGCCGTGGGGATAGCGCTCCTCGAAGGTTCGGTTGCAGACCTTGGCAAGCTGGACGATTGCCGGCTCTGGACTGTCGGAGAAGTCGGGATAGCGGTAGCCGAGCTCCTGAGTGAGGTCGAACTGCAGCCTTTCGGCGAGCTCGACCGTGCGCGCGACAGCTTCACGATCCTCGGGGAAGCGCTCGACGACCTCAGCAGGCGAGAGCAGGACGCATTCGTGGTTGCCGCGCCGCTGTGCCTCGCAACCGTCGAGTGAGCTGCGGCAGCGGACTGCGACGAGGACGTCCTGCAACGTCGCTCGGCGCGGATGGTGCGCGTGCACGTCGCCCGTGACGATCGTCGGAACGCCTAGCGACCCGGCGAGGTCGCGCAGCCCCGCGTTGCGGCGTGCGTCACCGCGCTCGTACGGCCGTTGGAGCTCGACGTAGAAACGGTCTCGCCCGAACGCTTGGGCCAGGCGGGCAGCGCCGTTCGGGTTGCGCGCAGCGAGCCCGTGCCGTGCGCAGCCGGAGAGGCAGACGAGACCGTCGTTGAGCTCTTCGAGTAGGCGCTGGTCGAGTGCGGGATCCGCCGGGGGTTGCGCTTCCTTGCCGGGCGGACGTGTATGCGCGTGCGCGGCTGTGATGACCCGGCACAGGTTCGCGTAGCCCTCCGGCGTCTCCACGAGGAGCGTGACGTGCGAGTGGTCCGCCAGCGTCACCTCGGCGCCGGTGATCGGCCGGACGCCGAAGTGCTTCGCGGCGTACGCGAACTCGAGGGAGCCGTAGACGCCGTCGTGGTCGGTGAGCGCGAGCGCGGGATAGCCGAGCTCGGCGGCACGGACGGCGAGCTCCTCGGGCAGCGACGCACCGTCGAGAAACGAGTACGACGAATGCGCGTGCAGCTCGACGTAGGGCACATGGGGTCTGACCCCTGCAGGGGGTCTGACCCCAGCAGTTCGGTTGTCGAGCGGCTCCTTCTTCCGCGTCCGGTGCGGATACTCCGGCTGTAGTTCGATCGTCATACTCGGCGGGAATGGCAGGCGTGTTGCTCAGACCCGGCGAGGGTGAGGCCCTCTTCGGCGGACGGATCGTGCTCAAGGCGACCTTCGACCAGCTCTGCATCACGGAGTCGCACTTTCCTGACGCGCGCGATGGCGCCGAGCCGCATTTCCACCGGCAGCATGTGGACTCGTTCTATGTGGTCGAAGGTGGCATGGCCGTCCTCGTCCACGACGACGAGAAGCTCCTCGAGCCGGGGGCGTTCGTCTCCGCGCCCCCCGAGGTCGTGCACGGCTTCCGCACGACGTCGCGCTCGGTCTTCCTGAACTTCCACACGCCGGACGGCAGGTTCGCCGACAACCTGCGCGAGCGGAATCGCGGCGAGGAAGGTGGCTTCGACAGCGTCGACGCGCAGCCCGGCAGCGGCAAGGCACCAACCGAGGCAGTTTTCCTGCGGCCCGGAGAGGGCGAGCGGCTCGGAGCGAACAACCGCGTCGCGACGATCAAGGTCGGCCGCGAGGAGCTTGCCCTGATCGAGTTCGAGCTGCACGCCGGCTTCGACGGGCCGGGTCCGCACGCCCACGACGACCACATCGACTCCTTCTACGTCCTCGAAGGTGAGGCCGACTTCTTCGTCGAGGACGAATGGCACCGGCTTTCCGCCGGCTCCTTCGTAGCAGCGCCGATCGGCGTCACCCACACGTTTGGCAACCGCGACGGACAGCACGCGCGACTGCTGAACATCCACGCGCCGAGCACCGGTTTCCATGAGTGGCTGCGGAGCGTCAGCTGAGAGATGGCCGAGCTCGTGCATCTCACCGTTACACCGACAGAGGCGGAAGCGGAGCTGCTGTGCGCACTCTTTCGCACCGAGGGAATCGACTGCGACCACCGGCCGACGAACATGGGCGTTGGCGCCATGGACGGACTGCCGGGAGGAGGGCCGCGCGAAATCGTCGTCGAGGAGCACGGACTCGCTCGCGCACAACAGATCTTCGCGGAGTCGCGTTCGAGCTAAGCGACCCTGAGGGGGCAATAGCGCCTGGAAGAACGCCCCGCCGCCGACCGTCTTATGGTCGTGCAGACGATTCTTCCAGCCTCTCGCCGCACCTTCCTCTCGAGCACTGTCCTTCTGCTGCTCGTGTTCGTCCTCGGAGTCGTCATTGCGTTCGTCCTGACGAGGGGCTCTACTCCGGTACCACCGCTCCCACCGCCTGGTTAGGCGTCGACGCTTACGCGCCCCGCTGGGTGAACCAGCATTTGCAAGTCTCGTCGCGAAAGACAACGGCGTTCTCCCCTGACTGCAACACCACCTCGAAGTAGCGCCGGGACACCGGCTCCTCCGTCCACCACCGATCGACCACTCGCCATTCCTCACGCACGAGCTCGACCGGTAGTCGGTTCACCCGCACCGGCGTGCCGTCGACACGAGCCTCGACGACTGCCGGCCGGGGTTCGTTCAGTCGTCCCGCGGAACGAACAACGCGCGTGTCTCCGGAATGCGCGACCACGGCGCAACCTCCACCACCTGGTTGACCGACCCCGAGCCGGTGCTCGCGCGCACCTGACGCAGGCCCTCACGTAACCGAACGTCCAACTCTCCTCCGGCCGCCGGCAGAAGCTCGAGCTGCTGCCCGTCGTGTTCGGTCAGCTCCACGAGCTCGAGCCTCAACTCGAGCACGGGCGCCGGCAGCTCGGCGAGCTTGGGTCCGAGCGCAGCCTTGATGCGGGCAAGCTCGGTGGTCGGATCGCGCAGCGTCGAGCTTCGCCGCCACGAGCCGCCTCCCACGAGCCTCGCGGACAGCGCGAGCTTGCGCACGAAGCGGCCGCTGCGCTCCGGTCGAGCCATCAGCGTCTCGACCAGGGCGCCGAATGCGCGGCGCAGCGTCAGCTCGTTGCCGATCGCCTCCGGAAACTCGAGCGCCTCGACGATCTCCGCCGGCGGGCGACGGCCGCGGACGCGCGCCGCCTTCCCGCCTCTCGCCAGGCCCCAGGCGCGCCGGCCGTCCGGCCCCAGACGTTCGGCCACGGCGCTACCCGGGAGCCCAGCAAGCTGTCCGACGCGCTTGACCCCGAGCTCGTGTAGCTCCGCGCGCCTGCGCGGCTCCATCGGCACGAGCTCGAGCGGTAGCGGCGTGAGAAAATCCTGCAACCGCTCGTCGGAGACGACCAAGATCTGCCCGGGGCGCGCGACGTTCGCCGCTGCAAGGGCGGCGAACCGGCGCTGCGCTGCGCCCGCACGTGGATCCCAGGCAGTACCGACGGCGGCCAGGGCGCGCCGCAGCGCAGGCTCCAGGCCGCCATACAACCTCTCGACCCCACGCGTCTCGAAGTAAACGCAGCCGACCCCGGCCGGATCGACCGCGAACCCTGAGTCCTCGAGCGCGCGGAGAATGTCCTCCCACGACTGCTCCGCGGCAGCCGGGTCCTGCTCCACCAGAACGAGCTCGGGGCAGGTCGCGAGCGCCTCGCCGAGCCGCATGCCCGGACGGACACCGAGACGCTCGGCCTCCGCCGTCACGGGGCCCAGCAGAGGCTCCGTTCCCGCCGCGGGAGACAGCGCGGCCGGGCGGAGGGCGAGCCTTGGCTGCTTCCGTAGCGCGGCACGAAGCTCGAAACCCGGGATGAGCACGCAGGCGATCATGGGAACGTATGTTCTACACGAACACTTGTTCGTCGTCAAGGGATCACTCTCGACACGGCGAAAACGGTCCGCCCATGCATGTCAGAGCGCTGCTCGCTCTGCCCCTGATCCTCGCCGCCGCCGTGCTCACCCCCTGCGCCCCGGCGGCCAATCCGGGCGTCGCCGCCCTCCAGGTCGGCCTGCATGCGCGTGGCCTTTACCGCGGCCCGATCGACGGGCTCGACGGCCCGGCGACGGCGAAGGCGATTCGCCGCCTCCAGAAGCGCGCGCACATCACGGTGGACGGAGTGGTCGGCCCGCAGACCAGGCGCGCGCTCGGCCGCTTCGCCCGGCATCGCCTCGGCAGCCGCCCGTTGAAGATCGACAAGAAGGGCTGGGACGTCGCATCGCTCCAGTTCAGGCTTGCTCAGCACGGCTTCCCTTCGGGCGTCTTCGACGGAGTCTTCGGTCCGCACATCGAGGCGGCTCTCCGCCGCTTCCAGGTCTGGGCCGGTCTGAAGGAGGACGGCGTTGCCGGCCCGGCGACCCTCAAGGCATTGAAAGCCCCGCCGCCGGCGATCCCCCTTCCACTCGCCTGGCCACTCGCCCATCCGGTGCTCGGTGACCGCTTCGGCCCGCGGGACCACGGCTGGCATTCGGGGATCGACCTGAAGGCTCCGATGGGGACCCCGGTCTACTCGGCCCGCTCGGGCCAGGTCGTCTGGGCCGGCTGGCGTGACGGAGGCTGGGGCTTCCTCGTCGTCGTCGCGCATGGGCACGGAGAGCGGTCGATGTACGCGCACCTCTCGCGGATCGACGTGCGCGTCGGGGTCTGGATCGGCCAGGGCGTCCGCGTCGGGTTGATCGGAGCCTCAGGCCATGCAACCGGTCCCCACCTGCACTTCGAGGTCCGCGTCCGCAACGCGTCTCTCGATCCGCTGCGGGCGCTGCCGCGCTAGGAGAAGGTCACGAGCGCATCACGCAAGCGTGCCGCGCCCGCGGCGCAGGCCTGCCGTCCGCGAGCCAGAGCGGTGCAGCGGAAGCGGCCGTTCGTCACGACGGCGAGCGTACGACCGATCCACTCGTAGCAGTCCCGCGTCCTGCACATGCGGATCAGCCGCAGCTGTTTCGCCGACTCGCCGGCGAGCGCCTGATCGGGCACGCCGCGTACACACGCCGAGGCGTCCGCGCCGACGAGGTGTCCGCAGATGCGCATCTGGTCGAACGGATTGGAAGAGATCGTGAGCGCCGCGCCGCTGATGCAGCCGTATCGCTCGAGCCCGCGTAGGCCGCGGCACGCGCGCACCAGATCCGACGCATTCCTGATCGGCAACTCGATCGGCTGCTCGAGGAAGTAGCGGTACCAGCACGGCCTGATGTACGTCAGACGTCCGTCGCAGAGCGTGCGCGGCGACAACGCACCGCGCGGGCGTACCGTGCCGTCGGCACCGCGCAGGGAGATCCAATAATCGTGGAAGACGCCCTGTGCGCAGTCCGGTGCGAAGCTCTTCTGCAGTGCACGGCACGCGCGCACCGCCTGGCCCAGATCGCCGTGGTAGGCGCGCAGCAGTGCGTGGCCCAGACCGTGAACGCAGGTGTAGACGCGGTAGCGGGTCGGGAGACGCGCGCACGCAGCGGCAGCCGCTCTCCCACCGGAGCTGAGGATCTGCGGACCGAGGTACATGACGAGCCCCATCCCGAAGCCGGCGGAACAGTTGGGGTTGTTCGACCGTGGCACGTAGCGCTGGAGATCCGAGAGCGTCAGGTGATGCGCCCGCGCGTATTCGCGACCGACCTCGTGCATGAGTACGTGACAGCTCGCCTCAACGGGCCCACCGATTGACTCCACCCGCCGATCGATGCGCGGCAGCTCACGGGCCGGATTGCCGGACGCCTGGACGTCCAGGAGCAGCAGCCGCACGTAGCAGTGGTACTGCACCTCGGCGTTGTGGATCTGCGTGCACTGCCAGAGCCACGGCTTGCGCGCGGCGCCTGCATCCGCGGTCAGGACGAGAGCTACGAGCAGTGCGGCGAGGACGAGCGCCGGCTTCACAAGGACACGATCTCGGCAGCCGGTCCGACCATTCCGGCCAGACGCGGCACCACGTCGAGGATATTCTCCTGCGCGCAGTACGCGATGTCCTGCTCGAGGCCGAGCGGGCCATAGGTTCGGGCGTTGAGGCCGTCGAGCGCCGTCGGGAACGCACCGGCGATCAGCTCGGCCGCAATCGCGGCGTCGCTTCGCTGCGACCGGAGTGGCTGGACGATGCGCCCCGCGCAGTAGGCGTCGTCGAGCGCAAAGGCGCCCTTGAACCCTGCACAGACCACGACCGCGTCCACGTCTTCTATGACGCGCGCAACGGCCGCAAGGTTGAGCAGGCTGCCAAGCACGACCTGGTCGCAGTGCTTCGCCGTCTCGAGGATCGCGCGTGTCCCGTTCGTGGTGGACAGGATCAGCGTGTCAGCCCGCGGTTCGAGGAACTCGCGCGGCGACGCACCCACGTCGAAGCCCTCGACCTGCACGGCGTTCCGCTCGCCGCCGACGAGCGCATCGGGGAACTCTGCGCGGAGCTCGAGCGCCTCATCGATCTCCCTGCAGCACAGGACGCGGCGGTACCCCGCAGCGAGCGCCTGGGCGATCGTCGAGGTCGCACGGAGAACGTCGACCACGACCCCAACGGGTGCAGGAGCGGCCTCTGCTGAGGTGAAAGCGACGTGAATGCGCATCCAACTACGCTACTTCGGACATGGCTGAGGCCGCCCAAAAGACCTGCTATCGGCACCCCGACCGGCCGACGGGGCTCTCGTGCTCGGAGTGCGGCCGCCCGATCTGCACCGAGTGCATGACCATCGCGCCGGTCGGCATCCGGTGCCCGGAGCACTCCGGGAGGCCACAGGGCGTGCAACGCATGGCGCGCGGCGTCCAGCGCGGGAGCTTCGGGGGTGCCGGCGCCAAGGTCACCAAGATCCTGATCGGCATCAACGTCGGCGTCTACGTGGCGGAGCTGATCCAGGGCGGCGGTGTCTACGGCGTGAACAGCACGATCTACGCGAAGGGAGTCCTCTGGGCGCCGTTCATCGCCGACGGCGAGTACTGGAGGCTGATCACGGCAGCCTTTCTCCACTACGGGCCCTTTCACCTGCTGCTCAACATGCTCGGGCTGTACTGGTTCGGCTCGCTGCTGGAGCAACGCATCGGCTCGGGCCGCTTTCTCCTGATCTACCTGGTCTCGGGACTCGCGGGCTCGGCGGGGGCGCTGGTCGTCAGCCCCACGAATCCGACCGTCGGCGCCTCCGGGGCGATCTTCGGGATCCTCGGCGCCGGCTTCGTGCTCGAGCAGCAGCGCGACTACGTCTTCGGCGGGAGCGCGCTCGGGGTGATCGTCGCAAACCTCGTGCTGACTATCTTCTGGCCCGGCATCTCGATCGGCGGACACATCGGCGGCCTGATCGGCGGGGCCGCGTCGATGTTCGCTCTTTCCCGCTTTGGCCGCGGCCATGCTGTGTACGGCCGCCCCGGCGTGCTCGGAATCGCAGCCATCGTGGCGGTCGGCGTCCTCTCCGTCCTGGTCGCCTACTGGAAGGCCCGCGGCTACGCGTGACAGGTTCCGACCGCGGGAGCGTCGATGCGGTCGAAATGGAGGGCCAGGTCGCGGCCGTCCGGCACGTGCGCCGAACCGCTCGTGTGCATGAGGACGTCTGTGTAGCCCACGGCGGGAACGCACACCGGTAGCTCGACCGGCGGACGCGCTCCACCCGGATCGACGCTGCCTTTCCGCGTCCCCTGGGTGCTCGCGAGCGTGAAGCCGATCGGCTTCGGAGCCTCCCGGGCCGCGCTGAGGACGACGATCAGCGCTCGCTTCACCGGCCGGCCGTGTCCGTAGAAGCGCAGCCGTGTCTCGCGGCCGGGCGCCGTCCAGCCGTCCGCCGACACGCCGCTCGTCGCCCACTCGAGCCGGTAGCCCTTCGTCGGACGCACGAGGCGCAGGCGCGTCACGTCCGCTCTGCGCACGCCCGCCTCGACGAGGTGGAAGCGAGGATCCGTTCGCGCGACCACGAGGAAGTCCCCGCGGGCGCCTTCCAGTCGTCCGCGGTCGAAGTCAACCGCGCCGTCGTCGGCCGGGAAGGGCGTGAACGTCGGATCGTGGTCGATGCGGAGCGTCTCCTCGACGTCCTTGTTCCAGAACTCCGCCTCCCACCAGTAGGTCGCCGACTCGAGCGGGCTGGGCACGAGCTCGACCGAGCTTCCCGACGGCACAGAGGCGTCGATCCAGTCGCGGCGGTCGAGGTGAGGCCGGACGTCGGTGATCAGGGCGGGCTCGGCGAAGCGGTCGAACACGTATCCCGCTTCGAAGGCGCCGAAGCCGGCGAGTGCGATCGCAACCGCGAGCGCAACGTTCGGACGCGCCCGCTGCGGTGCCGCCACGAGGACGACAGCCAGAGCCGCGACGACGAGCACGAGCAGCCGAACGAACCACGCTGCGGACAGGTGCAGCCAGCCGGCGGCCGTCACGATCGCCGGGTGGAAGGCTGCGCCCGGCGAGGCCCAGAAGATCACCGGCTGATCGTGGTACGACGAGACCCCGGCCAGCCAGGCGTAGACACCGGCGGCCACGACGAGCGCCACGATCCGGGCCCGGGTGTTCTCGCGCCGGAGGAGGGCCGCGCTGGCCGCGACCGCAAGCAGCGGCGTCAGATAGAAGAGGTAGCGATCCTGGATGAAGTTGTTCGGCGTGAAGCGCAGGTCGAACGACGTCACCTCGAACGTCAGCAGCGGCACGAGGAAGAGAAGCAGCCACGCGAACGCGTGCGCGCTCCTTCCCTCGGAGCGAATCGCGGTTGTCACGGCCCAGGCGACGGTCAGCAGGAAGGGCAGGATGCCGCCGCCGACCACGACGTAGTCGAGGTGGACTGCGGCGGAGTGCCATATGCCTGCGGGCAGGAGGTCGCCTTCGAACGGAAGCGCGTAGTTCCCGACGACGGATCCGAGCCGGCCGGCCGCCGCAAGGGCGGCGCCCGCCAGGAGCCCGGCGGCGTAGACGACGAACAGGACACGGTGCGACCTGATCGCCGTCCTCGCGCGTCCACGCCACCCCTGCGACGACGCTGACGAGAAGGTCACCTCGTGCCCGAGGAGTGCGAGCGGCAACACCACCGCGAGCACGAAGAACTGCGTGCGGGCGAGGAACGCAAGCAGCAGACCCGCGAGCGCAACGACGTCGTTCTTCGCACTCGGTTTCGCGATCGAGCGTTGGCAAAGAAGCACGGCCCACACGAACGCCGGATAGGCCGCGTTCTCGGTCAACAGCGTCGTGCTCATGACGAGCCACGGCATGAACGCAGTCAGGAGCGCCGCGACGGTCCCCGCTGCGCGCGAGCCGGTCACGGAGTGAGCCAGCAGATAGGCCGGCCAGGCCGCGCTCGCGAGCAAGAAGGGATTGAGGACGTGCGCCGCGGTCGCTGCGGCCGGAGGCGTGAAGAGCCCGTAGAAGGGAGCGATCAGCAGCGGATACAGCTGGCTCAGCGCCGCGTAGTACTCCCCGTGGATGCGTGGGACCAGCGAACCGGTCTCGGCGATGCTCGTCGCGAGCTTCGTCGTCTGCAGCTCATCCGTCATCACCGCCCAGGTGATCACGCGGGCCGAGTAGTACGCGGCGAACGTGCCGGCGGCGCCGACGCAGGCGCCGACCACCAGCCCGTCGAGCGTGATCGAGCGGCGGGGGTCGCGGGGTCTGAGCGGTCGCTTGATCGAACCATGACGTGCCCTGAAGCGGGGCCGCGGAATCCCGCGAGCTACAACTTCGGAATGCCCAACGTCCTCGTCGACGCGGAGAACGTTCGCCGCTCCTTGTGGCCGAACATGCCGGGGGACGAGCTGGAGGAGCGAGCGAAGGCGTGGGCTCACGAACACGGTCATGCCCTGACCGTCGTCTGGGAGGCAGACGAGTCCGGTGACGACCAGATCGCCCGCCTCGTCCGAGAGCTCCAGCCTCCGGTCTGGGTCGTCACCTCCGACCGCGGGCTCCGGGAGCGCGTCCGGGACCACGCCGATCGCGTCATCGGCGGCGGTTCCTTCGCCAGGGAGCTGCGAGCGCAATAGCCATCCCTCGTTCGAGGGACACCACTATCAGGGAGCGCTGCCGATCGGTGCTGTGTGGGTCGGCTTCTTCTTGCCCTCGGGTCGCTGCTGTGCGTGGCTGTCGGTGCTGCGACGCTCGCACCGACGACGGCCGTCGGCCGCGTCGTGCTTGACCGACCCGCCGATGGGTGGGTTCGAATCCAAGAGCCGCGTCGGCCGGTCGGTCATCTGATCGCGGAGGTGCGGCCGGGCCGCTCGTTGGCCCTGCGCAGCCGTCCCTTCGGTCCGGTGCTCACGCGCGTCGGGTCACGGACGCCGTTCGGGTCGCCGCGCGCTCTCGGCGTCGTCGCCACCCGGCACGGACGGTGGCTCGCCGTCACCGAGGCCGGCGTCCACAGGAACACCATCGTGTGGGTGGACGCGCGCGCCGGCGGCCTGCGGTACGCGCGGACACAGCTGGAGCTCGACGTCGACCTGTCGAGTCGCACCCTGGCCGTGCGTCGCGGCCGCTCAGTGGTCCGCCGGACGAGCATCGGCGTCGGTCGTCCTGGCTCCCCCACTCCCCCGGGACGCTTTGCGGTCACGGACAAGCTCAACGGGAGTGCGTACGGCGCCGCGTACGGGTGCTGCATCCTCGCGCTCTCCGCAATCCAGCCGAATCTGCCGGCGGGTTGGAGCGGCGGCAACCGGATCGCCATCCACGGCACGCTTTCGCCGAGCGACTTCGGCCGGGCCGTGTCCGCCGGCTGCGTGCACGCAAGCGAGGCGGACCTGCGCTACTTGATGCGCACCGTCCCGCTCGGGACGCCGGTCGTCATCCGACCCTAAGCACAGGCTCGAGGCCGAGGAACGTCCCGTAGCGCTCGACCTCTCGCTCGAGGTCGGGTCGACGGAACCTCCTGACAGGGGCGACCGTGAACTCGATGCGCTTCGGACCTTTCTTGCGCTCCCAGAGCCCGGCGGTCACGCCGTCCACTATCAGGAAGCGAACGCCGGCAGGACCCTCGTATCGCCCACGGCCGTGGGCTGCGACCTGATCTCGGACGCGCTGCGGAACAAGCTGCTCTCGCTCGCGGAAACCCATCACGTACACGTCGTACTCGGGGAGCAGGCGTACGTTGCTTCGTGGCGCGGGAAAATCGGTGTCGCCCGAGAGCACGAATGCGCGGCGTCCTTCGA
>JBKOWS010000033.1:0-15168 GCA_046724565.1 Actinomycetota bacterium | reverse complement strand
CCCATCGGCCGAGGCACCGTCACCGAAGTCCCAATGGTACGAGCTTGCGTCGCCCGTGGCCGCGAAGGTAACCGTGAGTGGCGCACGTCCCGTGGTGGGACTCGCTTGGATCGTTACCGCAGGCGTCGTCGCGCTCGCGGCCGGGACGAGGATCAGAAGGGCGACAGCGCAGACCAGGCCGCGACGCACGCGCGCAGAGTATCCGTCGAAGGTTTGCCCGAAACGGCAACGGTCAGCGCGGTTGCGTTGAAGAGCGCGTGCACGATCATCCCCGGGTAGACGCTGTCGACGCGGCTCCGGAGATACGCGAGGCCTGCGCCGAACGCGGCGAGAAAGGGGAAGGCCTCGACCAAGCCGTGGGCGAGACCGAACGCAACTCCGACGAGGACGATCGCGGTCCAGCGCCCGTAACGGACGAGCAGCGAGTAGCCGAGCCCCCGGAAGGTGAGCTCTTCGACGATCGGGGCGACAACGGCGATCACGATGCCGTTTGCGATGTACGCCGCCGCGTGGTCGGGCTCCCACCGGTTCGGGGTGATTCCTTGTTCACGGCCCGGGTTGAGAAGTGGACCGAGCAACAAGCTGAGGACCAGCATCCCGACCCCGATCCCGACCCCGATCGCCGCCGCCGTGCGCCACGAGGTGGGCCGTCGAAGCGCGAGTAGGCGCCGTCGCTCGCCGAGCCCGGCGATCCCGTAGACGATTGCCGCGATGACGGCGTACTGGAACAGGTTGCCGACGACGGTCGACCACTTGTAGAGGAGGTCCTTCGGCGGCTTGCCCTCGGTGAAACGGAGCGTGTAGCTCAGCGTCGCGAACGCAGCTACGAACGTGCTCCAGAGTGCGAGCGCCTTCTTCATGCGAGCTCCGAGACGACAGGGAGCAGGGGTGCCCGCGCAAATTGCATGCCGGCCGCACGGGCTGCCTGCTCGTCTGCGGCGTCGTCACCGACGTGCAGAGCGCGCTCGGGCTTCACGTGCAGCTCGGTGAGTGCGCGCACCAGACCGTCCGGCGCGGGCTTTCGTGCCGCGTGGACGATCGCGGCGAAGTACGCGGTGAGGTCGACGTCGTCAAGTAGGCGGCGCAGGCTGAGATCCCAGTTGGCGACGACTGCAAGTGTGAGCCCGAGGGCCCGCAGCCACTCGAGCGCGTCGACCACACCCACCAGGACATCGAACCGCATCGCGCTCGCGTAGACGGCCGCGAACTCCTCCGCGTCCAGATTCGCGCCCGCAGCGTTGAGGAACACCTCCGCGCAATCGCGCTGCAGCCGTTTGAGTCCGGCTTCGTCGTGACCTGACGCCGAGTGTTGGCGGTAGTAGGCAACCTCTGCATGAAACCCCGTTCGAATCTGCTCCTCCGAAAGAGGCTGTTCTCGCTCCGCCAGGGCTCTGCTCAACTCCGGAATCGGGTCGCGCAGCTCGACGAGCGTTCCGTACGCGTCCAGCGTCACGGCGTCGAGGTCGGCCGCGTTCACGCCACCCATTGCCAGAGGGCCCATTGCACGACTGCGACTCCGAGGAAGATCGCGCTGATCGCGACGATGGCCGTATGGACCCGGGGCCGTTCCGCAGCGAGAGCCGCGAGGGCGAGAAAGAACGGGAAAATGACGAGACCGAAGCGGGGCAGCGAGAGGAGTGGCCAGCGCGAGCTCGGATAGCTGAGCGGGATCGCCAGGCTGACCGCGGCGAACAGCCCGTACGCGGCTCCGAACCGTTGCCAGGCAACGACCGTCAGCGCCACGAAGAGGACGAGTGCGGCGAGGCCTTCGACGTTGACGGCAATGGCATGCTGCGGGCCCACGTTCGGCGGCGTCCACTTGGTCAGCGCCTCCCAGATCCCGCCGAACGGTCCCGCCCAGGAGAAGTGCCGGTGCCACAGATCCTGTGCGCCCCAGAAGGCCCAGGGGTCGTCGACCTGCTGCCAGAGCACGAGCGGATAGATCGCCGCGACGGGTATCGCGAGGGCGAGACCAGCGAGTGCCCGCACCCGATCGCGCTCATGCCAGGCGAGAATCGCGAGCGCGGGAAAAAGTGCGATGCCGGTGACGCGTGTGAGGATCGCGAGCCCCGTCAGAAGTCCAGCGAGCCAGAAGTTCCCACGCTCCGCGGCGAGGAACGCAGCCAGGACGAGCAGGAGGTATAGGGACTCGCTGTAGACGGCCTGCAGGAAGAGCGCCATCGGGAAAATCGCGAGGTACACGACTGCACGCTCGGCTCCTTCTGCGCCAAGCCGCGGCGAGGCCAGGCATTGCAGCAGGAAAAAGGAGCCGAGTGCGGCGGCGAGGGAGATGACGAGGCCGGCCAGGACGTAGTGACCGAAGAGGACTCGTCCGAGCGCGGCCACGAGCCCGGGGTAGAGCGGGTAGAAGGCGGCGGACGCGTGGTCATAGCCGTGCTCGGCGATACGAACGAAGAAGACGCTGTCCCAGCGGGCCCACACGTCTGTAAACGAACCGAGGTCGTGGATCAGGGGCGAGTCCCAGCGGTCCGCCTGCGGATGCCGGTTGGGCTCGAACCAGTACAGCGCGAAGATCGCGGCGCTCCAGATTGCCGCGCGGCTCCAGAGGTACACGTCGAGCGCTTGCCTTTGACCCGGGCGCACGGCCGGATGATCATAGTGGTGCGATGGCGCGCACCTTCACGCCCGAGGAGGCGAACGCTGCGCTCGTCGAGCTTCGACCCATCGTCGAACGGATGGTGCAACACCGCCGCAACCTGATCGCCGCGCAGAAGCTCCAGGCAGAGCTCGTGACACGCATCGCCGGAAACGGCGGCGACATGATGCCGAGCGACTTGCGCGAAGCCGCCGAGACGATTCAAGGCGAGGCGTCCGCGATCGCCGAATGCGCTGAGCGCATCAACGCCGCCGGCGCGGAGATCAAGTCGCTCGAGGAGGGCCTGCTCGACTTCCCGGCGAAGCGGGGCGACGAAGACGTCCTGCTCTGCTGGAAGCTCGGCGAGGACGAGATTCGGTACTGGCACGGGGTCGACGAGGGCTTCGCCGGCCGGAAGCCGCTGCCGCTTTAGAAAAGGGCAAAGAACCGCGGCCCTCCCGTCGAATATGAACGCATGCCCTTCTGGCAGCGACTGATCATCGTCGGCGTGGTGCTCGTCGCAACCATTGTCCTGGCGCGCCTCGTCGACCGGCGCATCGCCGCCCGCGACCTACCGCCGGAGGCGATCACCCGCTATCGGGTCCTTCGGCGCAGCGTGACGACGACGATCATTTTCGTCGGGCTCCTCTCTGCGCTGCTGGTCATTCCTCAGGTCCGCGCGGTCGCGGGTGGGCTCCTTGCGTCCTCGGCAGTCGTGGGAATCGTCGTCGGCTTCGCTTCCCAGCGGACGCTTGGCAACTTCGTCGCGGGGATCCTGATCGCCTTCACCCAGCCGCTTCGGCTCGGCGACGACGTCGTGATCGAGCAAACCGAGGGGACCGTCGAGGAGATCGGACTGATCTACACCTTCGTTCGGACCGAACACGGCGACCGGCTCGTGATCCCGAACGAGAAGTTGGCCTCGGATACGATTCGCAACTCCACGATTCGCAGTCGAGAGAAGGTCGCCGAGATCAGCCTTCAGGTTCCACTGGGACAAGACTTGGGCGCCGTCGTGGACAGGCTGCGAAAGCTCGCAGACGGCGCCGAGGCGTTCGTGAGCGATCTCTCCGGGAACGCAACAGTAATCGTTCGCGTGCCTGCGCCGGACGAGGCCGCTGCCGAACGTGTCCAGCGTGAGCTTCGTCTGCGCGCCTACGAGACGCTGCGGGCCGAAGGCCTCTTCGCGTGAGCCCCCCTCGTAGAGGTCGGAGTCGCCGACCGGCGCCGGACCCGCTTCTGCTCCAACGGCTGAGAAAGCGTCGTCGCGACCGCGTCAGAAACCGGCGCAGGCGCGCCGGGAAGCTCACGCTCGGCATCCTGCTCGGCACGGTCGTCTTCCTCGTGGTGTCGAGCTTCACCGGTGCGGCCGTGTTCATGTCGAGCTGCGATCTCGACTCGCTCAAGCCGGTCGAAGTCGGCGAGAACTCGTTCGTCTACGCCGCGGACGGCTCGTTGCTCGGGTCGATCCCGGCGGAAAGGAACCGGCAGCCGGTCCCGCTCGCCCAGATCAATCCGTGGGTGCCGAAGGCGACCGTTGCCATCGAGGACCGCCGCTTCTTCAGCCACGGCGCGCTGGACTGGCTCGGGATCGTGCGCGCGCTGTACGCGGACGTGAAGGCGGGAAAGGTCGTGCAGGGAGGCTCGACGATCACGCAGCAGCTCGTCCGCAACCTCTACATCAAGAAAAAGTCGCAGACGCTCGGGCGCAAGGCGACGGAAGCGTGTCTCGCGATCAAGCTCGCCCGACAGAAGGAGTCGCAGTACGGAGGCCACGGCGGCAAGCAGTGGATCCTGACCGCGTACATGAACCAGGTGTACTACGGCAACCACGCCTACGGCATCGAGGCGGCTGCTCAGACGTACTTCTCGAAGCCGGCCGGCAAGCTGACGCTGACCGAGTCGGCGCTGCTCGCAGGGCTGCCGCAGGCCCCGTCGGTCTTCGATCCGTTCCACCGGCCGGCGCAGGCGATCGCGCGGCGCGACGAGGTGCTCCGGGCGATGCTCAACAACGACGACATCACGTCGAGTCAGTACGCCAATGCGGTCGCGTCCCGCAACCTGCATCTGAAGGCCGGGCGCTTGTACACCCGTATCCGCGAGCCGTACTTCTTCAGCTATGTGCGCGACGAGCTGCAGAGGCAGTACGGCTCGAATACGGTCCGGTCGGGCGGGCTGCGGGTCTACACGACCATTGATCCACGCCTGCAGCGATTCGCGCTCCAGGCGATCAGGCGCACGCTCCCCTACGCCAGCGATCCTGCCGCGGCGATCGTCTCGATCAATCCGGCGAACGGGGCGATCAGGGCGATGACGGAGGTGAGCCCCGGCAACCCGAAGAACCAGGTCAACTTCGCCTCGTCCGCCCGGCGGCAGCCGGGCTCGACCTTCAAGACGATCGTCCTCACGACGGCGGTTGCACAGGGGATCAATCCCGCGACGACGACGTACCTCTCGGCCCCGTTCAAGTACGACCCGAGCGGCACGGGATCGTGCGACACCAATCCGCCGACGGCGTGGTGTCCCCAGACGTATGACCACACCTACGTCGGTGCGACGTCGATCGAGAACGGCCTGCTGCGGTCCGACAACACCGTGTTCGCCCGTCTGTCCCTTGACGTCGGTCCCGAGAACATCGCCGACATGGCGCGTCGCCTGGGTATCAAGACCGACCTGCACACGAGCGACGGCGCGTACGTCCCCTCCATGGGTCTCGGCTCGCGGGTCGTGACGCCGATCGACATGGCCTCGGCGTACGCGACGCTCGCCGCCGGGGGCATCTACTCGAAGCCGATGGCGATCCGCAAGGTCGTCCTCCCCGGCGGCAAGATCGATACCGACGCCGGCTGGGGCGTCCCGAGGCGCAGCGTGGCGGTGCCGGACTGGGTCGCAGCCGAAGTAGTGCGCATCCTCCAGGAGAACATGACGTCGGGCACCGGCGTCGGAGCCTACTTCGGCAAGACCTCGGCTGGGAAGACGGGGACGACGGACAACTTCGCGGATGCCTGGTTCTGCGGGTTCATACCCGGGCTCGAGGCAACCGTCTGGATTGGCTACCCGCGCGGGGAGATCCCGATGCGGTCGGTTCACGGGATCTCCGTCTCGGGTCCGACGTTCCCGGCGACGATCTGGAAGCTGTTCATGGAGCGGGCGTCCTACTACGCCCGGTTCCCGAAAGCGTTCCCCACGTCCAAGCATCGGCCGATCTGGGTCTCGCACAACCTGCAGTACGCGATGAGCGGCGGGTACTACTCGTCGTCCTCGTCGGGCTCCGGGTCCTACACGCCGCCGCAGACGACGACGAGCTCCCGCAACAACCCCGACGGTTTCTCCAAGGTCCCTGGTAACGGGTCCCACCCGTAGGCTCGCGCTGCGCGCGGCCGCCGCCGCGACACCGGTCTACCTCGCCGCCTGTGCCGTTCCGGACGGCGGGCTCTTTCGAGCCGCCCGCTTCCGCGACCTCCACCTGTACCAGGGCTTCGCGCAGATGGTGTTCGACGGTCAGGTTCCGTACCGCGACTTCTTCATGGAGTACCCGCCGGGCGCGCTCGCGGTGTTTCTGCCGGCGGATGCGTTCGGCTCGTCGCACTACAACGCGGCGTTCAAGGAGTTGATGGCGCTTTGCGGCGTCGCGACGCTCTTCGTGATCTCCCTGCTCCTCGTTCGTCTCGGCGCGTCGAAGCCGCGGATCTGGACGGGGACGCTCCTCTTCGCCATCTCTCCCATTGCGCTCGGGCCGATCTCGCTGAACACCTACGACGCCTGGCCCGCGCTTCTGACGATCGTCGCGCTCGCTCTTCTCCTCGCGGGCGCCGCTGTTGCCGCGCTGACCGTGCTCGGAATCGCGTTTGCGGCCAAGGTGTACCCGATCGTTCTGTTGCCGCCTGCACTCGTTTTCGTCTGGCGCACCGCAGGACGGGAACGAGCGTTGCGCGCACTCGCGGCGTTCGCCGGCGCGGCCGCAGTCCTAATCCTGCCGTTCCTCGTTCTCGCCCCGCACGGCCTGGCTGAGAGCTTTCGCGCGCAGGCCGCCCGCTCGCTGCAGGTGGAGAGCCTGGCCGGTTCTGTTCTTGCCGTCGCCGACCGCCTCGGGATCTACAGCGCGACGGTCGTCCATCGCACCGGGCACGCAATCTCCTACGACCTGGTCGGCTCGTTGCCGGACACGCTTGCCGTTCTGAGCTCGGTCGCGCAGGGTCTCGCCGTCCTCGCCGTGACATGGCTCTTCTACCGCGGCCGCGACGACTCGCGCAGGCTGACTGCCGCCTTCGCAGCGGCGATCGTCGGCTTTCTTGCGTTCACGCGCTTCTTCTCGCCCCAGTATCTCGTCTGGGTCGTGCCCTTCGCCGTCTTGCTCGGTCCAGCCGAGTGGGTTCTCGTCGCGCTCGCTCTTGTCCTCGCGCAGGTCTGGTTCTTCCACTACCGTGACGTGTTCGCGCTCGGCGGCTACGTCTGGTTGGTGTTCCTTCGTGACCTTGCGATGGTCGCGCTCTACGCAGTCGTGCTCGGCCGGCTACGCGTTCGCACGCCGGTGAAAGACCAGGATCCCATCCTGCTCGAAGACGAGTCGCCACTCCGGGTTCCGTCGTAACGCGCCGAGCTGGACTGCCGTTGGCAGCGGCGCATAGCGGTCGGCGTAGCCGGGCTGCGTCTCGTCTGCGGCTACCCACGTCGCGTCCTCGAGGAACGGGAAGCTCAGCACGCGAGGGCGGGCCGAGAGATGTCCGCCGAGCGTGTTCGTCGCGCTGACGACGGCGTTCGGCGGAATGAGAGAGAGCGCGCGCTCGGTGATGCGGTCGTGTTCGCTGACGTGTTGCGCCGTCGCCTGGAACTGCTGGCCGCCGGGAACGTGCCGCCAGCCCGGGATCGGTCCGAGCCGGTAGTTGCCGGCGAGCGCGGCGACGACGACGAGCATCGCGACCGGCACCGCCCAGCGTCCGATGCGCTTCGCACCGAAGACCGCGGCGATGATCAGCGGCGGAATGAGGCCCGCCGTGTAGTGAAAGTGGATCGAGGTCTGCGTCGTCGCCGACGACAGGAGGTTGAGCGCCAACTCGGGAAGCGCGGCGACCAACACCAGCGGGGCGAGTAGGCAGAGCCCGGCCAGCGGCGCCACGAGTTGGAGCAGGTAGTGCAGGTCGCGCGAGCTGAAGGCCGCCTCGGCGATCCGGAGCGGATGCGTCACGGTCGTCTTGAGGATCCCGCCCGCCGAGCCACCGACCTCGCTGTAGCGACCGTAGAAGTCCGACTCCGCACCGGCGTTGTAGTGCGGGATGATCACTGCGATCGCGATCGCCGCCCAGACTCCTCCCAGCGCCGTGATGACCGCGCCCGCCACCCAGCGACGGCGCGCGAGCGCGTACCAGATCCCAAAGCCGGCGACGACGAGACCGATCTCCTCTTTGCACGCGGCCGCGGCGATCGCGAACAGTGCAAACGGAACCAGCCGGTCCTCGTCGAGGTACCAGAAGGCGAACAGAAGGAAGGTTGTCGCCAACGCGACGGGGTGGAACTCGTTCAGCGTCAGCCAGCCGGTTGCCGGATAGAGGAGGTATGCGAGCGCGAACCCGAGCCCGGCGCGCCCCGACCCCAGGTGCTTGTGTGCCAGCAGAAAGACGGGAACGGCGCCGACCGCGACGACCAGCGCCTGCGTGACCAGCAAGAGCTGTGGGCTCGGCCAGATCCACCACAGGGGCGCGAACAGAACGAGGATGGGGTCGACGTGCGCTGCCAGACGCGAGATCTGGTCGCCATGGAGGTCGGTCATGCGCAGCGGGTGCCCGTGCGCGGTCGACCAGACCGTCTGCACCATGTTGCCGAGGTCGAAGCGTCCGGTGACGAACGCGTCGTGACGTAGCGCCGACAACGCCGCGAACCCGGCTGCATAGGCGGCGACGCCCGCGAGCAGAAGCACGCGCGAGCTCGGCAGGAACGGGATCCGTCTCACAGCAGCCGTTCGATGATCTCCCGCCAGCGCTGTCCGAGCACGGCTTCGCTGGCGGAGCGCTCGTACGCGGCTCGCCCGCCGGCGGAAATGCGCTCCGAGAGCTCTGTGCTTCCGGCGAGTTGCCTGAGCGCCTCCACGAGCGTCTCGGCATCACCCGGCGGGACGAGCAGGGCGCTCTCGCCGTCGACGAGGAGCTCGCGGGCGGCCGGCGTGTCGGCCGTGATCAGCGGGGTGCCGGTTGCGAGTGCCTGGAAGGCCTTGTTCGGGATGACGCGTTGGGCCTTCCCCGTTGTCCCGAAGATGCCGAGCGCACATCCGGCCGAACGGAGCTCGCCCGGTAGCCGTTCGTACTCCACCCACGCGAGGTGTTCGACGTTCGGAGGTGCGGCGCGCAGCAGCTCCTCGAGCTGGCCGCTGCCGACGATCCGGAACAGCAGCTCCGGCGCAAGCCTCGCCGCCCGCAGGATCGTCTCGACCCCCTGGAGTGGGATCAGCTTGCCGACGAAGAGAACCGTGAATCGTTCCGGCCGTCGCCAGCCTGGGCGGAAGAGCCGCTCCTCAGCACCGACGAAGCAGACCGGCACCTCGCCGAGCCCGGCGAGCTCTGCGAGGTAGCGTCCGTGCGTCTCGGTGTCGGCCACGACGACGTCTGCGCTTCGGAACGCACGGCGGTCGATGGCTTCGAGCATCCGCGCGGCCAGCGAGCCGGATCGGAAGCGCGCGCGGTCCGCGACGAGCGTGTCGGCCAGCGAGACGAGTGGGTTGAACACGACCGGTCGGCCACGCGCCGCGCGCCGCGCCGCAGGGAGGTCGAAGTGCCCCGGGTAGCCCACGATGAAGGCGTCGAATCCGCCCGGCCGCCGCGCGAGCAGGCGCGCCTCGGCCGCGCCGAGTCGTAGCGCTCGACCCGGCCCGGCTGCCCAGCCGTGACGAACGTCGTCCCAGACCGAGACGTGTTCCTCCACCACGTCGACGCCCACCCCGCGCAGACAGGAGACGACCTGGGCGTTCCGCGGATAGCCCCGGTCGTACGTTCCGAAGTAACAGAGTCTCACGGTCTGTTGCGTGTGGG
This sequence comes from Actinomycetota bacterium, assembly GCA_046724565.1. Classification (GTDB taxonomy): domain Bacteria; phylum Actinomycetota; class Thermoleophilia; order Gaiellales; family Gaiellaceae; genus 3-1-20CM-4-69-9. The sequence goes on along the minus strand of JBKOWS010000033.1, from coordinate 5,553 downwards.
CTCGATCTGCACGGATCCCAGGATCGGGTTTGAGACGGCCGCACGGGCAAAGCCCGTGCAGCCTCTATGCGCCACCGCCAAGTCGGTGCCTCAGGACAGGATTTCGTCGACGAGCAGCTCGGCGCGGTCGCGCTCCTGCGCACGCTCCTCGTGATGGCTCGTGATCATCTCGCTGATCAAACCGAGGGAGAAGAACTGCATGCCGATCACGACCAGCAGCACTCCCAGCAGGAGCAGTGGCCGTTGTCCGATCGCGTGGCCGAGCGCCTTGACCACGGTCAGGTAGACGAGGACGGCCACGCCGATCAATCCGAGCACGAGCCCGAGACCACCGAAGAGATGCAACGGCCGATGCCGGTAGCGCCCTATGAACGAAACGGTGAGGAGGTCGAGGAAGCCGCGGAGGTAGCGCTCCACGCCGTAACGCGAGCGTCCGTGCTCGCGCGGCCGGTGATTGACCGGGAGCTCGGCGATACGGAAGCCGCGGTAGTGCGCGAGCACGGGGATGAAGCGGTGCAGCTCCCCGTAGAGACGCAGTCCGTGCACGACCTCGGCGCGGTACGCCTTGAGGCCGCAGTTCATGTCGTGCAGGCGTACGCCCGAGAAGGCGCTGGTCACACGGTTGAAGACCTTGGAGAGCAGCCTGCGCGAGAGCGGATCCCGCCTGCGTGTCTTCCAGCCGGAGACGAGGTCGAAGCCCTCGTCGAGCTTCGCCAGCAGGCGCGGGATCTCGGCTGGGTCGTCCTGGAGGTCGCCGTCGATCGTCACGACGATGTCGCCGCGCGCTTGGTCGAACCCGGCGACGAGCGCGGCAGCCTTGCCGAAGTTGCGGCGTAAGCGGACCACGCGCACGTTCTGCGCAGCGTTGTGCAGACGGGTCAGCGCCGCAAACGTTCCGTCGGTCGAGCCGTCGTCGACGAAGATCGTTTCCCACGGCACGCCGAGGGGCTCGAGCGCGGAGGTGAGCTCGTCGTAGAGGAGCGCGATGCTTCGCTCCTCGTCGTGCACCGGAACGACGACCGAGACCACGGGCCCGAGGTTATACGCTGGACTTGCCATGGCTGAGCTGCTTTCGCTCGCGGCGGCGCTCGAGCACGTCCTCGAGCGGGCGGCGCCTCTCGACTCCGAAGAGGTGCCGATCGCGGGCGCGGCCGGCCGTGTCGTGGCAGAGGACGCTCGAGCTGTCGTCGACCTGCCGCCGTTCCCGAGCTCCGCGATGGACGGCTTCGCGCTTCGCTCGGCAGACACGCCGGGGCGCCTGCCGATCGCCGCGCGGATCGCGGCGGGAGTACCGGCTCCGCGGTCGCTGGAAGGTGGCGAAGCGATGGCGATCGCGACGGGCGGCGTCGTCCCAGACGGAGCGGATGCCGTCATCCCGATCGAGTACGTTGTCGAGAGTGACAACGAAGTGAACATCGCGGGCTCCGTTGGCCTGGGTGACAACATTCGCCCGCGTGGCGGCGATGTGGGCTCGGGTGACGTCGTCGTGTCGCGTGGCACACGGCTCGGTCCCGCGCAGATCGGCGCGCTCGCAGCGGCCGGCCTCGAACGGGTCACGTGCGTTCGGCGACCGAAGGTGGCGGTGCTCACCACGGGTACGGAGTTGCGCTCTCCCGGGCAGCCGCTCGCCCTTGGGGAGGTCTACGAAGCGAACGGTGTCCTGCTTGCGACTTCGCTCGCCTCCTCGGGTGCGCTCGTCGAGCTGCTCCCGGCCGTCGACGACGACGAGGCCTCCCATCGCGCGCCGCTGGAGCGTGGCCTCGGCGCGGACGTGCTCGTGACCTCCGGCGGCGTGTCCGTGGGGCCGCACGATCTCGTGCGCCGAGTCCTCGCTGAGCTCGGCGTGGAAGAGGTGTTCTGGGGCGTCGCGGTCAAGCCGGGGAAGCCGTTGGCTTTCGGAACGCGAGGGAGGACGCTCGTCTTCGGTTTGCCGGGCAATCCCGTGTCCACCCTCGTCGGCGCCGAGATCTTCGTCTCCCCCGCCCTGCTCGCGCTGCAGGGCGCAACCGATCCTGGCCCGGTCTACCTCAGCGGTCGGCTTGCGACGTCGGTTCGGCGGAACGAACAGCGCGATCAGTTCCTCCGAGCGCGTCGCCAGGAGTCGGAGGACGGTGTCGTCCTCGAGCCGGTCTCGGGCCAGGACTCGCACATGATCGCCCGCGCAGCCACGGCCGACGCGTTGGTGCTCGCACCTCGTGGAGCGGGTGAGCTTCTCGCGGGCGAGACCGTGCGTTATCTACCGCTCGGCTGAGCTGCGAGGGCACTGACGTCGAAGGCCTTCGCGCCGTGTGGCTCAACGCGCACGAGCCGTGCGTAGACGATGTAACGGTGCGAGGCGAAGAAGCGCGGATGGCACGCCTGGAGCTCGACGACCTCGTAGCGTCGTGAGATCAACACCGACAGGTCGGTTGCCTTGACGATGCGGTGGTGCGTGACGGAGTAGATGAACGTGCCGTAGGGAACCTCGATCGTGACGCGGTCGCCCGTGCGCATCCGGTCGATGTGCGAGAAGGGGGCAAGGTAGGTCGTCCGGTGACCGGCGATGTAGACGAGCCGGTCCTGCCCGGGCATGAACGTACGTAGGTCGCGTCCCGGGCCCTTCTTCAACGTGTCGTGGTCGGTGCCGTTCACGAGCACCATGTTCACGCCCATGCGCGGAACCCGGAGACGGCCGATCGCCTCGCCTCGCTTCGAGCTCGCGCGATACGCCTTGGCCTCGCGCGCGATGCTGCTGCGCTCGGCCGCCAGCGAGTTGCCGGAGACCGAGCCGGCGAAGTTGCGAACGCGTTTCTCGTATTGCGAGGCGAGCTGGTGTTGCTTCCACTTCGTGTAGAGCGCGGTGAACGGGTCCTGCCACTGCCACACGACGAAGGCCCAGACGAGCGTCAGCGAGCCCGCGACGATCAGGACGGTGCCGAGGATTCGCAACCGGCGGGGCACCTAGCCCTCCAAGACCTCGAGCGCACCTTCGCGTGTGCGTCTCCGTCGTGTCCGCACCCCGACGACGACGGCGCGTACCACTCGCCGGATGGGTCCCCGCGGCGGTAGCTCCTCTGCGGCGGGATATGGAGCGTAGCGGCGCGTCGCCAGCGCGGCGAGCTGACCGGTCGCTGCGAGCCAGATGACGAGGAAAGGCAACACGATGAACGGTACGTAGCCGATCGCGCGCAGTTCCGCCAGGTACCAGAACGCATCCCAGCCCAGGCCGAACCGGGTCGCGAACGATCCGATCAGCAGCGCCGGGCCGGCGAGGCCGACGAGGAGGACGCCGAGCCGCGCCCAGATCGGCGCGTCGCGCAGCTGTGGAAGCCAGAGCCAGACGTGCAGGGTCGGCAGCAGGAACAGGAGGGCGAACGGGTTCGTCCCGACGACCAGCAGCGACAGAGCGCCGAGGCAGAGCAGCGACACCGTGTGCCCGGCCAGCTCCTCCTCCGGCGTCACCGCCCGCCGTGGAAGCAGGCGCTCCCGCGTGACGAACCAGCCGATGAGTGCAAGGACGCTCAGTCCGAGGAGCCCCGTGGCCGGCCAGTCGCGTGCGACAGAGCTGTACGGCGTGACCGGGCGTGCAGCTCCGCCCGGCCAGACTCCGAGGAGCCCGAAGAGTGCGAAGAGGCCGACGGTCCAGGCCCAGAAGCCGAGTCGGCTGCGATACGCGCGGAGCGCAGGCGCAAGGGGAATCCGTCGCCGCCGGCAGAGGGCGAAGAGGTCCACCGCTGTTGCCAAGAATGGCAACAGACAAGAGATCAAGACGAGCTCGACCGCCCAGCCGCGAACAAGCCGCGAGCCGACGTAGACGTAGCTCGAGGTGCCCTGCGTGAACTCGAGGCCCTCGTCGAGCGTGCCGATCGCATCCTGTGCGGCCCGACCAATCTGGCCGAGGCGGCCCGCGTTCAGGCGACCGAGAGAGTCGGTGACGGGATTCGGCGGCTTGTCCTTGGCGGTCGTGATCGTCACCGCTGCGATTCCCTTGGCGAGGAATGGCGCCTGCTCGTAGAGCGAGAAGGGGAAGCCGAGGTCGATGAGCTGGTCGAGGGCGCTGGGGGTGTCGGGCCGATGCCCGATCTGCGCGGCGACCCGCGCCGAGATGGTCTCGAGGAAGGTTCCGGACGGCGTTCGAGGCGTGTCGCCGTTGAACTGAAGGCGGACCCGACCCGTGCCCCCGACCGCGTCGAGGTTGACGACGGCGGCCACGTCGTGCCGCCGCGGGGAATGCGCGGCGAACCATGCGGCGCCCAGGCCGCCGAAAGCGCCTCCGTCGGTGGACAGAAAGAGGATCGTGTGGTTCGGGTGCAGTCGCCCGGCGGTGACGCCCGGGGGAGAGCCGTAAGCCCGCGCGAGCTGCACCAGCATCGCCATGCCCGACGCGTTGTCGTTCGCGCCCGGCCCGGTCCCGGTGTTGTCGCGATGAGCCATGACGACGATCGTTCCGGGCGCCGGCCCGACGGCCTCGGCGACGAGGTTCTGCATGTGGACGCGCCCTCGTCCCGGGATGACCGCGCTGAAGTGCTCGGTTCGGACGGGCAACCCGTACGGCGCGAGTTGCTCCCGGAACCAGTCCGCCGCGTCGAGCCGGCCGGGAGAACGGTTCGGGTCCCTGTTCTGGACGAGGTCGCTCGCGAGCTGCTTCGTCGCCTGACCGTCGAAAGCCGGCAGGAAGGCCCGCGGGAGCGGGGTCGGGCGGGCGACGCTGAACGCCGCGACGAGGAGCGGCAGTCCGACGAGCAGCCACGTCCCGCGATAGAGGCGTCCGTTGACCGGCCTCAGGACGGAGCCGGGACGCGCCCGGCGCCGCTCGGTCCGGGGCGGAACGGTGGCCATACGGGGCTATAGTAGGTGTCGTATCTCCCGGCGAACTGACGCCCGGCAGGCAAGACCACGCCGAGCCGACATGCCCGACTCCTCGACCATTCTCCTCGTCGACGACGAGGACTCCATCCAGAAGCTGCTCGCGTACCCGCTCGAACGCGAGGGCTTTCGCGTCTTGCAGGCGCGTGACGGCGAGGACGCCCTGCGGCAGTTCCAGTCTGAGCAGGTCGATCTCGTCGTCCTCGATCTGATGCTGCCCAAGCTCGACGGCCTGGAGGTGTGCAAGCGCCTGCGCGCCGAGAGCGAGGTGCCGATCATCATGTTGACCGCCCGCGACGACGAGCTCGACAAGGTGCTCGGGCTCGAGCTCGGCGCGGACGACTACATCACGAAGCCGTTCTCGATCCGCGAATTCCGCAGCCGGGTGCGGGCTCTCCTGCGCCGCGCTTCGGCGTCGCGTCAGTCCGGCCCCGACGGCGACGTGATCGCGCTGGACGGCCTGGAGATCGACCTCGCCCGCCGGTCGGTCGAGGTGCGAGACCAGCAGGTCCAGCTGACGTACGTCGAGTTCGAGCTGCTGCGCATCCTCGCCTCCCACCCGGGCCGGGTCTACAGCCGTCGGATGCTGCTCGAATCGCTCTGGGGCGGGGCGGACTATCGCGAGCCGCGGACGATCGACGTCCACGTTCGCCACCTGCGCGAGAAGCTCGAGCTCGACCCCGCCGAGCCCGAGTACATCCTCACCGT
>JBKOWS010000087.1:0-4976 GCA_046724565.1 Actinomycetota bacterium | reverse complement strand
TGGATAGCGGGCGCGCCGTTCGTTCGCGTGACGATCCCGCGGGTGACCGTTCTGTCGCCAGCCAAGCCTGCAACCGTCCAGTTCGTCACGCCGCCGAGCACGCCAGGTGCCACCTACCTCTGCCCGTTCGCCTCCTCCTTCTTCCGTACGGTCCAGTGGGAGCAGGATTCGGTCGCGGGCGTGGTCCCGTTCGTGTCCTACGACACCGGCGTGCTCCCGGAGCCGCCGAGCAGTCCAGCTCGAGTGCTGACCGTGCCGAAGGCCTACGCGGAGGCCGGGATCGAGCTTCAGGTGGCGGGTGCACCGGACGTCATCCCGGTCGGCGAGGCAGGCGTCGGCGCAACGCCGACATGGAGCGACAGCGAGCTCCACAACGCCATGGTCCACCACTTCAGTCTGTTCGCGAACGTTCCCCAGTGGCGGGTGTGGCTGCTCATCGCCACCAGCCACGACGGCGGGTACCGCGGGATCATGTTCGACTACACCGATGCCTTCCAGCGGCAGGGCTGCGCGGTCTTCTACGATGCGATCAAGGGAACTGACGCAGCCAGCCAGCGCGCGCAGCTTCGGACCTACGTCCACGAGCTCGGCCATACGTTCAACCTCCTGCACTCGTGGCAGAAGAATCTGGCCGTTCCGCCGCAGCCGCTGGGGCCCAACGGTGGCCTGGGCGACCTCTCGTGGATGAACTACACCTGGAAGTACCAGCCACCGGCCCCTGCGCCGGGAGGCGACGCTGCCTACTGGGCGGCGTTCCCGTTCCAGTTCACGGATAACGAACTCGTGCACCTACGGCACGGCCTCTACAAAGACGTGATCATGGGCGCCAACCCGTTCGGCAAGGGCGCCGCCGAAATCGACCCCGAGCTCTTCGACGAGCCGATCGTCAACACCTCCGGCCTCGAGTTGGAGTTGCGCGCCAAAGACGCCTTCGAGTACGGCGAGCCGGTAGTCGTCGAGCTCAAGCTGAGCACGACCGATCTTCGCGGTGTCGACACGCACGGTTACCTGCACCCCAACGACGACTTCGTCACCATCGCTATCAGGCAACCCTCGGGCCGGACCATCCTCTACCGACCGCTGCTACGCCGCTGCGCGGACGAGGCGCGGACGATTCGGCTCGACTCGATCCGGCCGGCCGCCTACGACAGCGCCTACATCGGCTTCGGGCGTGACGGCTTCAACTTCGAGCAGCCGGGCCAGTACGCCCTCCGCGCCCAGTACGTGGCGAACGACGGCTCGCGTGTGATCTCGCCTGTCCTCCATCTTCGCGTCCGGCCGCCGACGTCTCGGGAGGACGCCGAGGTCGGCGAGCTGCTCATGGGTGAGCAGCAGGGCCAGCTCCTGTACCTGCTCGGCTCCGATTCGGACGCCCTCCAGGCTGGCAACGAGGCGCTCGACGTGCTACTCGACAGCCACGGTGAGCACCCCCTCGCCGTCTACGCCCGGCTCGTGAAGGGCATCAACGCGGAGCGGGACTTCAAGAACCTCACAGCCGACAAGAAGCTCGAGGTCCGTTCGGCGAAACCAGAGGAGAGCATCGACCTCCTGACGGCGGTCGAGCAGACGTCGACCGCGGATCAGGGAATCGACAACATCACGCTGAACATGGCCATGCGGACGGCCGCTCGCGCGGCGGCGCGGGCCGGCAGGCCCGAGCAGGCGGCGGAGACGCTGGACCGGATGGTCGAGATCTTCACTGACAAGGGCGTCAACCCGGCCGTTTTGCGCACGGTCACCGAGCAGGCAGAAGCGACCAAGGCGGGACTTGTGAGCGGAGGCGAGTAGGAAGCGGGGTCATTCCGGCGACTCCACACTAGATTCCAGTCATGGCGGGAAGCGTGGCGAGCGACGACGGTGGTCAGGAGGCCGCCGTCGTCCTCGTTCTTCGTGCGCCGACCGGCCCTCAGCCGCTTGGCGAGCCGGTCCGAATCGCGATCGAGGTCCGCAACGCCGGCGCCGGGGAGTTGTGGATGGTCGGAGTAATCGACGGCTCCGAAGAGGGGGTGCGCTATCCACACTACCGCCCGTCAGTAGCTCGGGAGGGGGCCGTGGTGGCCGCCCCGTCGCCGCCTGAGGACCCTCTGGTCGGACCGTTGCGGGTCATGGACTTTCGGCGTCTGGGCCCGAGCGAGCTTTTCGACCCAACTCGGAGCGAGGGTGGCGGCGCGTACCAGCCGCTGTCCACGTTCGCCTCGTTCCGTCCCCCGGAGTCCGCGATCTACCGCTACACGCTCGCACTTTCGACCGAGAGCGGTCAGCCAGAGCAGTGGCTGGGCCGCTTTGGACAGGACGAAGAGCGCGCGGCAGTGCTCGACCTAGTCAGGCGCGTCCCCCGCATCAGCATCACCTCGGGCGTCGACGTGGAGGTGCGCTGACTAGATCGCAAAAATCGGCAACTCGCAATCCAATTCAAGGAGAAAGGAAGCGGACATCGTGCCGGACAACGAAACGCCGACGTACGAAGGTGCCGTGCTGGAGGACGAGACGGCGATAAACGAAGGCGGCGCGCTCTGCGACGGAACGGCTGAACCTCAGGCGTTCACCAACCAGGAATTGAGCGAAGTCGAGGCTGCCGAGAGTGAGGTCGAATCTGGGGAGAGTGAGATCGAGGTCGCCGACTCTGCGACGTTCAAGGTCATCACGAGGATTAGGAGCGCCAATTTCTCTCGTAACCGACCGATGTCGGGGCCTTACGGGATTGTGCTCCACCACACCGGCGGCTCGTTCCAGGGTGACCTCGCAACTCTGACGAAGCCCGCCTCGAACCCGAGGAAGTCGGTCTCCGCAAACGACTACATCACGAAGCAGGGAAAAATTTACGAGCTGTGCCCGCACCCGAGACGCGCCTGGCACGCCGGCGATGCGGATCACAATGGGATCAGAGACTGGAATACGCACGGCTATGGCATTGAGATCGAGAACCGTGGCACCGCGAGCGACGCTTACCCACAGCGTCAGATTGATGCAATCGTCTGGCGTTGTCGCCAGGTCCGAAAGAAGCTCCACATCAACGACCGCAACATGCTCGTCCGTCACCGAGACATTTGCGTACCGCGCGGGCGCAAGCCAGACACCTCTGACGGATTCCCTTTCTCGCAGGTCAAGAAGCGCGTATTCGCCGCCACCGACCCGACAGACAATTTGGGGTGAGCGATGGGCGTCTTTACGGGGAGACCTCTCCCAGCAGGAGAGCGAGCCGAGGAAAGGAGACAGACGATGGGCAACGACGAAGCATCTCTTGCCGAGGAGGAGATCCCGGTCGATGATTCGGAGGCCTCCGAGGCTGAAGGAGTGGCCGAGATCGAGATGAAGGCCCCCGAGCTGGCTCCCGAGGAAGTGGCGGCGCTCGACGGACAGACGCTGGCGGGGCTCGAAGATCAGGAACGGGCCGGGCTCGAGCGGACGTCCGCCGACTTTCGAGATGCTGCTGAGGGCGCAGCAGGTGGACTCGTCGCGCTCTCCGCGAACTTCGCCTTGGCGGAATTCCACTGCTGCCACGGGCACTGTGCTCGAGGGTTCGTTCCGAGCGCCGCGGTTCCGGGGCTTCGCAAGCTTGTTACCCAGGTGCTGCAGCCGATGCGAGACCGATTCGGACGTTGCACGGTGAATTCCGGCTTCCGTACCAAGCTGCACAACGGGCACGTCGGCGGCGAGACCAACTCGTTCCATCGCTACGAGTTGCACCCGAGCGGCCCGGCGTCGGACGTCACCTTCGCTAGCGGAAACGTCAACCAGTGGGCCGCCGAAGCCCGGCGATTGCTTGGAAACAACCGCGGCGGGATCGGAAGGTACCCGGAGCAGAACTTCATCCACGTCGACCTCGGCCCTATGCGTAAGTGGGACGGGTAGACATCAGACCGAAGAGGAGAGGAGATGAGAGGCGTCGATGTCAACGGGGCGAAAGGGTCTATCGATTGGAGGCGCGTGCGGGCGGCCGGTTTTGAGTTCGCCTTCCTGAAGGCGACCGAGGGACGCACGTTCGACGACGAGCGCTTCGGCTTCAACCGTCGCGCAGCGAAGGCTGCGGGCTTGGTCGTCGGCGCCTATCACTTTGCGCGCCCCGACAACAACTCCCCGGAGGCCGAGGCCCAGCACTTCCTCCGCGTCGCCCGCCCGAAGAGCGGCGAGCTTCTTCCCGCGCTCGACTGGGAAACAAACCCGCCGACGGCAGCGTGGGCTTCCCGGTTTCTCCGGGCTGTCGAGACGGCGATCGGGACACCCCCGATCCTGTACACCTTCCCAGACTTTCTGCGCCGGACGGGTCACTTCAACGACCTCCGCCGATTTCCGCTCTGGTACTCCAGGTTCGGCCCGAACGACGGCCAACTGCATCCGGCAAATCCGCCGAAGGGCTTTCGCTTCGGCGTTCATCAGTTCACGTCTGCCGGCCAGGTCAACGGCATCGGCGGCAGAGCGGATCTCAACTTGCTCAAGCTCGACTCGCTGCGTCCGCTCGTCTTCGAGCCGGGCGGAGGGGGAGGCGACGCCGAAAGCGACGCCGACAGCGCCGAGGAGGGCGAGGCGGAGCTGCCGCCGAATCCCGAGGGCGAAGGCTTCGCCGGCCGCTCGTTGGAGAACGACGACCGCGAGCGCCTCGAGGTGGAGGACTTCGACTCGGTTGCGGAGGTGGAGCTCTCGCCGCCGGGGCTAGAGGCGTGACCGTTCCAAACTCCCCGCTTCTCCACACGTTGAGACGACGGCGACGCCGATCCAGCTTCCGCAGACCCCCAGCACCAAATTTCTAAGTAGCCGAGGTGCGTCAAATCTGCGCGGAGTCCGAACGCCAGGCGATCGGGAGCGCAGCCGATCGGCGCGATTGGGCCTCGGACGCTGACGATGGGGCGGGCCCGCCCTAACCTAGAAGCAGACTGTCATCCCATTGTCAGGGTGACATTGCCGGCGAGATTCTGGACCTCTTCCTGTCCCGCGAGGACGCCGAGGCTGAGCTCGCGGAGATCCTGCGCGATGGTCCG
>JBKOWS010000058.1:0-55810 GCA_046724565.1 Actinomycetota bacterium | reverse complement strand
GGCGAGGAGATTCCCTCGTACCACCGGATCCTGACGACGGAGAACAACTGGCTCGCCGGACGCTACGGCCTCGAAGCACCGCTGATGGATCTGGCCACGGGACGACGCAACCGGGTGCCCGTCGCGCAGCTCATCCGTCGGACGCTCAGGGAGATCGAACCCCACGCCCGCGAACTCGGCTCCGAACGAGAGCTCGAGGTGATCGAGGAGATCCTCGCGAACGGGAACGGCGCCGACCGGCAGCTCCGGGTGTTCAACGCGAATCACGACATCGTGGAAGTCGTGAGCGAGATCGCGAACGCCACTGAAATCGCTGCCGAGCCTCAGCTGGCGCAGTAGGGTCGCACGATGCTGCAGGTGGGCGACCGAGTTCCCGCGGCGTCGGTCTGGACCGCGCCGCACCAGCGACGGACGATCGAGGAGCTCCTCCGCGACGGGCGAGCCCTCTTTCTCTTCTACCTCTTCGACTGGTCCTCGACCTGAATGCACGAGATGGAGCTCCTGCGTGACAGGAGCGCGCAGTTCGAGCAGGCAGGCGTCCGTCCGTTCGGCATCTCTCGTGACTCGGCCTGGACGCACATCGCCTGGGCGCAAGCGCTCGACCTGAGCTTTCCGGTGTTGTCGGACTGGAATCGCGAGGCCATGCGCGCGTTCGGCGTCGAGCGCGAGTTCCGCGGCCACGAAGGCGTTGCCGAGAGGAGTGCCTTCCTCGTCGACGAGGACGGTACGGTCCTCGGCGCATGGCGCTACGACACGGCCGAGGTGCCGGACTTCGACGAGCTGCTTCGCGCCGCGCAGGCTATGTAGCGCTCGGCGCTGCGCTCTACCTGGCGGCGGGCGCCGCGTCAACGTGGCCAGCCATCCTGCACGCCCGTTCGCACTTTCTCTCGGGAGGCGCACCGGCACACGGCGAGGCTTCTCCGGGCGACCACCTGCAGACGCTGTACCACTACTGGCTGGTCGGGCACCAGCTCGAGCACGGTCACGCACCGTGGCGCGATCCGTACTCGTTCCGCCCCGAGACAAAGCCGCAGCCGAACTACGCGGGCTGGCCCTTCGGCCTGCTCTTCTGGCCGCTGGGCGCGACGTTTGGGCTCGTCGGCGGCTGGAATGTCCTGCAGATCGTCCTCTACGGCCTGGCCGGGCTTGCCGCCTGTGCCTGGCTACGTGAGCTCGGGCTGCCCCGCGGACCTGCGCTTGCAGGCGGCCTCGCATTCGCGATCGCGCCGTACCGCGTCGCACAGAGCGTCGGCCACCTCCTCGGGCCGATCTCGATCCTGATTCCGGTGACGCTGTGGGCATTCGAGCGTGCGCGGCGCGGTAGCGCCTGGTGGCTCGTGGCCTGCGGTGCGGCGATCGCCTCGATCCCCCTGTCCGGACAGGTGCATCTCGCACTCGGCGTGATCCCGTTCTTCCTCGCGTACGCGCTCTGCCGGACGCGGAACCGTTCGCTGCTTGCAGGAGCCGGCGTTGCCGCGCTCGCGGCTGTTGCCGCCGGAATCGTCGTGCGGCAGACCCTGATCAAGCATTCGACGCAGTCCGGCGGCCGATCGCTCGACGAGATCTCGTTCTACTCGGCCCGGGTCGGAGACTTCGTCTCGCGGCACGTCGACCACGCCCGCAGCGAGCAGTTCGTCTTCCTTGGTTGGGCGACGCCACTCGTGGCGCTCGCGGGGCTCGTCCTGCTGCTGCGCGCGCGCAGGTTCGCGCTCGCCGCGCTACTCGGGCTCGGGGCCGCGGTTCCGATCGTGCTGGCGCTGGGAACGCGGACGCCGCTCTACTCGGCGCTCTGGCATGCGCTGCCCCCGTTCCGCTTTCCGCGCGTTCCAGAACGCTTGATGCCGATTGCGTCCCTTTGCATCGCTGCGCTCTTCGCCTTCGCGCTCGCGCAGACACGCCGAACCATCGTTGTCGTGCTCGCAATCGCGCTGGTGCTGGTCGACCTGCATGCACGCGTCTACGGAAAGTCGGCTCCCGGCGATCCCGACGGCGCCGTCCCGCTCGCCGCGGGACGCCTAGTGGAGCTCCCCGTCTTCGACCCCGGCGTCCACTACGGCAGCGTGTACCTCTGGTACGACACCGCTGCGCATCGTCAGCGCCCCGGCGGTTACTCCACCACCGCGCCGAAGCAAGCCAAGGCGATCGCCGACCGGCTGCAGCGGCTCAACTGCGGCGACTGGAGCGGCGGGATGTCGGCCGAGCTCGACCGTCTGGGTGTCCGCTCGATCGCGCTCCACCGAGGGCTCTACATCCGGAACCCGGCCGTGCCGAGCTCGGGCTGGTTCGCGGCGCGCGGTTTGCTGACGCATGGGTGGTCGGTGCAGCGAACTGCGGGCCCTGTGTGGCTGTTCCAGCGGAACCGCATCGGCTTCCTGCCGAGGCGCGTCGAGCCCGTCCACACGAGACCGATCTTCTGCCAGGGCTGGTACGCAGACACGCGCTCGGGGCGGTACATGAGCGAGAACCATGCGCCGTTCTGGATCTACGGAGCCGGCCGACTGAAGCTCGAGTTCGCGCCCTCCTTGCTACAGCGCCGCGTCGCCGTCGACGGGCGCCGGACGCTCGTAGCCAAAGGGAAAGACTGGCATCTAGTGACGGTTGACGTCCCAAGGCTCGTCGAGGCCGCAGGAGAGAGCAAACGCGTCGGTCTGCGGCTGACGAAGATCAGCTGGTCGGCGGTGCCCGCTCGCTGAAATTTGGCGCGCCGCCCCCGAGCCGCCACACTTCGTCCATGACGAGCCCGGAGGTCGCGCACGAGGGGTCGCTTCTCTGCGCGACCTGTGGAACGGCGAATCCACCGCAGTCGCGCTTCTGCAACAACTGCGGTGCTCGGCTCGAGGCCGCAGTCGCTCCGCGGGAGGAGCGCAAGCTCGTCTCCATCCTGTTCGTCGACCTCGTCGGGTTCACCTCGAAGTCGGACCAGGCCGACCCCGAAGACGTACGCGACGCCTTGCAGCTGTACCACTCCAGCGCCAAGCAGCGGATCGAGCAGCACGGGGGCGTGCTCGAGAAGTTCATCGGGGATGCGGTCATGGCCGTGTTCGGCGCTCCCGTCGCACACGGGGACGACGCAGAGCGCGCGGTCCGCGCAGGCCTGAAGGTGCTCGAGGGGATCGAGGAGCTCAACCTCGAGCACGGCCTCGACCTAGCCGCACGCGCGGCGGTGAACACCGGCGATGCGCTCGTCTCGCTCGACTCGGCGCACGACCGCGGCGCCCTGGCGACCGGCGACGTCGTCAACACTGCCTCTCGATTGCAGTCGGCTGCTCCTCCGGGACAGCTGATCGTGGGAACGGAGACATATCGCGCGACGCGTCATGCGATTCGCTACGCGCAGCTTCCCGCCGTCGACGCAAAGGGCAAGGCCGAGGCGGTCGAAGCGTGGCTCGTCCTCGAAGCGCCCGCACCCGAAGGACGTGCCGCCGCACGCACGTTGGTGGGGCGCGCGCGCGAGCTCGAGCTAATCCGCTCGTTCTGGAAACGCGCCGTTCAGGAGAGGCGTCCGCACCTGATTACGCTCGTCGGTCCGCCGGGCATCGGCAAGTCGCGGCTCTGCTGGGAGCTCTCAGGTCTTGTGGCAGAGGACGACGGACGAGTCCTGCGCGGGCGGTGCCTTCCCTACGAGGACCAGACTGGATACCAGGCCTTCTCGCGCCTGGTGCACGAGGCAAGCGGGATTCTCGAATCCGACGCGCCGAGCGTGGCTCGCGAGAAGCTGCAGGCCGCGGTTGAAGGGCTTCTCCCGGAAGAGGAAGTCGCCGAGACGCATCGCTTTCTCTCGCTGTTGCTCGGGCTTGCTCCCGACGACGCCGTCGCGCAGGTGCTCCTCCTCTACTTCGCCGCGCGGCGTTTCATCGAAGCGGCGGGCGCCGCGCAGCCGACGGTCTTCGTCTTCGAGGACGTGCACTGGGCGCAAAGCAGCGAGCTCGCGTTGCTCGAGTACCTGGCAAGGCACGTCCGCGATGCCCCGGTGATGCTCGTCGCCGCCGCTCGTCCGGAACTCCTCGACCTGCAACCGACCTGGGGCGCCGGGCTCACGAGCCAGACGATGATCCAGCTCGACCCGTTGGCACCGGACGCGGCCGCCGCGCTCGCACAGGAGATCGTGCAGTCCGCCGGGCAGGTCGACCTCGAGCGGTTGGTCGAAGTGGCCGGAGGCAATCCGCTCTTCCTCGAGGAGCTCGCCGCGTCGGTCACAGAGGCGGGAGGAGACCACGACGAGCTCCCGGTCACGGTCAGAGAGGCAATCGCAGCGCGCATCGACGCACTGCCTGCCGACGCGCGAAACGCGTTGCTCGCCGCTGCCGTGATCGGCAAGGTCTTCTGGCGCGGCCTCCTCCAGGCCGTTGCCGACCACGAAGAGGTCGACGAGACACTCGACGCCCTCGAGGCACGCGACTTCATCCGCCGAGATCCGTCGAGCCAGCTCTCGGGGGATCAGCAGTTCGTCTTCAAGCACATGCTGATCCGCGAGGTCGCCTATTCGATCATTCCACGCGCGTCCCGACGGGAGCGGCATGCCGCAGTTGCACGGCACGTGGAAGAGACGATTGCCGGCGCGCCGGAGACGCTGTCTAACATCCTCGCCTACCACTGGCGCGAGGCAGGCGAGCCCGCGCGCGCGATCCCGTACCTCCTCGCCGCGGCCGAGACCGCGAGGAGAGGCTGGGCGAAAGGCGCCGTCGTCGATCTCTACTCGCGCGCGCTCGAGCTGGCTGAGGACGATGAGCTGCGCCGCGATATCCGCCTCAAGCGAGGCCTCGCCCTTGTCGAGCTCGCGGACTATGAACGAGCAGACGTCGAGCTCGGCGAGCTCATACCGGAGCTCGAGGGCCAGGAGAAGCTCGACGCGATGATCGCGAGGACGCACGCGACTCTCTGGACGGAGCAGGACGAGGCGACGCTGGCGATCGCAGAGGAAGCGGTGCCGCTCGCGCGGGAGGTCGGTGACGAGACAGCGGTGGGGGCGGTGCTGGCAGCGAAGAGCCAGGCGCTCGCGATGAGAGGAGGCGAGGGTGACCTGGAGCAGGCACTCGAGCTCGGCGACCGTGCGCTCGAGCTCTGGGTTCCCGGAACTCGTGCGCTCGATCTGAGGCAGCACCTGCATCTCCAGGCCAACGCCGCGTACTGGACCGGCTACTACGAGCGCGCCGTCGAGCTCTCGCGAAGAACCCGGGCTCTCGCCCGGGAAGTGCAGAGTGCCGAGTCGCTCCTCCGTGGTGGGGGGCACGAGGCGCTCGGGCTTGCCGGTCTCGGCCGTCATGAGGAGGCGATCCCGATCTTCGAGGAGCTCCTCGGGACGGCGCGCGAGCTGGGCCAGAACCCCAACGTGGTGCTCAACTACTCGGCGCTTTCTTACCGCGAGCTCTACCACCTCGACGAGGCCCGCCGCCGCAGCGAAGAGGCGTTGTCCCTCTCCGGAACGACCGGGTTCGGCATGCCGCGGCAGTTCGCCGGCTCCGATCTCCTGCTCACGCAGATCCTCGAGGGCGACATCGGCGGCGCGCAGGCGACGTGGCCGTCGCTCTGGGAAGGAGCCGGCCAGGCAACCGCTTGGACCACGTGGCTGATCGCCGGTCGTCTCGCTTACTCACGCGCGCTCATCGATCTCCATGCCGACGCCGCGGAGTCTGCGGCCGAGTGGGCTCAGCGGGCGATCCAGATCTCGGAGCGAACCAAGAGGCGCAAGTACGAGGCTCTCTCGCTGGAGGTTCTGGGCCAGGCACTCGCGAAGCTCGGGCGGCGCGAAGAAGCACTGCAGGCTCTCTCGAGCGCCGTCCAGCTGGCCGACGAGCTCGTGGGGCCGCCGGGGCGTTGGGAAGCACGCGCGGCACTGGGCCGAGTCGCGCAGCACTTCGGCGACGACGACACAGCATCGCGCGTCTACGAGGAAGCCGGCGAGCTCGTGGAGACATTCCTCGTCACGCTCGCTCCGGAGCGGTCGGCGAAGCTGTTGACCGCGCCGGACGTCGAAGAGATCGTGTCGCTCGCAGGTCGCCGGCCTGCCGCCTGACTCACGCATTCGCTTCGTCGCCCTCGGCGACGTGATGGTGGACGTCCTCTGCGCGAGGCTGCCGCCCGATGGCGCGCGCGTCCATGCCGAGGTGGTCGTTCGCGCAGGGGGAACGGCGGTGAACGCGGCCGTGGCGGCCGCGGAGACAGGTGCGGCTGCGACGGTGGTCGGACGCGTCGGCTCCGATCCTTCGGCCGAGCTGGTCTCCGCTGCGCTTGTAGAACGTGACATCGCTGCGCACCTCACCCGCGACCCGGAGCTTCCGACCGGCACTGCTGTCGCGCTCGGCTCGAGCGTCGTTGCTCACCGCGGCGCGAACGCACGACTGTCGCCTGAAGACATTCCCGAGCGTCTGGAAGCAGACGCGCTGCTCGTCTCCGGCTTTGCGCTGTTTCAGACGGGCTCTCGAGACGCAGCCCGTTCGGCGCTCGAACGCTTCAGGGGCCGCTGGAGCGCCGTCGACCTCGCGTCCCCGAGACTCGCCGACCTCGAAGGCACGACCGGCGCGAACGTCATCCTGGCGACGGCCGAGGAAGCCCGCGCCGTGACCGGCGCCGAGCCGGACGCGGCCGCCGGAGCACTTGCGTCACGCTTCGAGCTGGCCTGCATCAAGCTCGGCGAGGACGGCGCGATCGCCGCGCGGGGCGATCGCGTAGAACGCGTCGCTGCCGGGCGGGTCGAGCGACGCTCGGCCTTCGGCGCGGGCGATGCATTCGCGGGAGCGCTGCTCGTCGCCTTGGCACGAGACGATTCCGTTCTGCATGCGCTGGAGCTGGCGTGCGAGGCGGGAGCGCGCGCCGCCGCTCGTCCGCTGGGCTGATCGTCGGCGCCGGCACCGCTGCTGACACACTTCTTGGATGGAGCTCCGGCGGATCGAGGTCGAAGGGAAGCCCGTTCACTTTCGGCTTGCGGGTGGCGGCCCGCCTGTCGTGCTCGTGCACGGCCTTTCGGGTTCCTGGCGCTGGTGGTCGCAGGTGTGTCAGCGCCTCGCTGAACGGCGACTCGTCTACGTGCTCGACCTGCCGCGGCTCGGCCCTCGGCTGGGTGCCCCTGAGCTAGCGGACTGGCTCGGCCGCTGGCTCGAGTCCGTTGGCCTACGTCACGTTGACGTCGTCGGTCACTCGCTGGGCGGGCTCGTCGCGGCCGAGCTTGCGGCCAACGAGCCTCAGTTCGTCCACCGCCTCGCTCTCGTCTCTCCGGCCGGAATCCCATGCGGACGGCCTCTGCCGAGTCGCGCCCTGCAGCTACTAGGCACGCTTTACGACGTCCGCGAGCGGTTTCCAACCGTCCTCGCTGACGCCGTTCGAGCGGGCCCGCTCGGCCTGCTCCACGGAGTGGTCTTCGTTTCGACCCGAGACGTTCGCGCCGACCTCGCGTCCGTTCGAGCGCCCTCGCTTTTGATCTGGGGCGAGCACGACCGGCTCATACCGGTGGGGATAGCCGCGGAGTGGCAGCGGATCCTCCCCGGCTCGCGTCTCGTCGTTCTCCCATGCGGTCACGTACCGATGTGGGAGGTTCCGGACGAGCTGACGTCCTCTCTCTCGAGCTTCCTCGACGAGCAGCTCCCGAACGAGCCGGCTCACGAGATCCGGACGCGTGAAGTGGACGGCGTGCGGCTCGCCCGGAACAACCACTAGACGTCCTCGCGGCAACAGCGTTGTTACGCGCTCGCCCCATCGTTTGCTGACGAACTGATCGCGATCCCCACGCACGACGAGCGTTGGCTGATCGATCAGCGGCAACCGCTCCTCGATCCGATCGGCGAGCACCGAGCGTGCCGTCGTGAGCAACGCAACGGGGCCCATTGCGAGCCCGTCACGGGCGGCGAGCGAGAGCAATGGCAGCGGCTCCCGAACTGACTCGCCCAGCGCCCGGCGCAGTTGTCGGCGAGCACGACGCTGTTCCGGATCGACGGTCGGCCCGATGAGCGTCAGCGGGCCCACACGCTCCGGAACGGCGACCGCGAGCTCCGTCACGAGCTGGCAGCCCATCGAGTTCGCGACGAACGCCGGACGCTCGAGGCCGAGGGCGTCCAGGCAGCCTGCGAGTGCGTCTGCGAGACCGTCGATGCCCAGGGTCTTGGGCGGCTTCTGGCTCCGTCCGAACCCCGGCAGCTCAGGCGTGAAGACGGTGTAGTGCCCGGCCAGCGAGTGGGCAAGCGGAAGCATGTAGCGCCCCGACACAGCGAACCCGTGAACGAGTACGACGGGCTCTCCTTTACCGACGACCCAGGTGTGGACGTCAAGGCCCCCGACCTTGATCGTATGGCTCATGGCGGTTGGAAGCGTTCGCATCGAACGACAAGCGTCAGTCCGTCGGCGGGCCACGGCATCACCCGGCTCGGATGATGTGCGACCGGTACCGGCCAGTGCGTTTCGACGGCTACATGCCCATCGCGTGATAGCCGGAGTCCACGTACAGCGTCGTCGCACTCACGTTCCGGGCCTCGTCGGACAACAGATACGCGGCCGCAGCTCCGACGTCGTCGGCATCGACGTGTCGATGCAGTGGTGAGCGTTCCTCGACGATCGCCTCCATCGTCGGGAACCCTGCGATCGACCGCGCCGCCAGCGTGCGCACCGGTCCGGCAGAGATGGCGTTGATCCGGATGTTCTTCGCGCCGAGATCCCACGCGAGATAGCGCATCGAGGCGTCGAGCGCAGCCTTGGCGACGCCCATGACGTTGTAATGCGGCACCGCGCGTACGCCGCCGAGATAAGTCATCGTCAGGATCGAGCCGCCACCCCGTGCTTCCATCAACGGCTCGGCGGCCCGAGCGCAAGCGACGAGAGAGTACGCACTGACGTCGAGCGCGAGCCAGAAGCGGTCGCGCGGTGTGTCCGTGAACCTGCCCTCGAGATCCTCCGCCGCGGCAAAGGCGACGGAGTGCACGAGTAGGTCGAGACCGTCGTCGAACGCTTGCGCGACCTCGCGAAACACGCGCGCGATGTCCTCGTCCGAGCGGACGTCACACTCGGTCACGAGCGGGCTCGACACTGAGTCCGCCAAGTCGCGCACGCTCTTCTCGATGCGGTCTCCCTGATACGTGAAGGCCAGCTCTGCGCCGCCGTCGGCCAGACGCTTCGCGATCGCCCACGCAATCGATCTGCGATTCGCGACGCCGAGAACCAAACCGCGCTTCCCCTCGTAGGTCCCAGTCATTGCGCGAGTCTAGAACTAGTCGGCGGCTCGTTCCGCTAGATTGCGATGCCTTGCGCCGTTTCGTGGGTCTCATCGCAATCGCGGCGGCGTTGGCGTCGGCACTCCCGGCGGGCGCGTCCCTCACCCCGATCAAGCGCACGTTCGGCGACGTGACCCTCCCTCGCGTCCGGGCGGGAACGCTCACGATTCCAAGAAACCAGGCCTCGGGTCGGGTGCGCGTCATCGTCGCACTCCCGCTCCCGCCATTGGCCGCCTGGTCCGGGAGGACCTTCGCGAGCACGGGTGCAACTCGCAAGCTCGACGTCAAAAGCCGGACGTCCCGCAGTTACATCGCGCGCGTGGTCGCCGCACAGCGCGTCGCCGCTGCGCAACTGCGGCGGGCCATCCCGCAGGCGCGAATCGGCCGGCGTTTCCAGATCGTCCTCGACGGCCTGACGCTCTCACTTCCGGTGAGCAAGCTGCCGCGACTCGTACGCCTGGGCTTCGTCCGCCACGTCTACCCGAGCATCCGCTACCACCTCTCGACCGACACGAGCACGGCCGTGATCGGCGCGACCGAGTTGCAGACCCTCACCGGCGTACGCGGAGACGGGATGAAGATCGGGATCGTCGACGACGGCGTCGATGCGACGAATCCGTTCTTCAATCCGAGCGGCTACTCGTATCCGGCCGGGTTTCCGAAGGGACAGACGAAGTACACGACGCCGAAGGTCATCGTCGCGCGCGCCTTTCCCGGGCCGCACTCAGGGCGGCCCGGGCGACTTCCAATCGACCGGCACGCTTCCTTCCACGCGACGCACGTGGCCGGGATCGCCGCAGGCGACTCCGGCACCTGCTCACCAGGTGGACGCGACCATCCGCCGACGTGCGGCCTGACCGGCGTGGCGCCGCGCGCGTACATCGGCAGCTACCGCGTCTTCAACATCCCGACGCCAATCGGCGATACGGCGAACACACCCGAGATCGCCGCGGCCTTCGAGGCGTCGGTACGCGACGGTATGGACGTGATCAACTTCTCCGGAGGCGGCGCCGAGACCGAGCCCGCGAACGACGCGATGATCGACGTCGTCCGGAACGTCGCGGCTGCGGGAATCGTCTCGGTGATCTCCGCGGGCAACGATCGAGATGACTTCGGCATGGGCTCGGTGGGCTCCCCCGGAACGGCACCGGATGCCATCACGGTCGCTGCCGTCTCGAACACGCACGTGTTCGCGCCGATCCTCGCGGTACGCACGCCGGGCGCGCCCTCGGGCGTTCAGCAGATCCCGATCGCAGGATCCGGAACGCGTTTCCCGGGGACGTTCGCCTCCACCGCGCACCGGCTCGTCGACGTCGGTGCCCTGACGGGGGCGGACGGTGCCCCGGTCGATCGCCGGCTCTGCGGTCCGGACAGCGACACGAACAACGCCGCCCGCTCGTCGCTCCGACCCGACGCACTCGACGGAGACATCGCCCTCGTCTCGCGCGGCCACTGCACGTTCATCTCCAAGGCGATCCGCGCCGCGCGGGCAGGCGCCGTCGGGATAGTCGTCGTCGACAACCGCCCCGGCGAGGCGAACCCGATACCCGTGCAGCTGCCGGTGCCCGGAGCGATGATCGCCGATCTCGACGGCGCCCAGCTACGCGCCTACCTCGCGACAACCGGCGGCACTACGACGGTGACGGTCGGCAATCTCATCCAGCGGGCCAACACCGGACGAAGCGGGATCGTCACGAGCTTCTCGTCCGGGGGGCCGACCGCATTCGGGCATTTCCTGAAGCCGGACGTCGCTGCGCCGGGCGGATCGATCCTGTCTGCGACGTTGCCGGAGTTCACCGGCGGATCGCCGTTCGCCGTGTTCGACGGAACGAGCATGTCCGCGCCGCACGTCAGCGGCAGCGCCGCGCTGCTGCTCGAGCTCCATCGAGGCTGGTCAGCGGAGCAGGTGAAGTCGGCCCTGATGTCGACCGCCGGTGCTGCCTGGGCCGATACCGCGCGTCAGCAGGAGGCACCGGTAACGCTGGGCGGCAGCGGTCTCGTCGACCTGCCGCGAGCAGCAAAGCCGGAGGTGTTCACGGACCCGGCTTCTCTCTCGTTCCAGGATCTGAACGTCACGAGCGGTGCCGACAGCCGCGCGCTCGTCGTCCGTGTCACCGACGCCGGGGAAGGTGCCGGCCAATGGCAGGTGCAGCTCGCACCCCAAGCGGCCAGCAGCGGCGCCTCGCTCGAGCTCCCGCCGTTGCTGACGATTCCGCCGGGAGGCGAAGCCGATCTCGTCGCTGTCGCCCACGCGAGCGCAGCCTCGGGAGTGGGCGAGGACTACGGATTCATCTTGCTGCGGCAGGGGACCGTGACGCGGAAGATCCCGTACGAGTTCTACGTCGGCCGTCCGCAACTCGCGCAGCTCGAAGCGAAGCGCCTGGTCAAGTTCCAGGTTGGCACCACGGCCAAGGGGCCCAATCGCGTGTCGACGTACTGCTGTCCCGCGGCTCCTTTCGGGCCGCCCCCCGACTACTTCGGACCGCCTATGGAGGAGAGCGGATCCGAGACGCTCTACGTCACGCACATCGACACGCCGGTCGCCAACCTGGGGGTTGCGGTCGAAGCGGCACAGGGAGGCTCACTCGTCGACCCGTGGTTTCTCGGCTCGCCGAACGAGCGTGACGTCGAGGGTTACGCCGGGACGCCTGTGAACGCCAACCAGCTGATGTTCGACTACCACGTCGACCTCGGCGCAGCCGGTGCGAGCTTCCCGAAGGTGCAGCGCTTCTGGATCGCGGTCGATTCGAGCTCCGACCCATTCACGCAGCGACCGCTACCGGGCGCCTACGTTCTCCGGTCTTGGGTCAACGACGTGACTCCTCCGAAGATCCGCCTGCTCACAAGGCGGGTCGCAGCGGGCCGTCCGACTATCGTCGCGCGCGTCACGGACACGGGCGCCGGTGTCGATCCACTGTCGCTCGTCATCGGGTACCGCGGCGTGCTCGTCGGCGCGGTCGTGTACGACCCCATCTCGGGGATCGCGCTGTTCCCGCTCCCACGAGCTGCGCCGAAGATCCCGAAGGGCCGGGTACGTCTTGCCGTCTCCGCTGCCGACTTCCAGGAGGCGAAGAACGTCGACTCTGTCGGCGACGAGATCCTGCCGAACACCTCCTTCCGGAGAGTGAAGGTCACAGGCGTCGCCGGGCCGGCGCTGACCTGGGTCGCTCCCGCCGAGAACCAGTGCGTGGGCAAGACGACAGGGCTCGTCGTCGTCGCCAGCTCCAACAAGCGGCTGCGTTCGGTCCGCTTCTACGCCGACGGCAAGCAGATCGGCGTCGACCGCAAAGGCACCGCCGACCTCTACAACGGCTCGTGGAAGCGCGGCTCCGCTCCGAAAGGCAAGCACGTCCTCCGTGCAGTCGCCGTCGATGCGAGCGGGCGCACGCTCGCCGCGGCCCGGCACGTTCGCGTCTGCCGGTAGCCGTCGTCACCGGCGCTTCGAGTGGGATCGGCGAGGCGATCGCACGCGCCCTGGCCGCGCGTCGTACACGAGTGGTTCTGCTGGCGAGGCGGGAGGATCGGCTCCGTAGCCTGGCGCAGGCACTGGACGCAGAGTACGAAGTCTGCGATGTCGGCCAGCGAACTGAGGTCGAGCGCGTCGCGGCAGTCGTGATGGAACGCCATCCGCGCATCGACCTGCTCGTGAACAACGCGGGCATCCCCGGCCGCCGCGGCTTCACGTCGATCGAGCCGGACCGGCTCGAGGAGCTGATCAGGGTCAACTTCCTCGGCGGCGTCTGGTGCCTGCGGGCATTCCTGCCGGCACTCGAGTCAGCCAGTCGCTCCGACGTCGTCAACATCGTGTCGGTTGCCGGCACGGTCGCGGTCGGACCCGCGGGACCGTACTCGGCGTCGAAGCATGCACAGCTGGCGTTCTCGCGCGCGACGACGACCGAGTTGCGCCACAAGGGGATCCATGTGCACACCGTGAGTCCGGGTTTCGTCGAGACAGAGGGCTTCCCGCAGGCGATGAAGCTCCGCAGCGCATTCCTACGGCGACTCGTCGTAGAGCCGGATCATGTCGCCCGCCATGTGCTGAAGGCGATCGACCGCGATCGGCGGGAGACGTTCGTGCCGCGGTGGTACCGCGCTGCCGCAGTCGCGCAAGCGCTCGTCCCCGGTCTCGTGGCGCGGCTCTCGTCCCGGGCTGGCTACCGGAACTAAGCCGGCTTCCGGAGCAGGTACCAGCAGGTCTCCGCAAGGTACGAGTCTGGCCCCCCGGGCGACAGCGCCCGCGCGCGCTCGCGCGCCTCGCCTTCGCACCCGGCGAGGTCGAGGTAGTAGGCCAGCTGTCGGGTGTGCCGATGGAAGTGGGTGCGCAGCAGGACGAGCTCGTTCGCATCGAACAGGCTGCGCAGGTCGGTGTCGGGGAGCGCGCGGGTGTGCGACGGATCGCGGGCCCGCTCGAAGCGGTCGAGCTCGAGGGCGACAAGCGGGTCGACCGGCGCGATCTGGTCGTCCACGAAGACGTGCCCGCCCGATGCAGTGACACGTGCTAGCTCGGCAACGGCTCGCTCGGGCCGGGCGATGTGATGGAGCGTCCGGCGCGAACAGGAGAGGTCGAACGTTCCCGGCGCGAACGGCAGGTTCGTGACGTCTCCCTCGGCGAAGGTGACGTTGTCAGGCGCGCCCGCACGCGCCCGGTCGAGCAGCTCGGGAACGATGTCGACCCCGATCACGTCGCGCACCAGCGGTGCAAGCGCCAGCGCGAGGGTTCCCGCGCCGGTGCCCGCGTCGAGCGCATGCTCGTGGCCGCTCGGCAGGATGAAAGACCGAACCTGGTCGCGGACGAGCTCGACCTGCTGTCGGGCATGCTCGGCGACGAGCGACGCCGTCGCTCCGAAGCGTGCGCGCACCTCCTCCGCGTTCGACGCAGAGTCAGGCATCGATTACCGTTCTGCGCGCGCGCAGCGAACCGCTTTCGATCCCGCACACCAGCTCGTAGTTGATCGTGCCCGCGACCGCGGCGTGCTGCTCCGCGAGAACGCCATGGCCCAGCAGGACGACGGGCGAGCCGACCGGAAGCTCGCGGTCGAGCTCGACCGCGAACGAATCCATCGAGACGGTGCCGATCACGCGCCGTGGCTCTCCGGCGACCCGGACCTCGGTCCCGGTGAGATCGCGCCGAAAGCCGTCCGCGTAGCCCACGGGGACGATGCCGATCCAGGTTGATTCGGCGGCGACAAATCGTCGACCGTAGCCCGTGCTCTGTCCGGGCTCCAGCCGCTTCACCTGCGCGAGGGCCGACTGCCACGAGAGCACCGGTTCGAGGCCGTCGGCGGTGGGATCGGTGTTGAAGGGCGACAGTCCATAGAGGGCGATGCCGCACCGGACTGCGTCGAGATGCGACTCGGGCAACCGGAGCGTGGCGGCGCTGTTCGCCGCGTGGCGGGTCAGGTGGCTGAACTCCGCGGTCGCGGATCGGAAGCGCTCCAGCTGCGCGCGCGCGAAATCCAGATCGCTGTCTGCCGTGGCGAGGTGCGTCATCAGACCCACGACCTCGACCGGTGGCGCCGGCAGCTCGGAGAGCCCGTAGCGGCCCATCCCGGTGTCGAGCTTCAGATGCACGCGTATACCGTCCGGGATCTCGCCGTCGGCGATGACCAACTCGAGCGCAGCGTCGCGGGCCTGAGCCACTTCACGGTTCGAGCCCGCGGGGCCCATGACGACGACGCGCTCCATTCGATACTCGCTGCGAAGCTCGAGCCCCTCGGGGATCGTCGCGACGCACAGGGCAGTCGCGCCCGCGCCGAGTGCGGCACCGGCGACGTCGATCGCGCCGTGTCCGTAGCCGTTCGCCTTGACGACCGCCCACAGATGCGAACCGTCGAGCGCTCGCCGCAACGTGCGGACGTTGCGTCGAAGCGCACCGAGATCGACGGTGATCTCCGAGCGGTGCATCAGGCCAGCGCGAGTGGCAGCGACTCGATCACGTCTGAAGCCACGAGCCCCACTTGATGCGGCGCGAGTTGTGCCGCGCGGCCGTGGGCCACGGACCCCGCGGCGGTGGCGAGACGCGCGTTCATCTTCTTGGCCAGAAACGCGGCGATCACGCCTGTCAGCACGTCTCCCGTGCCCGCGGTCGCAAGTGCCGGCGTCCCGGATGCGCAGACCAGCACGCCCTCATCCGGAGCGCCGACCAGCGTGTCGGCTCCTTTCAGCAGGACGACGCATCCGAATCGCTCGACTACGCGCCTCAGCGCTTCGAGGCGGTGCGCGTCGACCCACTTCGAATCCTCCCCAAGGAGCCGGGCCAGCTCTCCGGAATGCGGCGTGAGCACGCGAGGTGCCGGCCAGCGGTCGGGCTCCAGGCCGAACAGCGCGTCTGCGTCGACGACCGCCGGCAGTTCGCGGTCCGCGAGCAGGCGGCGCACGAGCTCGCGGTCCTCGGGTGCACGCCCGAGCCCGGGGCCGACTGCAAGTGACGAGGCACGGTCTGCGAGCTCGTCGAGGCGCTCACGCGGCGCCTTCACGGCTTCGATGAGCAGCGTCTCGATGACCGGCATCGAAGTGGCGGGAACGCAGACGGCGACGTAGCCGGCGTCCGCTCGAAACGCGGCCTCGGCGGCCAGGCAGACGGCGCCGGTCAGCCCCGGCGAGCCGCCGACGACGAGCACCGAGCCGGCGGAATACTTCGTGTCCCGCTCGCCGCGGCGGGGCACGAGACCGAGGATCTCATCCGTGACGAGTCGATGCGTCGTCTCGGCGTGCGCCAGGCCGATGTCGGCGACTTCGACCTCCCCGGCCAGGAAACGCCCGGGTGCGACGACGAGGCCGACTTTCGGGCCGTGCATCGTCACCGTCACGTCCGCCCGCACCGCGGCACCCGCCACTTCTCCGGTCGAGGCATCCACCCCCGAGGGGAGGTCGACTGCTGCGACCGGGACGCCCGCGGTGTTGATGCGCTCGATCAGCGTCTGCGACTCCGGACGCGGTTCTCCATGGAAGCCGGTCCCGAACAGCGCGTCGATGATGAGGTCGACCTCGCCGTCGAGCTCCTCGCTCGTCTCGCGACCTGCCTCCGCGAGGACCCGCAGCGCAATCCGCCCGTCGCCTCCGTTCGCACCTTTGCCGCAGACGCCGGCAATCCGGCGAGCGTCCGGATAGCGGCGGAGGACCGCGTCGGCAACGGCACGACCGGCGCGTTCCATCATCGCCTCGACATCGTGGCCCTGCTCGGCGGCGCGCATTTCCTCCGCCGTGTAGAGCGGCTGGAACATCAGTCTCTCGAAACCACTGCGACTGCGTTGGCGAGGTCGCGGGAGTGCGTCATCGACAGGTCGATCGAGCCGGCGCCGACATGTTCGGACCAGGCCGCGATGCGACCGCTCAGGCGCACGGACGGCTTCGGACGTCCGGCGATCTCGATCTCGCGCCACGCAAAGGCGCGCGCGACGCCGAACCCGAGCGCCTTGCCGACCGCCTCTTTGCCGGCGAACCGACCGGCGTAGCTCTGGGCGGGATTCGGCCGGGAGTCGCAGTAGGCCCGCTCGGCTTCGGTGAAGCACCGCTCACGGAAGCGCGGATAGCGCTCGAGCGCCCGGCGCACGCGCTCGATCTCGATCAGGTCGACTCCCACGGTCACAGATGTTCCTCCAGCCAGTCCGGCACCTGTGCAATGGACGAGACGATGCCGTCCGGACGGATCGAGCCGGCCTCGACGGCGTCGGGACGGAACTTTCCCGTTCGCACGAGGATGGTCCGCATGCCGTGACCCTGGGCGCCGGCGATGTCCGACTCGATGTCGTCGCCCACCATCCAGGTCATCTTCGGGTCGCCGTCGAGCGCCTGAAGCGCTGCCTCGAAGTACGCGGTCGAGGGCTTTCCGAGCACGATCGCTTCGGTGTCCGCCGCATACTCGAGCCCTGCGACGAAGGCACCCGCGTCGAGCAGCGGCCCGTGCTTCGTCTGCCACCAGCGGTTCTTGTGCAGGCAGTAGAGCTGCGCGCCTCCTTCGAGCTCGTGGAATGCGCGGGCGAGATTCATGTAGCTGAAGACGAGGTTCGTCTCCGGAGTCTCGTCAGCACCGCCGACCAGCACGGCCTCGGCGTCCTCGCCGACGAGCTCGATCCCCTCCAGCTCACCCACGATCGCGTGCATCGTCAGCGCGAGAACCCGCCGGCCGGCGAGAGCGGCGGCGGCCGCCCTCGGCGTCGTCTGCAGCTCTTCGTCGTCGAGCTCGATCCCCATTGCCCTCAACTGCTCGGCCAGGGTGGCTCGAGCCTGCGTCGTGTTGTTGGTGACGAACCGCAGCCGATGCCCGGCGGCACGAAGACGCCGAACGGCGTCCGCGCCGCCGGCGATGGGCTCGCCCGAGACGTGGAAGACACCGTCGACGTCCAGCAGAATCGCAGCCATGGACGGCGAGTCTATTCGGGTAACGAGATCCGTCGTCCTTCCGCCGGGCGAGATCGTGCTCCGGTTCTCGCGCTCGAGCGGCCCCGGCGGTCAGCACGCACAGAAGTCCGAGACGCGAGTCGAAGCCGTTTTCGACGTGGAGTCGTCGGCTGCGCTCACGGGGGCGCAGAAGCGGCGCGTCGTCGCACGGGCCGGTCCAGTGTTGCGCGCCGTGGCCCAGGACGAGCGCAGCCAGACGCGAAACCGGGAGCTCGCTGTCGAGCGGCTGGTGGAGCAGCTGCGTGAGGCGCTCAGGGTCGAGCGGCGGCGCGTTCCGACGAGGCCCACCGAGGCCGCCCGCAAGCGTCGTCTCGAGGAGAAGAGGCGCCGCTCGCAGACCAAGCGGCTCCGCCGCGACCTCGGAGACTGACCCGAGCCCGCATCTCTTTCGGCCCTTTGGGCGTTACCAGTAGGAAGCCCATGGCGCCGATCTCCGTCACCCTAGCTAGGCGGGACCCCGCGGCTGCCGTCGTCGCTCTCGTCGGCGAGCACGATCCTTATTCGTCACAGAGGCTCGACCACGAGCTCGCCGTGCTACTCGACGAGCGGATTTCGATGGTCGTCGATCTTCGTGACGCCTCCTTCATCGACTCGACCACCCTCGGTGTCCTGCTCGGGACCCGCGGGCGCGCCGAGCGCGCCGGCCTGGGGTTCGTGCTGGTGCTGCCACCGGAGAAGCAGGCGCAGGTCAACCACATTCTGGAGCTGACCCAGCTCGGTCGTGTCTTCGGGAGCTTCACGTCGCTTCACGACGGTCTCCGCGCGGCGCGTTCGGGCCAGGCCGCCCGCCGGCCGAGCAAGGCCGCGTAGAGGCCTGGTGTGCAAATTCGGCCGACGTCGGGGGCGCTCCTGACCGGCGCCGCGTCTGGAGCGTCATCCGGCCCGGGGAATTTCGCATGAGGTCTCCGGCTTAACGCCGTCCGACTCTCCCCGTACTTTCCTCCCGGATGAACTACGACCCGCTCAGGCGCGGCTTCGCCGAGTTCGTCGGTACCTTCGCGCTCATCTTCATCGGTGCGGGCTCGATCGTCACGCTCGCGCAAGTCGTCGGCCCGCAAATCAATGGACCTGTGAGCGGCTTGACGCTCGTCGGCGTCGCCCTTGCATACGGCCTGACGATCGCCGTGATGGCGTCCGCGGTCGGCCATATCTCGGGCGGCCACTTCAATCCAGCAGTCACGCTCGGATTCTTCGTGACGAGACGGATTGCGCCCTCCCTGGCGGTCGTGTACTGGAGCATGCAGTTCGCGGCGGCGACCGTCGCCGCCGCGCTCCTGCGGTCGCTGTATGAACCCGGGCCGCGGAAGCTGACGCATCTCGGCTCCCCCGCGCTCGGCGCAGGCGTCAGCCAGTGGCAGGGCCTCGTGATCGAACTCATCCTCACGTTCTTCCTGGTCTGGGTGATCTTCGCCACCGCCGCCGATCCCGGCGGCAGCTTCAAGTCGATCGCCGGCCTCGCGATCGGGTTCACGATCACGCTCGACGTCCTGATGGGCGGGCCGCTGACCGGCGCCGCAATGAATCCTGCCCGCGCCTTCGGGCCGGAGCTCATCTCGCGCACCTGGTCGGACGCGTGGATCTGGTACGTCGGGCCGTTCGCCGGCGGCGCGCTGGCTGCGGTCGCGTACGACTTCCTCTATCTGCGCCAGAAGCCCGAACCGGTCGGCCCGCCCGAGACCGGCGTGATCGAGCCGCGACCGGGCGACGCCGCGACGTCCTAGCCGCTCTAGCCGAAGAGCCGAATCGAGTCGTCGAGTAGAGGCCACGGCGCGTCCCCTGGCCGCGCGCCGACCATCCTGCCTGACGCCAGATCGACGACCCTGAGCGCGCTCTGGTTTGTGACGGAGAGGTAGACCCGCCCGCGGTACACGAAGTCGATCCAGGCCGGCTTCCCCGGCAGGACCTGGAAACGGCGTGCGCGGTCGGATCCGTATGCGGTGAGGCCGATGCCCGACTGGCTTTGCGGCTCCGAGTTCCACGACGAGCCTGCGACCAGGAGGAGACCGTCTGCGACCGCGAAGGAGTCCGCCCGGGGGTCGAGCATTGACTCGCTCCAGTCGCGCACGTCGACGATCCGAAGCCCGAGCGGCTGGGACGACACCTTGAGGTTGCCGCCGACCGTTGTCGCTGTTTCCGCGGTGCCGGCGACCACGAGGAAGCCCCCCTCCAGCCAACGCGCCCTGAGCGCAGGCCCGTTCACTCCTTTTGCCTCCGCCACGGGCGTGAGCCACTTCGCGATCCGGAGGCCCGCGGACTGCTCGTCGACCCAGCGGTGGTACGAGACGACGAGGGAGCTCAGATTCAGCTCGGCGACGAGCCCGCCGGGTGAGACCACGAACGCCCGGTTCCCGGACACATCGACCGCTAGTCCGGGAATCAAGCGCGTCACGACGGGGTCGCCGTCCGACTTCACCGGCCACGTATAGCCGGCGGCCAGGTCGTCGAGCTTGACGAAGCGCCGCCCGCCGTCTCCGTCGAAGAGCTCGAGCCGCGGGGGACCGATCCGGTTCGTCGCAGAGACCAGGAGGACGAGTGAGTCGCGGCTGCGCGCAATCTGCAGGACCGAGCCGTCCAGGGAAGTGCGCGACACAATCCTTCGGCCGACGGGATCAATCGCCAGGATGGAAGCCGCTCCGTTCGGATCCTCGCAGCACTCGTTGACGTAGGCAAGGATCCGGTCGGGCCGCGGCCACCACAGCGCTGCCGCCGCTCCGCCCAGCCCGACGCCGCGTCCGGACAGCCGAGGCCGCGAGACCGAATAGAAGCGAAGTGTCTCGGTCGTGGACCGGGACGTCCGGCGAACACCGAGAGCCAGCGTGCGGTAATCGGGAGCAAGCGCCCAGACGCCCGCCAACCCGTTGAGGCCGAGCGCCCGGCCGACTCTCTTGAGTGACATCGGGTCGAGCCGGACGAGCGAGCTGCTGGCCCCTGTCGCCACGATGCCGAGCCGAGCCGTCGTCGTCGGCGCGGCGAGCTCGAGCGGTCGCGGCTCCGGCGCCGCCGTGAGCATGACGAGCGCCACAGCGGAGAAGCCGAGGAGCCCGGCGATCCGAAACCGACTCACAGCCGCGTTACACCTCCCGGCCGCCGGAGGTTCCGGCGGGCCGGCTACTCGACGGTCACGGTCTTCGCCAGGTTGCGCGGCTGATCGACGTTCAGCCCGCGCAGGCGGGCGATGCGATAGGCAAGCAGCTGTAGCGGCAGCACTGCGAGCACCGCCTGCAGGAAGGCTGGTGTACGTGGGATGTAGATGACGTCGTCGGCGTGATGCTGGACGTCCTCGTTGCCGTCCGTGGCGATTGCGATCACCTGCGCGCCGCGGGCGCGGACCTCCTGGATGTTCGAGACGACCTTCTCGTAGACCACCTTCTGGTCCGTGGCGACGCAGACGACGGGCGTCTCGGAGTCGAGGAGCGCGATCGGCCCGTGCTTCATCTCGCCGGCGGAATACGCCTCCGTCGGGATGTAGGAGATCTCCTTCAACTTCAGCGCACCCTCGAGGGCGACGGGAAGGCCGATGTGACGCCCGAGATAGAGGAAGAACGGCTTGTTGTGGTGACGTTCGGCGATCTCCTCGATCGGATGGTCTCCGTCGAGGAACAGCTCCATCTTCTCGGGCAGGTCATAGAGCTCCTCGAGGATGAACTCGATCTCGTCCGCCGGAAGTGTCCGACGGATCTGTGCGAGCTTGAGCGCGATCAGCGACAGCAGTGCGACCTGCGCGGTAAACGTCTTGGTGGCGGCGACACCGATCTCGAGCCCCGCCCGTGTGTACAGAACGGAATCGACCTCACGCGTCACCTGTGTGCCGAGCTGGTTCGTGATCGCGAGCGTGCGAGCGCCCTGCTCGCGTGCAAGCCGCATCGCCGCGATCGTGTCCGCCGTCTCTCCGGACTGCGTGATCCCGATGACGAGCGTGTCCTTCGACAGAACGGGATTGCGGTAGCGCCATTCGCTGGCGATGTCCGGCTCGACCGGGATCCGCGCCCACTCCTCGATGATGTAGCGTCCGACCACGCCGGCGTGGTACGCAGTGCCGCAGGCGACGATGACGATCCGGCGCAGGTTCTGGATCTCGAGCTCGTTCAGTCCGATCCCTTCGAGCACGAGCTTGCCGCGCCGCGCTCGATCGCCGATCGTCTCGCGGACCGCATCGGGCTGCTCGTAGATCTCCTTGAGCATGAAGGTCTCGTAGCCGCCCTTCTCGGCACTCTCGTCGTCCCAGTCGATCGGCTCGACCTCCTTGTGCTCGACCTCGCCTTCGCTGGTGAAGAACCGAGCGCCCTCCGGCGTGATCGCAACGATCTCGCCGTCGTCGATCAGCTGGACCTTGCGCGTCTCGCGGAGGAAGGCGGCAATCGAGGAGGCCAGGAACATCTCGCCGTCGCCGACGCCGACGACGAGCGGGCACTGGCGGCGCGCGCCGACGAGCAGGTGGGGATGGTCGTGGTGGATGACGACGAACGCGAAGTGGCCCTCGAGTTGCGCGTACGTGGCGCGGACGGCCTCGACGAGGTCGCCCTCGTAATTCCGTTCGATCAGGTGGACCACGACCTCGGCATCGGTCTCGGAGCCGAAGCTGTGCCTGTCGGCCGCGAGCGACTCCTTCAGCTCACGGTAGTTCTCGACGATCCCGTTGAGCACGATCGCTAGCCGGGAATCCTCACAGCCGGTCAGCGGATGGGCGTTCTGCTCGTTGACCGCGCCGTGGGTCGCCCAGCGGGTGTGGCCGAGGCCGTGACTCGAGAGGGAGCCGTTCGGACCCGCGACGTCCCTCAGGAATTGCAGGTTCCCGACCGCTCGGACGTACTCGAGGCCGCCGTTCTCACGCAACGCCAGTCCAGCCGAGTCATAGCCGCGGTACTCGAGCCGTCGCAGGCCTTCGAGCAAAAGATCTTTGGCGGGGCGACTGCCGACGTATCCGATGATCCCGCACACCCGAAGCTCCTCTCAGTTGCCGCCCCGCCCCCGGGGTGGATCACATCGCTACAGATTCGCGGTTTATCCGGAAACAACTTCCCGAAAACGGCAAAAGC
Organism: Actinomycetota bacterium; assembly: GCA_046724565.1. Lineage (GTDB taxonomy): Bacteria > Actinomycetota > Thermoleophilia > Gaiellales > Gaiellaceae > 3-1-20CM-4-69-9. Next base: position 33,180 of record JBKOWS010000058.1, on the reverse strand, counting down.
CCGGCTGAACGCTCGTTCCCTTCGTCGGAAACGTCAGCCGAGCTCTCGTCGAACGAGAGCCGCGATCCTAGCACAGAGGGCTTCCGCGTCCTCTGCGGCCTCGGCCTCCGCCAGTACGCGGACGACCCGCTCGGTGCCCGACGGCCTCACGAGCACACGCCCCTTGTCCCCGAGCTCGGCGTTCACGCGCTCTACCTCCTCGGTGATCGCGGGAGTCAGACGCCGCTGTGCAACCACGACGTTCTCCTTTGCCTGCGGGAAGCGCGGCATGACGGCGGCAACTTCTGCAAGCGGGCGCCCGTGCAAGGCAGCACAAAGAAGCAGCGCGGCCACGAGCCCGTCACCGGTGACGTGACCGTCGAGCCAGATCAGATGCCCTGACTGCTCGCCGCCGAGGATCCCACCTTCACGCCGAAGCGCTTCGAGAACGTAACGATCGCCCACGTCCGTCGTCACCACCCGAATGCCGTGCTCAGCCATCAGGCGATGCAGGCCGAGGTTCGCCATCACCGTGACGGCCACGAGATCGACCTTGCGGTCGAGCGCGAGTACGGCCACGATCTGGTCGCCGTCGACGACTTCGCCGTTTCCGTCGACGGCAAGCATGCGATCACCGTCACCGTCGAACGCAACCCCGAGATCGAGGCCGCGGTCGACAACGACTTGTTGAAGCAGGCGCAGGTCGGTTGCACCGCAGCCGACGTTGATGTTGGTGCCGTCCGGATCGTCACCGATCGCCGTCAACTCCGCACCGAGCTGTGTGAATGCCTGCGGGGCGAGTCCCGAATACGCGCCATTTGCGCAGTCCACGCCGATCTTCAGGCCGGAGAGGTCCGAGCCGAAACGCTCGACGACGTGCTCGAGGTAGCTGTCGGTCGCAACGCCGACCTCGTCGATGTCGCCGCCGCCGGTCGGCGACGAGTCGAGCAGCGCTTCGATCTGCTCCTCCTCTTCGTCCGACAGCTTCTGGCCGCCACGATCGAAGAACTTGACGCCGTTGTACTCGGGCGGGTTGTGCGACGCGGTGATCACGCAGCCGAGGTCGAGGGTGAGCAGCGCCACCGCGGGCGTCGGGAGTACGCCTGCGACCACCGCGTTGCCACCCGCAGAGGCGATCCCACGTGCAAGAGCTTGCTCGAGCTCGATGCCGGACGCGCGCGTATCTCTGCCGATGAAGATTCGCCCGCGCCCGGACCAGATCGTGGCCGCGCGACCGAGACGCTCGACGAGCTCGGCGGTCAGGTCCTCGCCGACGACGCCACGGACACCGTCCGTGCCGAAGTACTGACGCAAAGGGGTGCCTACCGTTTGCTGAACTGCGGCGCCTTGCGAGCCTTGTGGAGGCCGGCCTTCTTCCGCTCCACGATCCTGGCGTCGCGGGTGAGGAACCCGGCTCGCTTGAGCGGTGTGCGCAGCTCGGGATCAGCCTCGACGAGCGCGCGTGCGATGCCGTGACGAACCGCCCCGGCCTGCCCGCTCGGTCCACCGCCGTGGACGCGAACTCGGATATCGAAGGTTCCCTCAGCCCCGGCGACCTGAAGTGGCGCCAGCGCGGCCGAACGATGAGCGGCGCGCGGGAAGTACTCCTCGATGGTGCGCCCGTTGAACCAGGTCACGCCGTCGCCGGGCCTGAGGATCACTCGGGCCACAGAGGTCTTTCGCTTCCCCGTGCCTCGGTATTGCGCGATCTGATTCATGACTGGTCCTCCCACGTCAACGGCTGCGGCGCCTGCGGTCCGTGCGGATGGTCCGGCCCCGCGTAGATCTTCAGCTTCGTGATCTGCTGTCGGGCCAGGCGGTTCTTCGGAAGCATTCCGCGTACCGCCGTGCGCAGCACCTCTTCGGGCCGTCGCTCGAGCTGCTCTCGCAGCGTCCGGCTGCGCAGGCCGCCCGGGTAACCCGAGTGCCGGTAGTACCGCTTCTGGTCGAGCTTGTTGCCCGTCACCCGGATCTTCTCCGCGTTCACCACGATGACGAAGTCGCCGGTGTCGACGTGCGGCGTGTACTCAGGCTTGCCCTTGCCGCGCAGAGTGTCGGCGATCCGGGTCGCCAGCCGGCCGAGCGTCTGCCCGTCGGCGTCGACGACGTACCAGTGACGGGCGATCTCTCCGGGTTTTGCGTTGTAGGTCTTCATCATTGAAAAGGCGGACTACTGGCGTCCGCCGGCGGCGAATGCTAGCAGCCCCGCCTCGAATTCGGCCGCGCCCCCATGGGACGGATGACGGACGTACGTCGCGCCTGTCACCCGCTCGGCAAGCCTTCCCACCGCCAAAACATGCCGTTCCTGGGCGAGCTCCTCGAGGAACGGCAGCGAGGCCTCCACCTCCTGTCGGGTCGGCGACCGGTTGGACGTTTCGGTCCCTGGATGAGTCGGCACCACATTCCAGCAGAGCGCGTCCAGCCCGTGCCTCCGAAGAACGCGCTGGACGATTGTGGCGGTTGCCTCCGCCGGGCCGTTTCCACTCAGCTGGCGTTCGGAGGTGAAGGGAATCCCGGAGACGCGGGCTCCACGATAGCCCGCGGCTTCGCCCACCAGCAGAAGCGAGACGCCTTCACGCTCCTCTAGGTATTCCAGCAGCCGACGCCGCCGCTCAGTTGCTCCGCGGCCCTCGCGATAGAAGTTGAAGGTCGCTCCGATGCGAGCTGCTGCGAGACGAGCCACGAACCTTTCGGTGTTCACGGCGTCACTATGCTCATGTCCGTGAGAGGACGCATCGCCGCGGTCGTCGCGGCCTGCGGAGGGGTCTGCGTTCCGGTCGCACACGCAGCGCCGCCGCAAGGGGTCCAGTCAGACGCCGCCTTTGCCGCGAGCTACGCGCAACGCGGCGTGACGAGCGTCGCCGCGACGGCGCAACGGGTCAGCTGCTACACGCCGCAGGTGCTCTATCAGGGGAGCCTTCCGCCCGCGCAGGGCTACCCGGACGGCGGCTCGACGGTCTGCGCCGGCGCAGCGACGACCGGCGAAAACGTGGGCCCGTACCCGACGCAGAACGGTGCCAACCCACCATTGCGTGCGAAGGACTTCTCCGAGTCGGACCTGCACGTCGACCCCGCCAACCCGAAGCACCTGATCGGCGTGAGCAAGTGGATCGTGAACTCCGAGGGCTACAACCACCTCACGGGCTTCTTCGAGTCGTTCGACGGCGGCGCGACCTGGCCGCAGCTCGGGCACATCCCGGGCTACGAGGGCTGGACCGACAACTCCGATCCCGCCGGGGCGTTCGATCCCTGGGGAAACTTCTACGTCGTCGTGCTTCCGTACATGTTCTCGTACGGCGCCGACGGGCAACACAGCTTCCTCGACGGGGTGGTCAACCCGAGTCTGCCACCGTCGGGAATCGGGGTCGCCGTCCGGCCCAAGGGCTCGTCGACCTCCGACACCTGGAACGTCACCCACGGCGGGCGCCCCGACCTGATCGCGACCACGCCGTTCAACGGCGCGACGGTCTTCGACAAACAGTGGATCGCGATCGACACGAATAGACGCAGTCCTCACTTCGGGCGTATGTACGTCTCGTGGGCGATCGGGAGCTCGGACCTCGGCCTTCGGATCTATGCGTCCTCCGCGCAAGCACGCCGAGACGGCACGCACGGCAACTGGTCGAGACCGAGGCTTGTTCTCGAGCAGGCGGCCGGCGTGGGCGACAACGGCTCGCTACCGCGCGTCGCCCCCGACGGACGTGTTTGGCTGACGACGACGAGCTTTGGTCGCTCCAATAACCCGTTCACGATGTCGCTGACCTCGTCGACCAACGGCGGACGGTCGTGGACACGGCGACGTGTGATCGTCCGTCATGCCGTGAACGGCTACGCCAACACGACCTTCAGGTCCGCGTTCGGCGAGGCCTTCATAGTTGGCCCCCGCAGGGTCGGACGCTTCTATCCCCTGTACGTCACCTACGAGAACTCCGGCTCAGGTACTACCGCGATCTTCGTGCGGGCGTCGTTCGACGGCGGCCGGCACTGGAGCCCCGCGATCCAGGTGAATGACGGCGGCGCTCAGGCCGACGCGCTCCAACCGAATCTCGCGGTTGCACCGAACGGAACGGTCGCGGTCGCCTTCTACGACCGCCGACTTCCTTGTCCGGCACGCGACACTCCCGAAGCGACGATCGCGGGCCTCTCGTTCGACCCGCGCGGGCCGTACGGGCGCTCGAACTACTGCATCGACAGCGCTGTCCAGTTCTACCGGCCCAGGCTCCGTGCGGTCGGCCACAACATCCGCCTGTCCCCGCACAGCTGGGATCCGCAGCTCTCCTCGCCGCGCTTCGACTGCATCTGCAATCCCGCGAGCTTCATCGGCGACTACTTCGGGATCGACTCGCGCGGCGGCTTCACCTACACGGCTTCGGTCGCGACGTTCAACGCGGCGGGTGAAAATCCGGGGTACCACCAGCAGCAACTGGTCTCGAAGGTGCGTACGCCCTAGCCGGATGGTCCGGCGACGCATCATCGTCCACGGCCAGGTCCAGGGTGTGTTCTTCCGGGACTCGCTTCGGCGCTTCGCGCAACAGCGGAACGTGTCCGGTTGGGTGTCGAACCGGCCGGACGGGACCGTTGAGGCCGTGCTCGAGGGGGATGACGATTCGGTCGAGCGGGTGGTGGAGTACGCCCACCGAGGGCCGCGTGGAGCTCAGGTCGAGTCTGTGGACGTCTTCGCCGAGGAGCCCGAAGGGCTATCCGGCTTCGCAGTGCAGTAGGAAATCAGGGGTTTGACCCCTGTGGGGTCAGACCCCAGCCTCTCTGAGCGTCACTCCCACTCGATTGTGGCGGGCGGCTTTGAGCTGAGGTCAAGCGCGACGCGGTTGACGCCGGGGATCTCGTTGATGATCCGGCTCGAGATCGTCTCGAGCAGGTCGTACGGCAGGCGGGCCCAGTCGGCCGTCATCGCATCCTCGGACGTCACCGCGCGGACGACGATCGGATACGCGTACGTTCGCTCGTCGCCCTGCACTCCGACCGAGCGGATCGCCGGCAAAACGGCAAAGGACTGCCACAGGTCGCGGTAGAGACCGGCACGGCGGATCTCGTCCTGAAGGATCGAGTCGGCCGCGCGCAGGATCGCGAGCCGCTCGGCGGTCACGGCGCCGATGATCCGAATTGCGAGCCCGGGGCCTGGGAAGGGCTGCCGCCACACCATCCGTTCAGGCATGCCGAGCTCTTCGCCGACTCGCCGCACCTCGTCCTTGAACAGGAGGCGCAGCGGCTCGACGAGCTCCATGCGCATGTCGGCGGGCAGCCCGCCCACGTTGTGGTGAGACTTGATCTTCGCCGCGACCTCGTCGTCCCCGCCCGACTCGATCACGTCGGAGTAGAGCGTCCCCTGGACGAGGAAGCGGATGTTCCCGAGCAAGCGCGCCTCCTCCTCGAAGACACGGATGAACTCTTCGCCGACGATCTTGCGCTTCTCCTCGGGATCCTCGACGCCGTCGAGCCTCGAGAGGAAACGCTCTTCCGCCTGCACGTGGACGAGTGGGACCCGGAAGTGGCCGCCGAACGTCTCGACTACCTGCTCGGCCTCGTTCTCGCGCAACATTCCGTGATCCACGAATACGCAGGTGAGCTGGTCGCCGACCGCCTTGTGCACGAGGAGTGCGGCGACCGCCGAGTCGACACCGCCCGAGAGCGCGCAGAGCACGCGCTCGCGCCCCACAGCCGCGCGGATCCGCTCCACCTGTTCCTCGATCACGGCAGCCGGCGTCCAGGCCGGCGGCGCTCCTGCGACGTTGTAGAGGAAGTTCTTTAGCAGGTCGTTCCCGTGCGGGGTGTGCACGACTTCCGGGTGGAACTGCACTCCGTAGAGACCGCGCTCATGCTGCTCGAACGCGGCCACCGGCGTCGACGTCGACACGGCAACGACCTGTGCGCCTGCGGGTGGCGCCGTAACCGTGTCGCGGTGTGACATCCAAACCGTTTGCTCGTCGGGGAGTCCGGCGAAGAGCTCCGATTCGACCGCCGTCATCGCCGTCTTTCCGAACTCCGAGACGTTCGTACGCTCGACCTTGCCGCCGAGGTCCAGTGCCATCAGCTGTGCGCCGTAACAGATCCCCAGCGTCGGGACGCCGAGCTCGAACAGCCCGGGATCGACCCGCGGCGCCCCCTCGGCGTAGACCGACGCCGGGCCCCCGCTGAGGATCAACGCATGCGGGTTCCGCGCGCGCACTTGCTCCGGCGTCACGTTGTGACCAACGAGCTCGGAGTACACGCGGCACTCGCGAACGCGCCGCGCGATGAGCTGCGCGTACTGCCCTCCGAGATCCAGCACCAGAACCGGCCGCTCCTCGGGCGCCCGCTCCGGCAAAGGGAGCACACTAACGCCGATAGTTCGGCGCCTCCTTCGTGATCGTGACGTCGTGCGGATGGCTCTCGCGCAGGCCCGCGGCGGTGATGCGGACGAATTGCGCGCGCTTCATCTGCTCGACGGTCGCCGCGCCGCAGTACCCCATTGCCTGCCGAAGCCCGCCGACGAGCTGGTGGAGGATGGCCGCGAGCGGGCCCTTGTAGGGAACGCGCCCCTCGATCCCCTCGGGAACGAGCTTCTCGACGTCCTCGACGTCGCCCTGGAAGTAGCGGTCTCGGGACGACCCACGGGCGCGCATCGCCCCGAGCGAGCCCATGCCGCGGTACTCCTTGAAGCGCTCGCCCTGGTGGAAGATGACTTCGCCGGGCGCTTCGTCCGTACCGGCGAGGATCGACCCGGTCATTACCGAGTCTGCGCCCGCCGCAATCGCTTTCGCGACATCTCCAGACGAGGTCAGGCCCCCGTCTCCGATGATCGGAACGCTCGACACGCACGCGCACTCGTAGATCGCCGTCACCTGTGGGACACCGACCCCCGCGACGACGCGCGTCGTACAGCTCGCGCCCGGACCTTGACCCACCTTCACCGCATCTGCCCCGGCATCGATCAGCATCTCTGTCGCCTCGGCCGTCGCGATGTTGCCCGCAATGACCTGCACGTCCCACTCGGACTTGATCCGCCGAACCATGTCGGGGACGGCGGCCGAATGTCCATGCGCGGTGTCGACGACCAGCACGTCGACGCCCGACTCGACCAATGCTCCTGCGCGCTCCCACGCGTCAGACCCGACGCCCACGGCCGCGCCGACACGCAGACGCCCGCGGTCGTCCTTCGTCGACTTCGGGAATTCAATCCGCTTCTGGATGTCCTTCACCGTGATCAGGCCGCGCAGCTTCCCCGCGCCGTCGACGACCGGCAGCTTCTCGATCTTGTGCCGATGCAGGATCGCCTCGGCCTCGGCGAGTGTCGTGCCGACCGGCGCGGTGACGAGGTCGCCTGCGGTCATCAGCTCCGAAACGGGCTGAGCGGTGTCCGGGGCGAAGCGCAGGTCACGGTTCGTCAGGATCCCGACGAGAGTGCCGCTCTCGTCCGTGATCGGGACGCCGGAGATGTGGTAGGTCGCCATCAGCTCGAGCGCGTCCGACACGCGCGCTTCGGGCGGCAGGGTTACGGGCTCGACGATCATGCCCGACTCGGAGCGCTTCACCTTGTCGACCTCGGCCACCTGGCCCTCTATGGACAGGTTGCGGTGCAGAATCCCGATGCCGCCTTCACGAGCCAGCGCAATCGCCAAACGCGCTTCGGTGACCGTGTCCATGGCCGCCGAGACGATCGGGATCTCGATCGCGATCTCGCGGGTCAGCTGGGTCTTCGTCGAGACGTCGTTCGGCAGAACGTGCGACTCGGACGGAACGAGCAGGACGTCGTCGAACGTCAGCCCTTCCTTCCCAAACTTCCGGTCGAGCTCAAGCAGCCGCTCGACCTGATCCGGCGCTAGCTCGACTCCCATCCGCCAACGCTAGCAGCCTGTTCCGACATCAGCCCGCCACCGGCTCCAGGGCTCGTACCTCCACGGAGCTCTGCAGCCGGGACGCTTCGCGCGGCTCGAACCGCCCGGCCCCGACCTCGAGCGTCGAGGCCGCTCCTGCCGCGACGGCGTTGCGCAGCGACGCGTCCAACGGCCGCTCGGCCAGCAAGGCGTCGAGAAACGCTGCGAGCAGAACATCGCCCGAGCCGACCGCGGAGACCGGCTCCACTCGAGGCGCATCGGCCCGGAAGAGCGTGCGCTTGCGATCGGCGCGAAACAGCCCGAGCGTCCGCGACTCGGAGGTGATGAGCACGTTGCGCGCACCCATGTCGGCGATCCGGTCGAGTGCCATGGTGAAGTCCTCGTCGTCGCCGAGCTCCTGGCCGACGAGGCCCTCCGCCTCGCGCTGGTTCGGAGTGACGAGGAACGGCTCGGCCTCGACGCCGAGTCGCAGCGGCGGTCCCTCCGAGTCGAGCACGGCGCGCACCTGGTGCCGATTCAGCTCGCGAATCGCCTCCGCGTAGAACGAGTCGTCCACTCCCCGCGGCAACGTTCCCGCGAAGACGACGATGTCCGCCGCCCGAGCGAGGTAGTTGATCTTGTCGAGAAGCATCGTCAGCTCCTCCTCCTCGACGTACGGGCCCCACTCGTTGATCTCCGTGTACGTCCCTGCGGTCGGATCGACCACCGCCGTCGAGGTGCGCGACTCGTCTCCGATCCGCACGAAGTCGTTGAGGATCGCCTCGGACGTGAGCTCCTCGACGATGCGCGTGCCCGTTCGCCCGCCCGCCAGGCCCGTCGCGACAACGGGGGCGTTCAGCCGCTTCAGCGCGCGCGCCACGTTGATGCCCTTGCCGCCCGCGAGCGTGAGCCCCTGGCTTGCGCGATGCCTGTGGCCGAGCTGGAAGTTCGGGACGGTCAGCGTTCGGTCCAGCGCCGCGTTGAGCGTCACGGTGACGATCACGAGAACCAGCCTCCGATGTGTCGAAGCGTCCGGCCTGCGTAGAAACCAAGCTTCCCGCCGAGCCCGGGCTTCGAGACGGAACGCCCGGCCACGAGTGGGCTCTGCGCGACGACTCGCCGCCCCGAATAGACCCGCAGTTCCCCAACGCGGCTGCCGCGCACGACCGGCAATGTAAGCGCGGCTGGAGCGATCACTCGCTCGACCAGCGGCTTGTCGACCCGCACCGGCCTCGCCAGCCCTCTCTGCGCAACGATTGGAACAGCGTCCTTGCCGTAGCCGACGCTCGCGCGCAGATACACGCGTCCCGGCTTGACGAGCCACACCGGCCGGTACTGCGCGATCCCCCAGCGTAGAAGCGCTGCAAGGTCGGTGTTGCGCTGCGAACGGTTCGGACTGCCGAGGACGGTCGTGTAGAGCGTGACGCCGTTGCGACGCACGGCAGCGACCTCGCACCACCCGGCCGCTGCGGTGTGTCCCGTCTTCACGCCGAAGAGGCCGCGAAAGACGCCGAGGAGGTCGTTCCAGGTGTGCAGGCGCCGATGTCCGGCGATGGTGTCCGTCCTCAGTCGCACGACCGACCGGATGCGCGGATCGCGCATCGCCACCTGTGCGAGCACGGTGACATCGTGCGCCGTCGAGTAGTGCCCCCGCACGTCCAGCCCGTCGGGCCTGACGAAATGCGTCCTCTGCAACCCGAGCTGCTTCGCCTTCTCGTTCATCGAGGCGACAAAAGCCTTCTGGTCACCCTGGCTGATGTAGTCGGCGAGCGCATCCGCCGCGTCGTTCGCGCTCTGGATCAGCGCGGCCTTGACGAGATCGCCGACGGTGAGCCGCTCGCCGGCACGAAGGTTAACGGTCGACTCGCCCACCGCAGCGGCGTCGGAGCGCACCCGCACGACGTCGTTCCAACGTGCGCGGTCGAGCGTGACGAGCACGGTCATCAGCTTCGTCAGGCTCGCGATCGGCACACGACTCCAGGCGCCGTGCTGCACGAGTACCTCTCCCGTCGCAGGATTCTCGACGAGGTACGCGCGAGCAGTCACGTGCGGCGCGGCTGCTTGCCCAGTCGTGGACGAGACGAAGACGAGCGCCGCGACGGCCGCAGCGACCCAGATCCGCGGGGGGATCACGCGAGGAAGGCTATCTCTACTGAACGCGGATGCGCTGTCCGATATGGAGCGCAGTCGGATCGACGCCGGGATTGAGTGTCAGGAGTTGTTCCACCGTTGTGGAGTACTTCGCGGCCACCGAGCCGAGCGTGTCTCCACTCTGAACGACGTAGTACTGCGCTCCAGGGGTCGTGGTTTCGGTCGTCGTCGGGGCTGCGGGAGTAGTCAGGACCAGCCGCGTCGTCGTCGGCGTCGTCGTGGTCGTGGTCGACGACCGCGTTGGCAACGCACCGACGGTCGGTTCGGAGTCGGAGCTGCCGCTAAGACCCGCCTTGATCAGGATGACCGCGATCGTCACTGCCGCGAGAAACGCAGCAGGTGCGCCGTAACGCGTCAGTTCCTGACGCCTGCGCGGGTCCATGGCGCTGTCCTACCAGCCGGATACGGCCCACACCTCGCGGGCGTACTTCGAGGCCTCCGCGGCCGCGGCACTCCGCCAGTCCATGCCCGACACGCGAAACGCGTAGATCACGTCCCGCGCGACGTTGACCAGCGCGCTCGCCGGACCGCTCGTGAAGGCTCTCGCCACGTCCGCGGGCGTCGCACCCTGCGCGCCGACTCCCGGCAGCAGCAAGATCGACCGCGGCAGGAGCCGCCGCGCCTCGCCGACCGCACGCGGATGTGTCGCGCCGATCACGGCGCCGACGGAGGACAGGCCGTGCTCGCCGACGAGCTCGGCACCCCATTCCGCCACGAGCTCTGCAACCTGCTGCCACACGGGACGACCGTCCGACAGAGCGAGGTCCTGCACGTCCGACGCACCCATGTTCGAGGTCTTGACGACACAGAAGATGCCGCCGCCCTCCCGCCGGCACGCGGCGAGGTACGGGTCGAGGGAGTCTCGCCCGAGATACGGGTTCACGGTCAGCGCGTCCGCAAGCGGGGGGCTGCCGTTTGCCGGCTCGAGAAAGGCCGCTGCGTACGCGCGCGCGGTGGAGCCGATGTCTCCCCGCTTGCCGTCCGCTATCACCTGCAAGCCCGCCGCACGCGAGTAGCTACAGACCTCCTCGAGCGCCCGAATTCCATCTGAGCCGAGCGCCTCGAAGAAGGCAACTTGAGGTTTCACGCCGACGACGTACGGGGCGACCGCATCGACCAGACCGCGACAGAACCGCGAGCAGGCGTCTGCAGCTTCGGCGCGACCGAGATTCGCCTCTCCACGGAGCTCGACCGGCAGGAGGTCCGGCCGGGGGTCGAGCCCGACGACGAGCTGCGAACGCTTCCGCTCGACCGCCTCGGCGAGCCGGTCGGCGAAGTTCGTCGTGGCAACTGCAGCCATCGCCGTCAGACTACTTCCGGCAAAAGACGACGAAGGCGCCGCTTGTCGGCGCCATAGAGCAGGGGCGGGCTTTGCCCGTCCCTCCGTCTAATCCTTCAATGGCCGACACGAGCCCGAAAGACGACGAAGGCCGCGGATGTCCGCGGCCTTCGAGTTCTTGGGAGGAGAGGCTCGGAGCTAGCCGCCCTTGACGGCCTGCTTGAGCTGGCTCCCCGCGGTGAACTTCGGCACCGTGGCTGCCGGGATCGTCACCTTCTCGGACGGATTGCGGGGATTCACGCCCTGGCGCTCGGCGCGCCGCTGCGTCGTGAACTTTCCGAAGCCCGTGAAGGACACTTCTCCGCCGCCCTTCAGCGTGTCGGTGATCGATTCGAGAAAGGCATCAACGGCCTTGCCCGCGTCCCGGCTCGAGAGGTCGGCCCGCTTCGCGACCTCGTTAACGAACTCCTGTTTCGTCAAGTTCCTCTCCTCCTGTCGACGGTCGAACCACGGGCAAAGACCCTAACAGTCGCCGAGGACTGGCTCAACCATGCGGTTTTGCGGCACTTTTACCCGCATTTTGGACGTCGCTCGCACGGAAAATCGGCCGCAGCTCCACCGATTCCCGGGCCAGGGCCTCGGCCCCACCCTCCTCGCGGTCGACCACGCAGACCGCCGTTTCCACCGTGAGGCCCGCGTCCCGGAGCGCCGTGACCGCCTCCAGCAGTGCCCCACCCGACGTGACCACGTCCTCCACGAGGCACACGCGCTCCCCTTCCTCGTAGGCGCCTTCGAGGCGATTGGTGGTTCCGTAGTCCTTCGCCGCCTTGCGCACGATCACGAACGGCAGCCCCGAGGCGAGTGACCCGGCGGCAGCAAGGACTACCGCGCCGAGCTCCGGCCCCGCCAGCCGCGTCGCGTCCGGCTCGCACTCCGCGACCGCATCGGCGATGCGTTCTCCCAGCGCGCCGAGCAGGTCCGGTCTCGTCTCGAAGCGGTACTTGTCGAGGTAGTAGCGGGAGCGCTTGCCCGAGCGCAGCAGGAAGTCGCCCTCGAGGTAGGCGTGCTCGCGCAACGCGAGCTTGAGCTCGTCGTCGGTCAAGTACCGCGCGCTTTGCCGAGGATCTCGCGCGCAAGCGGCAAGAGACGGTCGGCTCCAGGAGAGCCGTTCGTCAGCGAGAGCATCGACCCGTCCTCGAAGTAGAGGTCGGCGCGCTCGCGCTGAGCGGCCTGCCGTCGCAGGAAGGCCGCGCCGGCGAGCATCCCCCCGAGGATTCCGAGGAGGACGGCGAGGCTACGGCGCATCCGGCTTCTTCCTGGTCGTCGGCTTGCGTGCTGCGGTCTTCTTCTTGGGCGAGGCCGCCGTCTTCTTGCGCGCGGCGGCGGTCTTCCTGGCCGGTGCCGGCTTCGCCTTGATGCTCCGTAGCGCAGACTTCAGGTCATAGAAGACCAGCCCGACCGTCGGATTACTGCCGGTGGTGGCGACGATCAACGTCTCGCCGTCGCGCACGACGAAGACACTGCCCTCACCGGTGGACACCTCGAGTTGCGTCAGGGCGCTCTTCCCGCTCCTGAGCCCCTCGGCGGCAGAGAGGAGCTCGGAAGCAGCCCGCACCAGATCTGCGGCCCGGCCTGAGTCCCCCAGGGTCGACCCGGCCACCTTGCCCTTGTCGTCGAAGACGACGGCCGCCTGGATCTGCGAGGAGATCTCGGTGAGGTCGGCGAGTGCCTGTTGGACGTCCATGACGGCCCAAAGCATAGGGATACTGCGCGGCCATGAGGGTGCGGAGGCGGGACCTGGCGCGCAAGTTCTTCGCCGATCGCGGGACGCACCTCGCCGCGATGATCGCCTACTTCGCGCTGCTGTCGTTCGTCCCGCTGACGTTCTTGTCGCTGTCGCTGCTCGGGCTCACCGGACGCGCAGACGAATCGTCCTTTCTGGTCAAGGAGATCAAGAAGACGCTGCCGGGAACGCCGATCAACCAGATCATCGCGCTCGTGCACACGGTGCAGGACAACGCGACAGCGCTCGGGATCGTCGGCGGAGCCGCGCTGCTCTGGGCGTCCCTTTCGCTCTTCAGCGTCCTCGAGTCGGCCTTCAACATCGTCTACGGCCGTCCAAATCGCTCGTTCCTGCGCGGGAAGGGGCTCGCCGTCCTGCTCATGGTCGGCTCGCTGATCACGTTGTTCGTCGCCCTGCTGGTCGGATCCCTCGGCGTCTCGGCACTGCAGCAGTACGCGCCCGGATTCATCTCGAATCCGATCGCCGCCTACACGCTCTCCATCGCCGTCTCGCTGATCGGCGTCTTCGCCTTCCTCGTCTCCTGTTACTACGTCTTGACGAACGAGGACTTGACGGTGAGAGAGGTCCTGCCCGGCTCGATCTTCGCGGCCGTGTTGCTCGAGGCCACTTTTCAGGTGCTGCCGTTCTACCAGCGCTACGCCGACCTCAACCCTGGGCTCCGTGCGTTCGGAGCGCCGGCGATCCTGCTCGTCTGGCTGTACGTGATGGCGAACGTGATCGTTCTCGGCGCCGAGCTGAACTGGTGGCGTGCGCGCCGTGCGGACCAGCGGCTGCTCGAGGAGCTACCCGGATTGGCCTGAGCCGGAAGCGCTAAGAAGGGCTCGCGCCGCCAACGCACGGTGGGAGTGCAGCGCCTTCCAGTCGTTCCCGAGCTCCGCAACGGTGAGGGTCTCCCCCTCGGGGACGAAGATCGGGTCGTAGCCGAAGCCCTCGCTTCCACGCGGCTCCCTGGCGATGCGGCCCGCCAGCGTGCCGGTTCCGCGCAGCTCGACGGCGGCCGGCGTGATGGCGACGAGCTCGGAGACGTACCTGGCTCGGCGACCGTCGCCTTCGACCCCGTGCAAGCGTTCGAGCAGCCAGCCGACCGGATCCTCGCCACCCGAGCGGGCCGACTGGACGCCCGGGCCTTCATCCAGGCCGGCGACTTCGATCCCGGAGTCCTCGCCGAGGACCCATTCGTCCGGCTCCGCACGCTTGCGGCCGAAAGACGCCTTCTGGCGTGCGTTCTCGTAGTACGTGTCGCCGACTTCGGGCGGATAGTCCTCCGCGTCGAGGGGCTCGATCGCCCAGCCGGGCAGCAGCCGCTCCAGCTCACGCGCCTTGTTCGAATTTCGGGAGGCGAGCCTCGCCCTCAGTCGTTCCACCGCACCTCGGCAACGTTCTCCAGGTTCGCGATCCGCGAGCCGAGATGCGGGGCGGGCGTCTCGCGCGGCAAGGCGACGTTGAGCTCGAGCCGGCGGCGCTCTCCCTCCTGCGTCACCTCGAGAGACGAGATCCGCGCACCGAGTCGCTCGATCTCGTCGACGACGCGGCCGGGCGGCTTGCCGACGGGAAGCGCGAAGAGCAGTGCGAGCCGTAGGAGCGACTCGCCCCCGCTCAGCGACGGTATGGCACTAGACGCGAGCTGCAGCGACAGCATCGGTTTGCGCCTCCGCGAGCTCTTCGATTCCGACTGCTGCAAGCTCGAGCAGCTCGTCGAGCCGCGCGCGCGTGAACGGCGTTCGCTCGGCAGTCGCCTGCACCTCGACAAGCGCGCCGTCGCCGGTCATGACGACGTTCATATCGACTTCCGCCTCTGAGTCCTCCGAGTAATCAAGGTCGACAAGCGCGTCGCCCTCGACGATTCCCACCGACACGGCCGCGACCGACCCAGTCAGCGCTTTCGAGAGCCCGAAGCGGTCGAGCGCGCGGCGCGCTGCAACGTAAGCGCCGCTGATGGCCGCGCACCGCGTGCCGCCGTCCGCCTGCAGCACGTCGCAGTCGACCCACAGCGTGCGCTCGCCGAGGGCCTCGAAGTCGGTCACGGAACGAATCGAGCGGCCGATCAGCCGCTGGATCTCCACCGTGCGCCCGCCCTGCTTGCCGCGCGAGGCCTCGCGTTCCGTCCGGTCGCCGGTGGAGGCCGGCAAGAGCGAATACTCCGCCGTCAGCCAGCCGCGTCCCTTGCCGTAGAGCCAGCGGGGCACGCCGTCCTGGATCGAGGCCGTGCAGAGGAGCTTCGTCTTGCCCTGCGAGAAGAGCACCGAGCCATCCGGTTGTTCCAGGAAGTCCGGAATGAGCTCGAGCGGACGAAGTTCGTCCGGACGGCGGCCGTCGCTGCGGCTTACGCTCAAGCAGCCGCCCCCAGCACGGCCAGGTCGACGTGCTCGACCTCGTCGATCGGCAGCTGCAGAAAGCGCGCGCCCATCGTGCGGAACGCATCCGGATCGCCGGTCGTGAGGAAACGGTAGGACCCCTCGCGCCCGGCGTCGTTCTCGTAGCCCTTCCGGGCCAGGGTCTCGGCCACCTCGCGGGCGGTCTCCTCCGCTGAGAACACGAGCGTCACGTCACGGCCGAAGACGCGCTGGAAGATCGGACGAATGAGCGGGTAGTGGGTACAGCCGAGGATGACCGTGTCGACCTCAGCTCCCTTCAGCTCCGCGGCGTACTCGCGGACGGCGCTGGCGGTCTCCGCCCCGAACGGATCGTCGCTCTCGATCAGCGGCACCAGCCGCGGGCAGGCAACGGAGACGAGCTCGGCGCCGGCGTCGAGCGCGTGCACAAGGTCGGCATAGCGCCCCGCGCGAACCGTGCCCTCCGTTGCAAGAAGTCCGATGCGGCGGTTGCGCGTCGCCTGCACGGCAGCGTGGGCTTCGGGAGTGATCACGCCGGCCACGGGAACGTCGAGCTCTTCCTGCAGCTGCGGCAAGGCCGCCGAGGTAGCGGTGTTGCACGCGTTGACCACCAGCTTCACTCCCTGAGCCTGGAGGTAGGTACCGATCTCACGCGCGAACCTCTGCACCTCGTCAAGCGGCCGCGGTCCGTACGGCAGGCGGGCATGGTCACCGAGGTAGACGAAGTCCTCATGCGGCATCGTGACGAGGCACTCGTGCAGGACGGTCAGGCCGCCCACGCCCGAGTCGAAGACGCCCACCGGCCGTGGATCCACCTGGCGATCGTATCGCCGGGATACGCTGTGCACCTCGTGCGCCGTCTCGTCGTCGTGCTTGCCATGGTGCTGGCTGGGCTGGTGCCGGCCGGGCGGGCCGCAGCCGGAGAGTTCACCCAGACGGACACGCGGGTGACGATGAGCGACGGGGTCCACATCGCCGTGAGCTACTTCCAGCCCGAGGGCACTCCGCCGCCGGGAGGTTGGCCGGCGGTCGTGCTCCTCCACGGGCTCGGCCAGACTCGGCACACGTCGGACTTCGTCAACTGGTCGCCGAACGGCATGGCAGCACGATTCTTCGCGCCCAACGGCTATGCGGTTCTGACCTACGACGCGCGAGCGCACGGCGAATCCGAAGGCCTGTTCACGCTCGACGGGCCGCGCGAGCTCGCCGATCTGCGCGAGCTGCTCACCTGGCTGACGACGAACCACCCGGTCGACGCCAAGCGCATCGGCGCGTACGGCTCCTCGTACGGCGGGGCACTCTTGTTGCGCGCCGCCGTCGAGGGCGTGCCGTTTGCAGCGATCGCGCCCGCGGCGACGTGGACCGACCTTGGTGAGGCGCTCGCACCGCAAGGACACACCCGCGCCGGCATCGTCGTCGGCTTCTCGCAGGACATCCCGGCATCGCGCTACGGCCCGCAGGAGGCGGAGCTCCTGAAGGACGCAATTGCCGAGCGTAACGTCCCGGCGGTCCGCGCATACCTCGCGTCGCGCTCTACGGGATCCCGTCTCGGCACGGTCCGCATTCCCACGTTCCTGCTGCAGGGCCGTCGGGACTTCGCGTTCGACGCGAATCAGGCGATCGCGGCGTTCCGGTTGCTCAAAGGCCCGAAGCGCCTCTATCTCGGTGACTTCGGGCACACGCCGGCTGCGAATTCCCCAGCCGAGTTCGAATACGCGGCGACCGAGGTACGCATGTGGTTCGACCGGTTCCTGAAAGGCATACCGAACGGCATCGAGAAGCGCCGGCCGGTCGAGGTCGCACCGGATCCGTGGCGGCAGCCGACGCGGTTCTTCAAGTCGTTGCCAAGGACGCGGTCACTCACCTTCACGTTCCGCGGCAAGCGCACGCTGTCCGCACAAGGAAAGGTCGCGCGCACGACCTCACGCGTATCAAGACTCGAGACGTTCGGCTCTCCGGAAGTCAAGGTCTCGTTTGCGACGGGCACGGGCTACAAGCATCTCGTCGCCGTTCTCAGCGCGGTGACGCCGACCGGCGAGATCGTCGTGAGTGATGGAGCCGCCGACACCCAATCGAGCGGCAAGCGGGCAAAGACCGTGACGATCAGCCTGCAGAACGAGATCACGGCGATCCCGGCCGGCTCACGCCTGCGCGTCACGCTCGGGGCGCGATCGACCGTACAGAACGCAGGGAATCTCGTTTATCTGATCCCCGTCCCGGAGGGGTCGGTTGCGCACGTCGGCGAGATCAAGCTCATCCTTCCGACGTTGCGTACACCCATCTCGCGGTGATCGCGCGCCTGAGCCTGGCGGCCGCTGCGATCGCGTTTGCCGCCCCCGCGGCCACGCCCGGCGTCACCCCAACGACGATCACGATCGGCGGAACTGTTCCGCTCAGCGGACCGGCAGCGGCGTACGCCTCCGTCGGGCGCGGCGCCGATGCCTACTTCCGCTACGTCAACTCCAGAGGCGGCGTCTTCGGGCGGAAGATCGTCTACAAGTACCTCGACGACGAGTTCGACGTCGCCAAGACGATCACGCTGACGCGGCAACTCGTCGAACAGGACCAGGTCCTCGCGATCTTCAACAGCGTCGGCACCGAGCATGCCCTCGCGATCCGCTCGTACCTGAACGATCGCAAGGTGCCGCAGCTGTTCGTCGGCAGCGGCGTCTCGAAGCTTGCAACCGAGCACGCGAAGTATCCGTGGTCGATGGGTTACCTTCCGAGCTTCTTCGGCGAGGGCGGGATCTACGGGCGCTACATCGCCACGCATCGGCCGCGATCACGCATCGCCGTGCTCTACGAGGACTCTGATTTCGGCAAGGACATGCTCAACGGACTCCGGCGAGGCCTGCGAGGCAAGGCGAAGATCGTCGGAACGCAATCTTACGAGATCGACGACAACGACATCAGCTCGCAGATGGCAAGCCTGAAGAGCACGGGGGCCGACACGCTGATGCTTTTCGCGACGCCGAAGTTCGCGATCTTCGGCTACGTCGGCGCCTTCAGGCTCGGCTGGCGCCCGCACGTCTACGTCACCTCGGTGTCGATCTCGCCGGACATCATGAAGATCGCGCGCGTAGCGAGTAGTCGGAAGGAAGTCGCCGGATCGATCTCCATCGCGTTCGTCAAGGATCCGACGTCGAAGGTCTGGGCGAAAGACAAAACCGTCAAGCTGTACAGGTCGATCCTCCAGCGCTTCCTTCCGGACGGGAAGGCCGACGACGTGTTCAACTACTACGGCATGGCGGTCGCGTACACCATGGTGGACACACTGCGGCACGCGGGCCGAAACCCGACTCGCTCGAGCGTCCTCCAGGCGGCGACCCATCTCGACGAGACGAACCCGTTCCTGCTTCCGGGCGTCCGGATCAAAACCTCACCCCAGGACTACGTCCCGATGGACCGGGTGAAGCTCGCCCGCTACCAGGGCGATCACTGGCAGTTCTTCGGGAAGCTCGTGAGTGCACGTGGTTAGGCTCAACTCTTTCGGGAAGCGCGCGTCTTATGAAGGGCTTTTCTTATTTCGAAGTAAGAAAGGAAGGGGTATGAAGACATTGCTCAGGCTGGCCGTGCTCGCGGTGGTGGGCAGTGCGTCGCTGGCGCTCGCGGCCAACGCGCTCGCAACGCAGAAGCTCAGCGTTAGTCAGACCGCCACTTCGCTCACGGTCAAGGTCTCGCAGGCACAGACCGATCCGCAGCCCGCGAAGATCACCGTTTACGTTCCGTCCGGGTACACGATCAACGCGTCAGCAACAGCGGGTTCGAAGATCGGCACTGCCACGGGAAACGTCTTCGTCCGCGACCAAAACATTCCGCTTCCCCTCTCTGGCGACGTGGTCGTCGCTGCGCCGAATACGAATGCACCGGGATGTGCGACGGGAACCCACCTCGCCGTGTGGATCCTCGACCTGCAGGTCGCAGGCCAGAGTCAGAAGCTTCCAGTTCACGTCGATCCCACCGCAGGCGCAGAGACCGCGCTCGGTGCCTACAAGCTCGTCATCTGCCTTCCGCCCGCCGATGTGCCGAAGGACACGCCCGGTCGCGCACCCAACGGCTCACAGCTCCTCGACGCGACGTTCAAAGTCGACAACGTCTTCACCAACGCACCCGGAGACACGGTGTGGAAGGCGATTACGACACCGTGGCGTGCTGGCCTCCCGTTGCCGAACCCGGCTGGGACTGTTGAGACCCGTGCACTGGTCTCAAACGGCGCCGTCACCCTCAATGCGAAGGTGGCCAACAAGGGGAAGCGCATCGTGCGGGCGTCAGGAAAGGTCACGCAGTCAGGCGCCGCCGTCGCCGGCGCGCAGGTCAGCCTCCTGCTCAACGGGAAGTTGCGCTTCCGAGCCCGCACCTCCGCATCTGGCGCCTACTCGATCCTCCTGCGCAAGAGCGGCAGGAAGACGACGACGACTTTCCAGGCCCGGACGACAGTGGCGGAGCGGGATGCGACCTCGACGGGCTGCGCATCTCCGTCGCTGCCGAACATCCCCTGCGTGAACGCGACCAGCTCCGGGTTCACGGCAGTCAGCCGGAAGATCCGCATCCGGCTCTAGCCCGGAGAGGAGGAAATCGACGAGTGGGGGCCCTATCGGGCCCCTTCTCGTATGCTGGCACCGTGGCTGAGATCAGGATCGGCACCTGTTCCTGGGCCGACGAGGCGCTCTCGAAGCACTGGTATCCGCCTGGAATCAAGCCTGGTGATCGGCTTGCGTACTACGCCGAGCGCTTCGACACCGTCGAGGTGGATTCGACGTACTACCGGCTGCCCGAAGAGTCGATGGTCGCGCGCTGGGCGGAGCGGACACCGGACGACTTCGTCATGCACGTCAAGGCGTTCGGACTGATGACACGGCATCCCGTCAAGCTGGAGTCCCTCCCGCCGGACCTGCGTGACGAGGCCCAGACCGACGAGCGGGGACGCGTCGACCGTCCGTCACGCGAGTTTCGCGGAAAGGTCTTTCAGCGTTTTCTCGAAGCGCTGGAGCCACTTCGGTCGGCGGGCAAGCTAGGTGGGATCTTGTTTCAGTTCCCGTCGTACGTGGTCTACAAGGACCGCTCGCTCGACTATCTGCGCTGGGCCCGCGAGCAGGTCGGCGGCAACGAGATGCTCGTGGAGTTCCGCCATGAGAGCTGGCTGGGCGACGAGCACCGCGACGAGACATTGGGCTTCCTCGAGGAGCTCGGCGCGACGAACGTCATCGTCGACGCTCCACGAATCGAGGGCGCGAAGAACCTCGTGCCCACAGTGCTTGCGCTGACGAGCCCGACCGCCTACGTTCGCTTCCACGGCCGCAACGCTTCGACCTGGAACAAGCGGGGCGGAGGAGCCGCGGAGCGTTTCGACTACCTCTACTCGGACGAGGAACTGCGCGAATGGGTCGGGCCGCTGCGCGAACTGTCCGAGCAGGCGGAGCAGGCCTACGCGTTCTTCAACAACAACGCCACGAGCCCGGACGGCCACGGTGGCCGGATGGCACAGGCCGCCGCAAACGCCAGAGAGCTGCAACGTCTGTTGCAGGCAGAGAAGGTTCCCGTTAGCGCGCCGAGCTGAGATGGACGTGCTCGCGGTCATCCACGGCGAACAGGTGCGTTCCGGCATCTTCGGTGACGTTCTCGCGGAGCGCGGCCATCGGCTCGAGGAGTGGAGCCTCGCCTGGGACACGCCGTTGCCTCGACCGCTCGACGCCTATGGCGCAGTACTGGTGTTCGGCGGTGCAATGCACGCCGACCAGGACCAGCACCATCCCTGGCTGCGCGAGGAAGATTTGTTCCTGCACGGATTGCTCGACCTGCACACACCGGTCCTAGGCTTGTGTCTCGGCGCGCAACTGCTGGCCAAGGCCGCGCATGCGTCTGTCCACCCTGCGAGCGAGCCGGAAATCGGCTGGCTGCCTGTCGAGCTGACCGAAGCAGCGGCGGACGACCCCGTCCTGTCGCGGCTACCGAAGAGCTTCGTCGCCTTTCAGTGGCACTACTACACGTACGTTCTGCCGGCCGGAGCCGTCGAGCTCGCGCGCAGCAAGGCGTGCACGCAGGCGTTCCGCCTCGGAGCGAATGCGTGGGGTGTGCAGTTCCACCCCGAGGTCACGCTGGCCCAGCTGGAGGGCTGGATCGCAGATGAGGAAGAGTCGATTCCCAACGACCGCGAGGCGCTGCGCGCTGAGACGCGTGACCGCATCG
The DNA here is from genome assembly GCA_046724565.1 of Actinomycetota bacterium. GTDB lineage: Bacteria > Actinomycetota > Thermoleophilia > Gaiellales > Gaiellaceae > 3-1-20CM-4-69-9. The sequence goes on along the minus strand of JBKOWS010000058.1, from coordinate 11,637 downwards.
ACACGTGGAATGCTCTCGGTCGCGAGCTCTGCACCGCCTTCGCCGAGGTCGCAGAGCGCGTCGGGGCACCGGCCTAGTCGGTCAGCCTCTTTCCATCGGCAGGTCGTGACGCGACCATTCGTGCCACGAGCCCGGGTAGTTCCGCGCCCGGTATCCGGCCGAGCGCAATGCGAGCGTGGCGAGCGCAGAACGCGACCCCGAATGGCAGTACGCAACGATCTCGTTGGGATCGCCGAGGCGCGCGCGGATCTGACCTGACGGCAACGGTTGCCCGTTTTCGTCGAGGAGCTGCTGGACGTGCAGATGACGCGCGCCGGGGATTCGGCCCTGACGCGGATCGCATGGATACCCCTGCTTGCCTCTGAACTCCTCCTCCGTCCTGACATCGAGGATCAGCAGCGATGGGTCGTCGAGACGGCGCGCGAGCTCATCGCGCGTCGGAACGGCCTCGAAGCGCGGCTCGAACGTCGTTTTCACGGGGTGCAGCTCGACCTGACCGACCTCGAGCTCGCCGGGCCAGGCCGCCAGCCCCCCGAGCATGATGGAAACGCGGGGATGACCGGCGAACTCAGCCATCTGCGCGGCCGGCATCGCGCCGACGCCGTCGCCGCGGTCGTAGAGGACGAGCCGTTCGGTGCCGGTCACGCCGTGACGCCGCAGCCGGAGCCCGACCTCCGCTGCGAGCGGTTCCAGCACCGCCGGATCGCTCATCGGCGGAGGCGATCCGAGCACCAGCGGCCTCGAGCCGGGAATGTGCCCGCGCGCGTGCGCGTTCGGCCCGCGGACGTCGCCGAGAAACAGGTCGTCCGCCCCGAGCTCCCGCTCGAGCCAGTCGACGTCGACGACGGGCGGCAGCTCAGACAATGTCGAGGAACTCACGCACGGCGGAGTTGAACACGTCGGGAAGCTCGAGGTTCACCAGATGCCCGGCGTTGGGGATCTCCTGTACGTCGAACTCGGCCAGCTCGGCCGCCGACACAAAGGGATCGAACTCGCCGACGACAAACCGCACGCGACCGACGAACGAGCGCGCCACGTCAGTCGAATCCTCCCGGTCCCGGATCGCCTCAACTGCCTCGACGAGGAGGTCAGGGTCGCGAAACGCCAGCTCCGGGTCAGCCTTGCTCCGGTCGTGGAACAGCTTCGGCTCCATCGACGCCCAGAGTCCGTCGGCGCCTTCGCGGCGAATCAAGTCGATCGTGTCGGCGCGTCCCGCACGCCGCTCGGGGGAGTCCGCGTCGGGACGCGCACCGACGAGCAGCAGACCGCGCACTCGCTCGGGCGCAAGCCGGGCGAGCGCGAGGGCGCAGTAGCCGCCCATCGAAGCGCCGACCAGGACGAGCTCGCCCTCGGTCTCGTCTGCAATCGACTGAGCCCACGCTGCCATCGTCCGTCCGCGGCTGTACAGGCGCGGTGTGTGAACGTCGTGATCGCCGAGGACCTCGAGTTGCGGTCCCCACATGCGCTCATCGAGGGGAAAGGCGTGCAGAAGCAGGATGGTCAAAGCGAGGCGACGAGCTCGAGCTCGGCCGCGATCGATCGGCGCTGCTCGAGCCGGGTGACCCAATCCGCAAGTGCAGGAAACGGCGTCAGCTCGACCTCCATTCGATCGCGCGCGCGCAGGATCCACGGCACGTAAGCGGCATCGGCGAGACCGAACTCGCGCCCGCTCAGGAACGCTTGCGACTCGAGCACGCCGTCGAGCTCGGCGAGGGCCGCGTCAAAGCGCTCGCCGGCGCCCTCCTGGCCACGCCGCAGCGCGTAGTACGGCCGTGACAGCTCGTCGAAGCGAAAGACGAGCATCCGGCCGAGCGCACGATCAGCCGGATCGGCCGGCCACAGGGCCGGCTCGGGGTACCGGTCTTCGAGGTACTCGTCGATGACGGCCGACTCCGCCAGGACGAAGGTGTCCTCCTCCAGGACCGGCACGCGGCCAAGGGGGTTTTTCTCGTAGATCCAGGCGGGCCGATCGTCGAGGTCGACGGGCACCGTCTCGTACTCGAGGCGCTTCTCCGCGAGCACGATCCGCACGCGTGCGCAGTACGGACACCGGTCCGCGTCGTAGAGCGTGATCACCGGTCGATCCTAGCCTCGAGCCCGAGGACGTCGGCGATCTGCTCGAGCAGTTCGCGCGCCGGCGGAAGCTCAGAAGGCGATGACGCGATACGTGCGACAGCACGCACGCGATTCGGGTCGGCACCGGTGAGCCGGGCGGCGAGCGTCGGGTTCGCGGCGAGCGATAGCTCGTCCGCCTTGCTGAGCCCTCCGTAGTACGTCGGGACGGAAAGGTACTCGTCGACCATCCGCCCGCGCTCGAACAAGAGGAAGCGCACGACCGTCTCCTCTTCGAGCGCCAGCGCGACGGCAGGAACGCCGAGCCGCTCCGAGAGCTCGCCGCCGAGCCGACGCTGCGCGCTCCGGTCACGGTCGCAGAGCTGGTCGACGACGGTCACCCAGCCGTTCCGCGCGGGCGTCACCTCCGTGAACGCAGAGCGTCCGAGTCGAGGCAGGAATTGCTGAACGGCGCGTTGTACGTCTGCCTCGTCGTCCGTCTGCACGTGCAGCGAGCCGAAGGACTGCGGCCGTTCGTCGCTGCCCAGACGGTCGGCGAGCGCGCCGAGAGGCGCCACCATGAACACGTCAACGGGTGCAAAACCGAGCCGTTCGTAAAGGCGGCGCGCATCCGCATTGCGCACGAGCACCTCGAGGCTGACGTGGTCGAGGCCGTTCGCGCGTGCAGGATCGATGAGCGCGCCCAGGAGTTGTGTTCCGACTCCCCGATCGCGGGCTTCCGGTCGAACGTAGAAGTCGGTGACATGCGCGGTCTTGCGCCCTCGATCGCCGAGCACGCAAAAGATGAACCCGACCGCACGACCGTCGTCCTCCGCCAGCAGTGCCGCCCCGTTCTTGATCGTGCGCGAGAGATCGGGCCACGCTTCCTCCCAGGTCTCCTGCAAGTACGCGGGGCCGCCCAGCTCGCGCTCGAACTCCTCCCACAGCTCACGGAGCAAGTCGCGGTCGCTGGAGGAGGCGGATCTGATCGTCATGAGTAGCGCAGAGCTGCGAGGAGGTAGTGGGCGCTGAGATTCTGGAAGGGATCGAAGCGGACGCCCGCGGCGCGAACGTCCTTGGCTTCAGGGTAGAACGCGAGCACAGCCTTGCGCAGCCCGAGGTCGCCGGCAGGCCAGGCCTGCGGTCGGCCGAGATGCCGCGCCAGGAACCAGTCTGCACTCCACTCGCCGAGGCCCCGCAAGGCGGTCAGGCGGAGCTTCACCTCGTCGTCGGGAAGCGACGCAAGCGCTGCGAAGTCCAGATCTGCCCGCGCCAGGCCGAGCACGTATTCGGCCTTACGCGTGGAAAAGCCGAGCTCGCGCAGCTCATCCGCGCCGGCGCGCGCCACACGATCGCGCGTCGGGAAGGCGACGGCTAGATCGGCCGGCTCGCCGAAACGCTCGATGAATCGGCTGCGCACCGCGAAGGCGGCATGGAGCGAGACCTGCTGGGCAGTGATCGAGGAGACAAGTGCCTCGAACGGGTCGGGCGCAAGGGGCGGGCGAAAGCCGGGTAACCGCCGCACCGCCTCCGCCAGCACCGGATCGGCAGCGGCGAACTCGTAAAAGGGGTCGAGTTCGAGCTCGAGCCCGAGGAGCTTGCGCACGGCGGGCTCGATTGCATCGTCGAAGGGCTCGACGCGGACGCCGCCGCCGGCCGCGTCGATCCGGACCTCTCGTCCCGCGATCACGCGATAGAGCGCGCCCTCGTGCCAGACGTTCGCGCGGTCGACGCCCCAGAAGGTGAAACGGTCGAGCGAGCGCTCGAAATCGTACGGGTGCGGCACGGCGAGTAGCGCCACTGAGGCGAGGCTAGCGCCGCATCAGAAGTCCGCGGGCGTCCACGTCCGGCGACCGAAGCGCGATGCGAGCGGATTGAACACCGAAACGAACTGTCTCTTTGCCTCGGTGGCACGAGCGTTCGACCGTGCGGCCAGCCGAAAGCTCGCATTCTGGCGCGGCGGACAGCCCGAGCCGGACTGCGCATCCTCGAAGAACGCATCCCGATAGTGGCGGTCGGCCTCGATCGACTGCTGCAAAGCCCGCTGCAGGAAGGTGACGGCATCGTCCGCCGGCTGCGTCGGAGTCACGAAGATCCCGAGCTGGCCGAGGATGCTCTGCCGGTTGTCGGCCACGCTCGCGATCCGCTGGCCGGCCTCGTGGGGCGAAATCGAGCAGTTGATGCCCGCGGTCAGCGCGGCTCCGATCTCGCGCCGTCCGTTCTGTGCCTGCTCGAGGACGTTCTCGACCCGATCGACGAACGTTCGCAGCGTCGCGGTGTTCGCCTGCGCCTGGCCGGAGCCATGGCCTCTCGTTGCGATCACGATCGCGGCGGCCAGGGCGCCGAGCACGACCAGAATCCCGACCCCCACCGCGACCACGAGACCGCCTGGTCTTGCCCGCGGCACTCGTCCCGGTGGCGCCGGTTCGGCGATGGACGCCACGCAGGTCCGAAGGCGGTAGCCGCGCCGCCGCTCGTTCTCGATCAGCTGGGCGGCACCGAATGGCTCGAGCTTCTTCCGAATCTCCCAGACGAGCTTCGCGAGCTCCTCACGGCTGTGCATGGGCTCGTCCGCCCACACAGCCTCCATCAACTCCTCGTGCGTGCAGAGAGCGGGCCCGCCGCTGGCCTCGTTCCGCTCGACCATGTAGCGCACGAGCCGATGAGCCTGCGCACGGACCGAGATCTCGTGCCGCTGCCCGTTCTGGACGAGCACGAGCCGGGCCTGGTCGACGTCGTAGCTGAGGCACGGCGAGCGGTTTACAGAGCCAAATTCCACCAACCGCCTATCTCACGTCCATGGATCGGTGATGGGTCGGCATCGACACTCGCTGTAGCAAGCAAGGCTACATCGAGAAACGGAGGGAACCGTGTCCAGATACATCAGGTCGACGTTACTGGGGGTCATGGCGGTCTCATTCCTCGGCGCCGGCTGGTCGGCGATCGCGGCGCCTGCGCCACTCAGCACCTATCACGAGCCACCGCTCCTGCTGGCGCGGGGGCGAGCGGTCACGCTCGCCTATGCCCTGCTTCCGAGCTCCGCTCGGGGCTCGTTGTTCGTACGGAACGCCTTTCAGCGGACCTACACCCGCCTTCCTCTGAGGCGTGGAACCTACTGCCCCGGCGATCCCGCCGACGCCGCTGCGATGCGCCGCGACCAGGTCTGCGGCACTGCCTTGCTCGGACACGTGCCGCCCACGCTCCTGTCGGGATCGAAGCTCTTCTACTACGCCGTGCTTCACGACCCCGTATCCGGTCGCTCCGCGACCGTTCCGGCCGGAGGCGCTCGCCATCCGCAACGTGTCTGGGTCCTCGATCGGTTCCAGACAGTCGCGCTCGGCAGTCACGTCTTCGGCCGCCTTAGCACGCCAGACGCCGTCGTCGCACGCACCGGTCCGAACGGGGTGGGCCTGGCGTGCTGCGCCGACCCGCCTGGCGGAGACGGACCCTCGTCGTTCGACATCGCACGCAACGGCTCGATCTGGGTCCTCGACCGGCTGAATCACCGGCTGTTGGTGTGGCAGGCAGGCGGCGCCGCGCGTCCGGAGCGCTCGGTGAGCCTTCCACCGGCGTTGTCTGTCACCGACTTCGTGCTGGGACGTGACGGAGCGATTTACCTTCGCGCCGCCGACACGGCCGACCAAAGCCGAGGCGACAAGAACCACCTCTACGCGCTGACGCCGTCAGGCAGCGTCCGCTGGAAGGCGCCGGCCACCCTCGGTGTGGCCACCTTGCAGCTCCAACTCGGCCCTGACGGCCGCGTCTACGCGGTCCAGGCTTGCGGGCTCACGTGCGCGCCGTTCGGCGGTCACGTTTCGTGGGTCCCGTTGACCACACCGGCCGGACGGCGGCTCTCGGTCGCCTCGCGCAACCAAGGTGCGAGTCCGTTCGAACCACTGCCCGGCGGCCTCCGTCTTGTCGCCGACCTGTCGTACACGCGAGCACGCTTCGCGCTGATCGACCGCGACGACCGAGTTGTTCGCGCGTGGAGCGTCACGAGCAGGACGCGCATGTCAGGCCTCGCCGCAGCACCCGCGCTCGTCGGTGGCGATCTGGTGCTGCCGCTCGAGGTCTCGGCACGTGAGCGGTGGGAGAAGCTCGTCGTGCGGCTCGCGACCGACGGAGCGATCCGCGCGCGCGTGTCTCTGGCAGACCGGCCGCTGCTCGGCGAGGTGAATCTCTTCGCACCGCTTCGCTTCTCATCAGACGGCTCTCTGTTCCAGCTGCGAACGAGTCTCGGCGCCGGTGCGAGCGTCGCCAGGTACGTGCTTCGGTGACCTAGGAGTCGACCTGCACCGTGCGGAGACCGCGAAGGTCGACCCACGTCCGCGACCCGGACGTGACGATCTTCATCAGCACCGCCTCGCAGGTTGCACAACGCAGAGTGAGGCCGGCCCCGCGGTAGAGGTGCACGGTGCCGACCTCACCTGCCGTCCCGCAGTTGTCACAGGTTCCGACCGCGGTGGTCATCTCAACCGCGAAGATCTCCTGCAGGACGCCTGCAGCAGCGTTGCCGTCGAGCATCAGCTCACTCATCTCATCCTCCTGTCGGACCGAAGCGCTCGGTCTTGACGCGGCCAGGTTCGTGGCCGAGCTCGACGAGCGCGCCGGCGACGGCCTCGACGAACGGCGTCGGCCCGCACACGAACGACAGAGCCAGCTCACCCGGCGCGGGAGCGACCTCCGCGAGCAGGTCGCGGTCGACCCGGCGGTCGTAACCGTCCCAGCCCGGAGGCTGCACGCGCGTCAGCGTGTACACGACGTCGAACCCGTCGCCGCGGTCGGAGAGCCGCATCAGCTCGTCCCGGTAGATCACGTCCTCGAGCGTGCGCGCGGAATAGAGCAGTCGGGTCGGGATCGCGCTTCCTTCGACTCGGCGCTGACGAGCCATCGCCATCAGCGGCACGACACCGGAGCCGCCTCCGACGAGGAGGACATCCCCCTCGGCCTTGGGATCCCAGACGAAGTAGCCGCCGACCGGACCCCGGAGCTCGATCGCGTCGCCCGGCCGGAGCTCGTCCGTCAGGTAGGGCGAGACCTCGCCGTCGTCGAGGCGCTCGACCGTCAGCTCCAACGCGGGGGATTCCGGGGCCGAGGCGATCGAATAGCTCCGCTCGGCCTGGTAGCCGTCTTCGGCGGTCAGCCGCACGTCGAGGTGCTGGCCGGCGCGATGGCCGGGCCAGCCTGCGACGTCGAACGCGATCGTCTTCGTCCGGCTCGTCTCCGGACGCACCTCGACCACCTCGGCGACCCGCCAGGTCAGTCGCCCCGGTACCGCGGTCTCGACCATCCCGGGAGCCTACGTGCCAGGGCTACAGCGAGAGCCGTCGTTCCGCCACGCGCCGGCCGATCTCCGCCGAGATGACGACCACGAGCGAGATGACCATCACGACCACGGCGACGGCGATCACCTGTGGCAGCTGGCTCGGAAAGCGAAGGGCGCTATAGAGATAGATCGGGAACGTCACGCGCGTCCCCACGACGAACGACGCGAGCGCGTACTCGTCGAACGACGTCGTGAATGCGATCAGGAACGCGGAGAGGACAGCCGGAAGGATCAGGGGCAGCACGATCAAGCGAAACGTCTGAAGCGGGCTCGCCCCGAGATCGGCGGCAGCCTCCTCGAGCGCGACGTCGATCTGGTCGAGCCGAGGAACCAGCACGAGGATCGTGTACGGAAGGCTGATGACGATGTGTCCGATCACAACGGTCAGGATCGACCGCGGGATCCCGGCAGCGTGAAAGAAGAGCAGCAGCGAGATGCCGAACACGACATAAGGAATGACCAGAGGGCTCAGCAGCAGCGCCGAGACCGCGGCCTTGCCGGCAAAGCGCCTACGGGCGAGGGCAATGGAGGCCACCACCCCGAGGAGGACGGCCCCAATGCTCGAGAGGACGGCGACGAGCGCACTGGTCTCGAGTGCTGCCCTGAGGTCCGCGTTCGTAATGAACTGGTGGTACCAGTGGAGAGTGAAGCCGCTGAGCGGGAAGGTCGGCACGTCCGAGTTGTTGAACGAAAAGATGAGCAGGATCGCGATCGGCGCGTAGAGGAACACGACGAGCAGACAGAAGAACACGCGCAGGGCCCGCTTTCCGTTCTGCGAGAGCGCAACGTCCATCAGCTAGCCGTCACCTGCCGCACTTGAAGGAAACGGGCGAAGACCGCGGTCAGCATGGCGACGACGAGGAGGAGGAACAGCGCGAGCACCGAGCCGGTCTCCCAGTCGGGAAAGCCGGTCTGGAACAGATCCACGATCTGGTTTCCGTACATGTAGCCGGACGTTCCACCGACGAGCGACGGCGTCACGAACTCTCCGACGGTGGGGATGAAGACGAACAGGAAGCCCGCAATCACTCCGGGCAGGCTCAGGGGAAGCGTCACGCGGAGGAACGCCACCCAGCGGCTTGCGCCGAGGTCGCAGGCCGCCTCGAGCAAGCGGCGGTCGAGGCTCTCCAGCGACACGAACATCGGGAGAGCGACGAACGGCACCCAGACGTACGCGAGCACGAGCATCACGGCGAACCTGCTGTAGAGCAGCTGGGAGATCGGGTGGTCGGGCGACCTGACCCCGACCCAGACGAGGAACGAGTTCAACACGCCCTCGTTCCCGAGGATCACCTTCCACGCGAGCACACGCAACAGATAGCTCGTGAGAAAGGGGGCGATGAGCAACAGCAACAGCACGTACTTGCGCTTCGTGCCTGACAGCGCCAGGTAATACGCGACCGGGTAGGCCAGCGCGACAACGATCGCCGACACGATCAGCGACATCTTCACGGACTTCCAGAACAGCCCGAGGTACGTCGAGCTCTGCACGAATGCCTTCCACGCTCCCAACGTGAACCCGTGCTCACCCGGGAAGAGCGAGTAGACGTTGAAGCTGTACAGCGCGACGATCGCGATCGGCACGACGAAGAACGCGACGAGCCACGCCAACGGCAGGCCGAGGAGAGCCGGCGCAGCCAGGTCGAGCCGCTTCCGCCGACGCCTCGACAGGCTGACCGCCGGCACTCCGGCTTCGCCTCGGACTGCCATGTCGCGCTACCTGAGGCCGGTCAGGCGGCTTTCACTTCCTCCCACATCCGCGCGTACAGCGCCCGCCGGGGGATGTCGCGGTCGATGTACGCGTTCGGCAGGGTGATGGCCTTGGGGTTGCTCAGCTGCAGCACACGGAGCAGGTCGCTCGACGCAGGGCGCGCCTTGATGTTTGCGGAACCGTAGCCATAGTTGTCCTCGAGCCACTTCGCCGACTTCGTCGAGCTCCACGCATCGGCGTAGGCGTGCGCGAGCTTGGGGCGCGACGACCCCTTGAGCAGCATGAACATCCCAACCCACGCAAGCGGCTTTTCCTTCGGGCGCATGTAGACGACCTTGAGCCCCTTCTTCTTCATCTGCACCCAGTCGTTGGGCCACGCGTACGCGATCCAGACCTCGCCCGACCCGAACGCTTCCCACAAGTTCGTCTCGGACGACCAGATCAGACGCACGAGATGCTTCTTCGACTTGAGGAGGTTCTGCGATTGCTTGAGTTGTGCGTCCGTCTGGTTCCAGCAGTTCTTGAAGCCCAGGTACAAGCCCGCGGCCTGGATCATCGTGATGTCGTCGTACCACGCGATCTTGCCCTTGTACCGCTCGTCGAACAGGAGGCCGAACGACTTCGCCTTCGGCTTCACCTTGTCGCTGCGGTAGAGGATCGCGTCGAGGCCCCAGTCCGCCGGGATCCCATACTGCTTGCCGTTGTACTGGCCGGCCTTGACCATGTACGGGTTCAGGTTCTTGAAGTTCGAGATCAGCCTCGGATTCCACGGCTGCACGAGGCCGCTGGTCGCGAAGTACTTCACCCAGCCGACATACGGCCGGAAGATGTCCGGCTTGACGCCGGCGTGCAGCTTCGCCAGCGCGTCCGATTCGTTCGTCATGTACGTGAACTGTGGCTTGTTGTTCGGGTACTTCTTGACGTAGGAGGCGAACATGGCCTGCCCGCCGTCGTTTCCGTACCCCGCCCAGTCGAGCACCTGTAGGCGCCCGCTCTCGGCGGCCAGGTGCGCGCTTGCTGCCTCCGCGATGCCTGTCGGTCCGGCGAGCAGCCCGGCCCCTCCAGCGGCCGCCGCAAGCTTCAATAGGTCTTCGCGGCTGAATCTCCGCTCCGGCAGATCTTGGCCCTCTTCCATCGTCTTTCTCTCCTTCCCCTCCCCTAGTAGCTGGGCGGACTGATGATCCAGATCACTTCCGCTCGCCCCTGACCCACGTTCGTGACCCGGTGTTGTGACGAGCTGCGGTAGTCGATGCTGTCGCCATGCCCGAGCTCGTGGACGTCGCCGTCGAGCTCGAGCTGGACGCGCCCGGACAAGACGATCAGTAGCTCTTCGGAATCTCCGTGCGCGTACGGCTCTGCGCCAGTGGAGCCGCCCTCGTCGAGCTCACCGACGAACACCTCGAGGTGATGCAACGGCCGAGGCGTGAGCAACCGCTTCGTGCCGAGGATGCCGAACCCGAGCGAGGGACGATCGTCGCGCCTGAGCACCTGCGGCCGCGGCGGGCCACTCGAATCGAACAGGTCGGCAACGGTCACGCCGAGCGCGCCGGCGATCCGACGGAGAGACGCGACGCTGGCGCTCGCCCGGCCGCGCTCGACCTGGCTCAGGAAGCTCTCACTGACCCCGGCGCGCTCGGCGATCGTCCGGAGCGTCGCGCGCCGCAAGCGGCGAAGGTCCCGCAAGCGCTCGCCGACGTCGACTTCGGCCGCAGTTTCGGGCGCGCTGGACGGAATCAGGTCTCCTTGGACGCCATGGAAGGAAAACTGAAGCGACCCTACGGCCCTGGTGAAGTCGTGTCAACGTCGTACAGTATTGCTCCGTGAGACCGCTACGAGTGCTGAGACGTCCGGTCCGAGCTGCTGGGAGATTCGTTCGGCGGATTGGTCGAGGAGCGAAGGGCGTGGCGAGGACCGCCACGTCGATCGACGTCCGCTCTCGCTAGATCGTCGGCTCGCCTCGCCCCTCGAGCTGCGGCCGACGACTGCTGCGCGTGACGAGCAACGCGAGTCCGGCCACCGACGCGAGCGCCAGGGCTGACACCGCCGCACCGATCGCGCCATCGCCCCAATCGAAGCCGCCGCGACTGACGATCTTGACGACGTACACCGGCGCGGGGGCCAAACGGTGTTCCAACCGAACGTACTTCGGGCCAAGGCGGTCGATCTCGAGCGGACTTGCGCTCCAGTGTGGGCTGGACTTTGCCGGGCGATGGTCGGCAGGCGCGTGGAAAGCCTGGGCGGACGGTGCTGCGAAAACGGCAGCAACGATCGCCACGGTCACCCACTGAGCGGTTGATCTGCTGAGGCTGCGCTGCATCTTTCGCTCCTCTCGTCTTCGGAGCCACTGACTGCGGCTCCGCTTACTCCGAGCTTCGATCGCCCGCCTCAACAAGCACTCGCGCAACGCTCGCATTGACTCAAACGCCCTTTTGGGACAACCGATTGACGGTGTTAGCTTGAGGCGACGTCTAGGAGCAGGTGACACATGGAGTTCCGGCTGCTCGGGCCGCTAGAGGTAGAGGACAATGGTCGTCCGCTCACATTGAGC